>JBBKVK010000218.1:0-54730 GCA_037968395.1 Saprospiraceae bacterium | reverse complement strand
GTTGACTATATAGGCTCAGGGAAAGAAAGAAAGAAAGAAAGAAAGAAAGAAAGAAATTTTGTTTGATTGAATTTTTCATATCATTTAAATTTAGCGTTAAAATTAAAAGAAAGCGGGCGAAAAGTGATCAGGATTTTAAACCGCAAAATGTCATATAATCATTAATGATAAACAATAATAGGTTATTATAACTTAATAATCAACTTTTTTACAAAAAATATTGCAAAATGTCGTAGATGTTTATCTATATTTTATATATCCATCGTTTATGCATACATTAATGCACTGAATGGAAATCAATTTGTTTTTTTAAATTCAAGTAATAAAAGTATTAAAAGACACGAAATAAACTTTGTTGTATTTAATTATTTTTATTATTTCACATTTCAACCTTACTTATCCTCCCCCACCAATCGACAGATCTCCATCACCATATCAACTGCTCTCTCCATATCTTGTACACTGACCCATTCATGTTTGGAGTGGATAGCCTGCATACCAGCGAAAAGGTTTGGACATGGTAAACCCATATGAGATAAGACTGCACCGTCGGTACCGCCTCTTATGCTTTGCACATTTGGTGTAATTCCTATATTTTTCATAGCTTGTACTGCAAACTCTACAACATATGGATGCTGATCCACTACATCTTTCATATTTCGATATTGCTTGTAAGTGTAAAGTTCATAGCTTGATTTAGGATATGACTTCATGACTTCTTTGCAGATAGTATCCAGGGTGTTTTTATGGGTTTCTAGCATTGTTGTATCAAAATCTCTAAGTATAAATTTGATTTCTGCGGACTCCATTTTCCCTTCGATTTTGATTGGGTGTATAAAGCCATTCATACCTGAAGTGGTTTCTGGCGATAACTTGTCTTTTGGCAAAGCAGCAAGTATATCGGCTGCTATTTTCATGGCACTTTCCATCTTACCTAAAGCACAACATGGGTGAGCAGATACACCTTGAATCTTTATAGTTGCACCGTCTGCCGAGAAGTTTTCACTCTCCATCGTGCCTAATTCACCGCCATCCAATGTATATCCGAAGTCTGCGTCTAACCTTTCTAATTCTACTTGGGCTACACCTTTGCCAATTTCTTCATCAGTGGTTAGAAGTATTTTTACATCGCCATGTTTTATTTCTGGATTGTTTTTTAGTTGGTAGATGGCATCCATGATTATAGCTACTCCTGATTTGTCATCGCTCCCTAATAAAGTATGTCCGCTGGCTGTTACGATATCATCACCAATTTTTTCTTTAAGGTAGGGGTATTTCGTTGTGTTTATAACTTGTGTTGGATCATCTGGCAATACGATGTCTCCTCCTTGATAATTTTTATGTAAGATTGGCTTTACATTGGTGCCACTACAATCGGGAGCAGTGTCAAAATGCGAACAGAAAAAGACTTTTTTTGCTCCTTCGCCATTGTTAGACGGTAAGGTAGCATAGACATAACCAGCGTCATTTGTAGAGGCAGAAATGCCCATGGACTTTAATTCTTCTAAAATTATCTTAGTTAGATTTTTTTGCTTTTCACTAGATGGTACAAGCCCACTTGCTGGGTCTGCCTCTGTATCTACTTGAACATATTTTAAAAATCTGTCTTTTACAGTGTATTGCATTTTATCTACTTTTTTTAAGTTAAACTCTGATAATTATAATATAGGTTAAAATTAATATTCTTATCTCAAAACTCGAGTTAAAAGGTGAGGAATAATTGTAAATTAACCACTTTTTTAGTTACACAATTTCTAAATTACTTTTTGTATTACTTCAACTTTGTCTTTTTCAAAATCAAGTTTATCTATTAAGTGTCCTTTTATAAATGGGGCTTTGACTAAACCTTTCGGATCAAATGCATTATTAATGTTTGTAGAAGCAGTAATAATATGTGCCTCGTCCCACTGTGATTGATCAATAAAGGAAGTTAAAGTCTTTTTTCCTCCTTCTACCAAGAGCCGGAAAATACCAGCATTAAATAATGTTTCGGCAATTATATCTAAATCTTTAGTGTCCTTGACTTTGATATATTTAACATTCCCATCTTCTTCTGATTTTATTTCGTTTATTATAATAGTTTGACTTTCAGTATTATATATCTGTTGAGTTAAAGGGATTTCTAATGCAGCATCTAGTATGATTCTGACTGGATTTTCGCCAATAACATGTCTTGTTGTCAAACTTGGATTGTCTGATAATGCAGTTGTTTTACCTACTAGAATCCCATCGACTTGAGCTCTTAATTGATGAGTATATAGATTAGAGTACTTGTTTGAAATCAATACCCTTTCTTCACGATGGCCAATATAGTTGTCTTTGGTTTGAGCCCATTTTAGAATGATATAAGGCCTCTTATTAAGGTATCTTTTAAATGGATTGATAAGTTGTTCACCTTGATCAGAAAGTATATCTGTTATTACTTCAATACCATTGCTTTTTAGCAACTCAATCCCTTTACCTGCGACATCAGGGTTTGGGTCTTTGCATGAAATCACTACTTTTTTTATACCAGATTTTAGAATCAAATCAGTACATGCAGGAGTTTTGCGATGTATACAGCAAGGCTCCAGACTTACATACATTGTAGACTTATTAATCAATTGCCTATTTTCTTCTTTCACACTGTTAATGGCATTGACTTCTGCATGTGGCTCACCAAATGCTTGATAAAAACCTTCTCCAATGACTCTATCTTTAAACACAATTATACAACCAACATTAGGGTTAGTCTTAACCATTTTACCACCAAGTTTAGCCTGTTGGATAGCATGTCCCATGTATATTTGATGAGCCATTTTATACAGTTGGTGTATGTTTTTTTAGAATCTCAATAGTCAGATCTATCTCCTCTAAAGTTGTCATATGTGAAAATGAAAACCGAATTGTCTTTCTTTCTGATGGATGACCAATAGCAAGTAGCACAGGGCTATCCGATTCTATCCCTGAACTGCAAGCACTTCCCGAAGAGGCACTGACACCCGAAATGTCTAAATTAAACATTAACATATCTACTCTGTCAGTAGGCGGAAACGAAACACTGACGATATGGTCTATGGCTTTTGAAGTCTCAGTCTCTCCGTTAATTTTAATATCATCAAATTCAGTTAAAAGCCTATGAATGAAGTGATTTTTTAAGGTACAATGTATCATTCGGCGATCTTCTATATTGTCTAAAGACTCTTGGAGTGCTTCTGACATGGCAATGATACTGTGTAAGTTTTCGGTGCCAGCCCTCATATTTCGTTCTTGGGCACCTCCATGAATCATCGGGGTAATAATATTATCCATATTCATGTAAAAAAAACCTACTCCTTTTGGACCATGATACTTATGGGCACTTGATGTCAAGAAGGAAAAATAAGTCTTTGATACATCTATGGGTCTTTTGCCAATTGCTTGAACCACATCACTATGATACAAAGCACCATGATTTTTGCACATCTGACCAATAGCAACTACATCGTGCAATGTTGCGATTTCATTGTTAGCGTACATTAAGGATACTAATGTTGTTTTATTAGAATTTTGTAAGAGGGACTCTAATTCCAATAGATTTATATTGCCTTTATTATCTACTTTTAATAATGTGATTTCGACCTCTGGATGTTCAAATTTTATTGCTTCAACAGATTTAAGTACACAAGGGTGCTCGGTTGGGGAAGTTATGATGTGGTCAACGTTCAAATCAATAATTGACCTTTTCAAAATCATATTATTGGCTTCTGTCGCAGAAGAAGTAAAAAATATTTCTCCTACAGAAGCATTAATGGCATTTGCTATTTTTTTTCTTGCTTGCTCTAATAAGGATCGGGAGACTCTGCCATGATGGTGAATAGACGAAGGATTACCAAAGTGGTCTTCATAACTTTTAATCAATACCTCTTTTACATGATCCGTTAATGGAGAGGAGGAGGCATTGTCTAAATATATTCGTCTCATCGATTTATGGTAAGTAAAATTCCTTTCTAAAGAATGATTATTAATTAAAAGATCCAGCCACGTTATTCATCAATATTATGTAGCTAATGTGAAAGTGAATAATCCTGTCTCTAAATCTGGCTAGGCACTCACTTCTTCGTCTATACTAAGCCATTCTTTGATGATGTCGTTTTCCACATGGTTTTCACCAAGGTATTCAAATTCATTATGGCTAGGGACGTACTTGTAGTCTTTAGCCCATTCTTGGTGGTTTTGGGCAAGGTCTTTAATACCTGACGTAATATAGTCGACTTCTTCATTTGTCATAGTTGGATGAATGGACATTCTAATCCATCCAGGTTTGTTGGTAAGATCACCAATACTGATTTTTTGGGTAATAGAATCGGATGTTTCTTGACTTACTTCTAGCAAATAATGCCCATAAGTTCCAGCACAGGAGCATCCTCCTCTGACTTGGATCCCAAATCTATCATTTAATAGTTTAACACCTAAATTGTAATGAAGGTTTTCTATGTAAAAAGAAATTACACCTAATCTATCTTTATGTTGGTCTGCTAATACATGGAGACCTTTAATATTTGTCATTATTGGCCAAAGTCGATCTAAGAGTTCATGTTCTCTATCTAGCATGTTTTTTACACCCATTTCTGCTTTAAGATTGATAGATAGAGCTACTCTAATAGTTTGTAAAAAGGCAGGTGTGCCGCCGTCTTCTCTAGCTTCTATCTCATCAAAATACTTGTGCTGACCCCAAGGGTTGGTCCAATCTACTGTACCTCCACCCGGATTGTCAGGAACTTGATTTTTATACAATTTGCCGTCAAATATCAATACTCCAGAGCTTCCTGGTCCTCCAAGAAACTTATGTGGGCTAAAATAAATAGCATCGAGTCTACATTCAGGATCTTCAGGATGCATATCTATATCAATGTATGGTGCCGAGCAAGCAAAATCAACAAAGCAAAGCCCACCATTTCGATGAATAAGTCTAGCTACCTCATGATAAGGAGTTATGATGCCTGTCACATTTGAGCATGACGTTACAGCTGCTATCTTTAACGGGCGGTGATTATAATTTTTTAAGAGCGCTTCAAAGGCTTCTAAATCCACTAGACCTTTGCCACAACAGGGCATTACCACCACTTCTGCTATAGTTTCTAGCCAAGATGTTTGATTAGAATGGTGTTCCATATGAGTACAAAATACAACTGGTCTTTCGCCTTTTGGAATAGAGATCTGATTTCTAAAATTTTCATGAATTTTTAATCCTAGAATCCTTTGAAATTTATTAACAACTCCAGTCATTCCGCTACAAGTAGCAATTAGAACATCGTTTTGTGAAGCATTTACATGTTTTTTAATAATATTCCTAGCCTGCTTATAAGCCAAAGTCATTGTTGTACCCGTTACATTGGTTTCAGTATGTGTATTCGCTACATATGGATATATTTCATCCATCATTTTAGTCTCAATTGCTCGATACATTCTGCCACTAGCAGTCCAATCAGCATAGACTATTCGTTTTGGTCCATGTGGACTGTCAAAATGGTGGTCTATCCCAATGATATTGTTTCTAAAAGGTGCGAAATACTGTTCTAACTTTGACATTTGAAAATGATGGCTTTAATATAAATGCTAATTTACGATGTTCTTGATACTTTGTATTAATGATTTAGCTTTTTCTTCTGAAGAAGATTCTGCATAGATTCTAATTATCGGCTCAGTATTGGATTTTCTAATATGAACCCATCCATAAGAAAAATCAATTTTTAATCCATCAATTTCGTTTAAATGCTCATCTTGATACACTTTTTTGATCTTGGCTATAACCTCATCAACATTTAGCCCTTCAAGATTTACTTTATCTTTTTCTATAAAATATGTTGGATAACTTGCTTTTAACTCTGTCATTTTCAATTTCTTAGAGGCATAAAGACTTAGAAAAATGGCAATTCCCACTAAAGCATCTCTTCCATAATGCAAATCAGGAAGAATGATGCCTCCATTACCTTCACCACCGATGACAGCGTTGGTAGATTTCATCATTTTCACCACATTTACCTCTCCCACAGCAGATGCACTATACCTGCCACCATGTTTGCGAGTTACATCTGCCAATGCTCGAGTCGATGATAGGTTTGAAACTGTATTTCCAGGTCTTATCGATAAAATATGATCAGCTACAGCAACTAGTGTGTATTCTTCTCCAAACATACTTCCATCTTCATTCACAAATGCTAATCGATCAACATCAGGATCAATACTGATTCCTAAATCTGCTTTTTGTCCAGTAACTGCATCTGATAACTGTGCTAAATGACTTGGCAATGGTTCTGGATTATGAGCAAACTCACCAGTTATTTCTTCGTTAATTAGCTTATATTTTACACCCAACTTATCTAAAAGTGGAGGAATAGAAATAGCTCCTGTAGAATTTATACAATCTACTACCACATGAAGGTTTGCAGATTTTATGGAAGGAATATCTACATATGGTAAAGCAATTACTTTGTCAATATGATCAGCGATACTTGATTTATAGGTGCTTAAAGTACCAAGACTATCTACATCTGTATATGTGATTTTGTCTTCTTTTATTAGATTTAATATGTCCTCTCCTTCTTGAGCTGATATAAATTCTCCTTTATCGTTTAAAAATTTTAGTGCATTCCATTGTTTTGGGTTGTGACTTGCCGTGAAAATAATACCTGCTCCTGCATTTAACTGAGGCACCATCATCTCTACTGTTGGCGTGGTTGAAAGCCCTAAATCAACAACATCAATCCCTAGTGCTAACAACGTATTGATGGCTAGATTACTGACTAATTCACCAGATATTCTTCCGTCTCTACCTACTATTACCTTTTTTGCTTTTTTATTATTAAGTATCCATGTTCCAAATCCCGCTGTACATTCAACTATGTCAATTGGAGTAAAATTACTTCCCTTGCTTCCTCCTATTGTGCCTCTGATACCAGAGATTGATTTTATTAATGTCATTAATTTCTTTATTTATTAGAATGCAAAAATAGACCTTAAAACTAAAATTTTGGTATTTTTAAGTAATATCTCGAAATGCATTAAATACACTTTTTACAATTTAATTAAAATGATTATATATATTTGTTCGTTTAAAAAACAAAAATGAGAAAATTAATTTTTGCATTAATTATATTCTGTATTGCCACCACCTCTTGTAAGCCTGATGTTAAATTAGATGCTAAATTAGATTTGGCAGGAAAATGGAACTTTGTAAAAGCCTATAGAAACCAGAAAGAAACCAAAACGCTTGATTCTGGATTTTTTGTATTTAATACAAAAGATACCCTCGTTCATTCCAATTTATTCCAAACTGGAGATACAAAAAAGTATGAGATTTCTCAAAACACAATTTTAGTAAAAGATGAAGAGTTAAACTTGAATATCGATAGAATAGAGCAGGATACTATGGTGTTAAAAGGAAAGATTTGGAAATTTGACATGGAATTATACCTCCAAAGAGAAAATCAAGACTCTCTTGGTATGTAGAAAGTTTATAATGTCACCCTTGATTTACTGTAGATAGTTTTGAAATAAGCTTCATATTCATTGACCATCTTATCCCATCCAAAATTATTTTTTACATAATTTGCTGCTTTTTGACCTTTTGAGTCAAGCAGTTTTAGATCACTGGTCAGGACGTTAATTCGTTCATGCCAAGCATAAGCGTTTTGAGGTGAGATTAATTCCCCGTTCTCATTTTGGTGTATTGCACTTGTGATTCCTTCAATATCTGATGCTGCCACATATTTTTCACAAATATTTGCTTCTAAAACTACAAGGCCAAATCCTTCCATATCACCATGAAACGGTATATTTGGCATAATCATCAAAGAAGAAGATGAGAGGATGTTGACTAAATCTGCAAAAGGCACACCATTTAAAAAATATACTTGGTTTTGGAGATTATTATCAATTATTGATTGCTGCGCTACATGGTAATCTGTTGTAAAACCCATCAATGTGGAAATAAATATACTTAATTTACTTGGTATAATTGACAAAATAAATTTAAGAGTAGGGGAGACGTTGTTAGGTCCAACTATGAGATATTTATAATTGTTGGGCAACCCAGGCATAACATGGCTTATAAACCAACTAAAACCTTTTCTAGGCACAGCTCTGCCAATAGAAACAAGCAATATGTCTTCTTTATCAATGTTTAGATTATACTTATTACTTAGGGATGAAATAGTTTCTGGTTTGATCTCATTTTTGAATTCATGGTTTACGCCATTATCAATATAAGTCATGGATTGGCTTTTAAAGCCTCTTTTGATGGCTTCATTATAAGTGCTTTGACTTACACAGATGGCGTAACAATTATTTACCGTAAATTTTTTAAGCCTTGATTGGTAAAAGGAACTTGGAAATATTAAATCAAGCCCATGAAAAGTTACGACGATTGGGACAGTGGTGAAAGAAGGCAGCCAATGCAGTATAAATGCCATTAATCCATCATTAAGATGTATTAAATCAATATCAGAATTTGTTTTTAAAATTGCTTTTACTCTTGATTTTAGTTTTCTAAAATACGTTAACCTGCTCTCTTTACCTTTATGTATTATCTCAATAACTTCATGCTTGGTTTTCAGACCAGTGGCAATAAAAAAACTTTGAGTTTCCATGCCACCTAAACTGGGCGGATGTTTATGTGAGATTAATAATATTTTCAAATTTAAGACAGATTAGGTTTGGCAAGCGCTTTTATTTTTTCAAAATATCGCTGTGATAAGTCTGACCATTCGTATTTCATTGAAGATTCTCTAGCGTTTACCTTTAATCTTTCTAAAAGTTCTTCATCTGCTAATACAAGAGAGATTTTATTGACATATCCTTGAATATCATCTTCTTCTAGTATGAACCCATTAACACCATCTTGGATCATGTCTTTAGTACCACCTTTACTTGCTACTAATGCTGGTATTCCTGATGATAGCCCTTCCAACACAACATTGCCAAACGTTTCAGAAATGGAAGGAAAGAATAGTAAATCAGCACTTGCATAGAGTTTCTTAAGTTTATCATGAGAGAGTGAACCAGTGAAAATTGCATTTGGCATAGATTTTTTAATTGCTTTTTCTGCATGACCACTTCCTGCAATGATCAAGTTGTAGGGAAGATTTTTATTTTGGATTTCCTTATAAACGGCAATCAGTGTTTTTAGGTTTTTCTCCCAAACTAATCTACTTACAAAAAGTATATTTTTATCATCGTTTTCAACTAATGCTTGTATATACTTTGTGTCTTTATTAATCGGAGTAAATAAGTCTTTATCTATCCCTCTTTCCCAGATTTCAATTTTATTCTGACTCACGCCTATAGAGACAAGTTCATTTTTCATTGAAACAGAAGGGACATATATTACACTACATTTATTGTAAAAATATCTTTGATACCAATCTGTAAATTTTCTTAAAAGTCTCCCTAGTGCAGGTATTTTTCTAAAATAATACTGCATGTAGGATGAAAAGTATGTGTGAAATATCGAGATAACAGGAATGTTGTTTTTATTGGCAAATCTTAATGCCCACAAACCTAATAAACTCGGTGTTGAGATATGTATAACATTTGGGGCAAATTGCTTTAGTTTTGCTTTTAGTTCCTTACTTTTTAGATAAGGAAGTGACATTTTATATCTTTTTTGAAAAGGAACACTCCAACTTGGTGTTTCAATAATTGTGAGTTTATCAATAGCATTTACTTCCATGTCATTATGACCAGTGATGAACATGTAATCATTTTTTGCAGGATCAATACGTGAAATAAGCTGGTACATCGTCCTCGAAGCACCATCAAAATCAGTAGATAATATGTCAGCAAAAAAAGCTACTCTTGGCATTAAATTATTTGGTTTCTAGATTTAACTTATTAAATAATGTGTACAAAAGGCTATCAATAAATCTCAAAGGTGATTTTTTTAAGCTAATGCTGTTTAGTGTCTCCCAATCTTTATTTTCCTCTAGTTTTTTCATGTATATCTTATACAAATATTAAATTGTTGGCAATAATTTTATTTTTTACACTAATAGAGTTTAATAAAATTCCACAAATCTAATAAATAGAATCTAAATGAGTTACTTGATTGGATAAATAGCTAAACATTTCCTAGCTGTTTAGTAAGAGCGATGTTATTTAAATGTAGTTGTTTTGCATTATACGCCTCAATTACTTGTGTAATATTCCCATACATAGGTGTGCAATTCCTAGCTTTTTCTAGGGTCAGCCATTCAGCTTTAAGAATATCTTCTTCTTTTTGGGGTTTTAACTTTTGCTTTTCAGTTTTCATTAAGTACCAATGTGATTTTTTAAGAACTCGATTTCCTGATTTAGTAGTAAACACATGATAAGTAACTGTCAGTTTGTCAATTATTGAAACATTTTTTATCCCTGTCTCTTCCATTACTTCTCTTATCCCTGCTTCTCTCTTAGTTTCAGTTTTTTCGATTTTTCCTTTTGGTAGATCCCAATGTCCTCTTCTAAAAATGAAGAGAAATTCACCTAATTCATTTTCAATTAGTCCTCCTGATGCTTCTACAAGGCTTAGGTTGCCAATAAATTCTGCTTTTAAAGTAGCAAAATCTTCGTTGTGTAAAATTATATTCTCTGCAAATATTCCTTTTTCTATTTGTTCAATAAGATTTTTTAACTGTTTTGGTTTATTGTTATATTTGACGACATATGTCTCGCCTTTTGTTAATTCTCCTATTGTTAAGTTTTCTGTTGCTTTTAACAACACTGGAATTTCATTTATGTATATTTTGTACATTTGCAGCAAGTTCTAATAATAATTAAATTAAACTATGACAATTAGTAAAGAGATAGCTCGAAACTTACTGCAAATAAAAGCAATTAAACTCAACCCACAAAACCCTTTTACGTGGGCTTCTGGAATAAGATCACCTATTTATTGCGATAATAGAATTACATTGTCATATCCTGAGGTTAGAACTACAATAAAGAAAGCTTTAGGTAGTATTGCGGGTGATTTTGGTTCATATGATTATATTGCTGGAGTCGCTACTGCAGGAATTCCTCATGGTGCATTACTAGCAGATTATTTGAAAAAGCCTTTTATATACGTAAGATCTGAAGCTAAGTCTCATGGCAGGCAAAACAAAATAGAGGGAGAAGCGAACTCGGGTGCTAAAGCACTGGTTATTGAGGATTTAATTTCTACTGGAGGAAGCAGTATACAAGCTGCACAAGTGCTTCAAGATGCTGGTATAGAGGTTGTAGGTGTTCTAGCGATTTTTGATTATCAATTTCAAGTGGCTATTGATAATTTTAAGGCTGCTAGTCTTGGATTTAAAACGTTATCTAACTATACAGCTCTTATAGATGAAGCCCTACTGACTAATTACATATCGCCAGAAGATAAGACATTACTTGATAGTTGGAATGCTGATCCTACAGAATGGTTCAACAATGTTTTCAATTCATAATCTAAAATAAAAATGGGATAAAAGCTGCTGCTTATATCCCACAAATATTGAGTAAAATAGAACTTTAAGAACTTTTAAATAATGAAACCAGCACATCTTTATGCGCCGGTCCCACAAATATTGAATAAAATAGTCCTTGTTTATATCTTTAGTTTTTCTTTAGTCTTTCGATTATACCTTGATTGTCTATCACAACTTCAGCATCTGCATATCCTCTGTTTACAGCTTTAATTCTTGCCATTTCAGCTTCTTCATATGATTTGTACCCACTCAATATGAAAATAGTCCATGATCCTTTGCTCCATTGTTCTAATTGCCCTAAGTCCTTAATTTTTGATGATTCAAACCAAATTGGGTCTTCATATGAAGCTAATCTAACCTTATATTGTTGAGCAGTTCCAATTTCTATTGGTTTAGTATAAGAGAAATTATTGCTGCTTTCTTCTGACGAGTTATCATTATTCTCAGATGTAGTTGTTGTCCTATTTGAATTTTTACCTAATGAATGATTTGAGTATATAAGTTCCATATTTGCAGTATTTAGATCTGAATTCACTAAAAATGCGTCATTATAACCCATGCCTTTTACCCTACTTAAGACCTCTGATGCATCGTTATGATCATTATAGTACCCTAGTCTTACTTTTACAGCAGTACCCGCAAATACTTTATAGATATTACCTAATACTGCCAGTTTTTCAAATTTTGACATTTCTCCACCACTTGAATAAAATGCAGCTAACTGAACAAAATAAACGGAAGAAATATTTTGTTTAATCACTTCACCTATAGATACTAGTCTTGCACCGCTATAATTAACTGCATGGGCGGTTGAAGTCGCCATTGAATTAGTATTGCCAAAGTTAGGAATTTTAAATGCTGGTGGTGGTACTAAATCAACTATATCGTTATCAGGAACATGAGACATGACTGTTGTTTCAATCATATTAATTCCGATGTTTTTTCTCGTTTCTAGTGGTGTATAATAATGACTAGGTATTATAACTGCGACATCATTTTGAGCTCTTCGTTGATATTCACCAATATAGATTGCTTCTGGGATTGTTTCTTTTTCTAAGACTATACTAGCTATTTGTTGATTTACTTGAGCTATTGAAGCATCTGATATTGTGGAATTTGCACTTAACTCAGTTGTCCTTACCTTTTGGAAGGTAATCTCATCTTCACTTTCTTCTATAAGAACAGATGTATTTTCGACTGATTCTATTATTTTTACTTTAGAATTTATTTCATTATTGCTTACGAGGTTAGGTTTTCCATCAAAGGAAATTACAATGTCTCTAACTGGAAGGTTAGCTTTGTATATATCTTCTCCACTTTTGGTTATGCTCCTATTGGATGTAAAATATATTTCATTAGAATCGTTGTCAACAGAAGGATAGTAATCGTCCGAACTGCTATTAACCCCTAAACCCATATTAACTACATTCATCCATCCACCAAATACCCATTGAGCCTTAAAGATGTCATAGCCCCCAATACCTGGATGATAATCTGATGCAAAGTATAAGTTGTTTTTTAGATCTACATTTGGGGAAATTTCATTTCCTACGGTATTTATATCTTCACCTAGGTTGACAGGCTTTGTCCAAGACCCATTTTCCAATTGTGAATAGTATAAATCATATCCTCCATAACCTCCAATCATATCTGAAGAAAAATATAATACAGTTCCATTGTCATTCAAGTATGGATCGGTTATAGATGTGTTTAACTTATTGAAAGGAAATGGTTTAGCGTTTATTATTTTATGTTTATCAAACATCCCTACATATAGAGTATTGTTCATCCTCCTAGCTAAAAATAATTGATTTTTAGCGTTATTAGAGCTGTAAGCAACTGTATTGTTCTTACTTATTGTAATAGGTGCAATGTTAGATTTAGTAAATATACCTTTTGTTAGTGCATTATTGTTAAGATCACAAGTAACCGAGCTTTCAGTTTTTAGAATTGTTTTTTTGGCGTCAGAATCTAAATTAATATTTTTAATGTCTGTATTGTAGTATAATTGCCCATTGTAAAAAAATGATGCAAAATCATTACTTGCAGAGTTCACAACAGCAAACGATTCTAATTGTGTACCTTCATTATTAATGATATTTGCGATATTATCGATTACTGAAACATAATGATTAGATAATTGCTTGTCAATTTGAGCATAATTTAAAAAGGAAATTTTAGCCTCAACATACTTTCCAACCTTCATTTGGTTTTTTCCTACCTCAATCGCATAATTGAAATTAGTGGGATCTTGATTGATTGCAATTTCATACCATTTGTGTGCTTTGGTTGGAATGCCTATAGCATCAAAGCATCTTGCTATTTGGATTGTGGTATTTAAAGAATAGTCCTTACCATTACTTTCTTTAAGATACTCTTGTAGTGCCTCATGATAGTTGCCCGATTCAAATTGAATGTCACCTATGCTTTTATTCAACTGAGCAAACCCTGATTGATAGCAAAAAGCAAAAGCAAATACAAGAATTGTTATTTTATTGACCATATTACCTAATTTAATACATATTACATTATGCAAATATATAAATAATATTGAAAGAGTGTATATTATATATTAAATAAATACTTAATATGTATCAATCCTAGGGTTTTCTACTAATAAAAAGCTAGTAATTTCAAGTAAATAGAGTATTAGGATAGGATCAAGTAAAGAATCTGAGCGTACAGAATTTTCATGATCAAAGCTATAGGAAACATAACAGTATAGCCAATCATAGGTATTTTATTACCAGAGAGATCTTGACTATAATCGAGTATTGCAGGTTGGTTACTCATAAAACCTAAAAGCAAAGAATACGGTATTTTGAATATTTTAAACCCTATTATAATACTTACAATTGATGAGATCATTGTAACAAAAATTCCTCCTGCAAATATTTTAAGACCCTCAATTTGACCTAGTGTCTGTAAGAAACTATTACCAGATCTTAAGCCAATTACAGCAAGCAGCATTATTAATCCGACTTGCTGCAGCGTTACATTGGCTCCATAAGGCAAGGTCCAAACAATAGGTCCAGTTCTTCTTAATGATCCAAAGATAATACCCATAATTAATGGCCCGCCAGCATAACCAAGTTTGAAAGATATACCACCGGGTAAATGGAATTCTATTAATCCTAGTAGTAAACCCATGGCAATGCCTAAACCAAATGAGAATAAATTAACTCTGCTACTTTCGAAATAGGAATCTCCAAAGAACTTCGAAAGGCTATCCAAATCGCCTCTTCTAGCAATAAATCTGATCCTATCGCCAAGCTCTAGAACAGTATCTCCTTTAGCTAAAAAGTCGATGTCACCTCTTCTGATTCTAGTAATTATGGCATCATATTTTTCATTAAGATTTAAACTTGAAAGAGTTCTCCCCACAACATCTTGATTTGAGACAAAAATCCTTCTAATATCATAATATTTTCTATCGTGGTGAAAAGTGTCATCTGACTCTACTCCTAAGAGTTCTATTATAGAATGTAAGTCAATTTCAGACCCAATAATCATTATGTGGTCGCCAACATTAATTATAGTATCAGGGTTAGTTAGCGATACACCGTCACTTTTATTAATTCTACCAAATAAAACATTTCTTTCATGATCTTTATTAAAATCTCTTAGTTTGAATCCGTCATATTGGGCATTTTTAATCAGTATGGTTTTTGATGTTAGTTTTTCATCAATAGGGTAGTCTTTTCTTAATTGCTCTTTTTCTTTTTGATAATCGATTTTAAAAACCTTTTCCATGATTTTTAATACAGCCATTACACCAATAACACCAATAGGGTAGGAATAGGTATAACCTGCTACTAACTGTTGGGTCTTAGCAGATATATCATCAGTCTTTAGATTTCCCATTAAATCTATTATTGCTGCTAAGGCCGTGGTATTCGTGCTACTTCCAGTATAAAGACCAGCGGTTGTGGCATTACTAAACCCAAAAATAAAATGAGCAGCAATGGCAACTATTAAGGTACATGACAGCATTGTGAGTACGTAAATGATGTCTCTCCATCCATTTTTCTTAAACGATGCAAAAAATGCTGGGCCAGAACTTAACCCGATTGAATATACAAAGAAAATTAACCCAAGTTGAAAAACGATATCTGGCACATTAAATTTAGGATTTATACTGCCAAAAGCTAACCCTACAAATAAAACTGCTGAAACTCCTAAACTCGCTCCTTTAATTCTGAGTTTACCAACCAAATAGCCTATCGCAGCAACTACGAATAGTAATAAAAGTGGATTGTCAGATAATAGTTGATTCATTATGCGAAAGTATAAAGCTTGTTAACTTTGGAGTAATTTTACTTTTAAATCAGGAGCAAAGGTAATTAGATTAATTCACTCTTTTAAGTGTAAATCCGAAAGTACTTCCAAGACCTGGAGTACTTCTTACGCTAATTGTTTGTTTATGAGCCTCAAGAATGTGTTTGACAATTGAGAGCCCCAATCCAGAGCCTCCTACCTTACGAGCTCTACTATTGTCAACTCTGTAAAACCTATCAAATAGATGTTTGTGGTGTTTCTCTTCAATACCATATCCATCATCGCTTACTTCTATTAGTATTTGTTTTTCTGCATTGTAAAAACCAACCCTGGTATTTCCACCTTTATTACCATACTTTATAGAGTTTACCAACAAATTATTTAAAACCTGCCTTATCGCTTCCCTATTGGCGTTGACCTTAGCACCAAGTAGGGTATCACTCTTAAATGAAAGTTTTATTTTTTTATCCTTAGCCATTACATTTAGATCCTGTAAGATTTCATCTATCAATGTTTTAATTTCAAAGTCAGATTTTTCTAATTGCCCTTTTTCAGATTCTAATTTATTAATTATCTCTAGGTCGTCGACTATGTTTTGCAATCTATCTACGTTAATTGCTGCTCTTTCTAAATATTTGATGTTAATATTAGTATCATAAATACCACCGTCTAATAGGGTATGGAGGTAGCCTTGGATACTAAATAATGGGGTTTTTAATTCATGGGAGATATTACCTACAAAATCTTTTCTATATTTTTCAAGACTTTTTAAATTACTAATTTCATCTTGTGTCGATTTTGTCCACTTTTCTACGTCTGCTCTTACTTGGTCTAATGACCTATTATTCATGTCTAAATTGACTTTTTCTAATTGTGTAAGCTTGTTTTCTGTAATGATTTTATAAATCACTTTAATCTTTCTAAAAACCGTGGACACTAAAACACTTCTAATAAAGAAGAAATTAATAATAATTGCGATTAAGGGTAGGATGTATTCTAAATACTTGATGCTGGTATAACTATCTAGCAGTATATAAAACACGAAGATTAATACATTAGACAATGTGATCAAACTTGTGATAGCAAATGTGAGTTTGCTTATAGGGAAATTCTTAAACAATTATTCTAATTTAGTTAGTACTCAAATTTGTATCCAACGCCTTTCATTGTGGAGATATATTTGTCACCAAGTTTTTCTCTAAGCTTACGAATATGGACATCTATAGTTCGATCTCCAACTATAACAGAATGACCCCAAACTTTTTTCATGATTTTTTCTCGTTTAAACACTTTACCAGGTTTTGATGCTAATAGTGTCAACAGTTCGAACTCCTTTTTTGCAAGAGAAATATCACCACTTTTTGTAATGACAATAAACTTTTCATAGTCTATCGATATATCCCCAAACTCTTTAATATTAGAATGTGCTTGATCACCGCTAAAAGCGGGATGTCTTCTCAATATGGCTTTTACTCTTGCTGCTAGTACTTTTGGTTTGATAGGTTTACTAATAAAGTCATCCCCACCACTTTCTAAGGCAGAAATTTGGGTATATGCTTCTCCTCTTGCGGTTAAAAAAGTTATTAGTGTATCTTTAAAGTCTTCATTACTCCTTAATTTTTCGCATACCTCAATACCATCCATTTCTGGCATCATAATATCTAATATGATTAAATGAGGCTCTTCTTTATGTGCTATTTCGATAGCCTCCTTACCATCTAAAGCTGTAAAGACCTTAAATCCCTCCTTCTCTAGGTTGTATCTCAGAAATTCAATGATATCTTCTTCATCATCTACTATTAATACTTTGGCCTCTTGCATATTATTTTGCTTAAAATTATCTCAGTATAATCATAAAATCAAAGCTAAGTTTTAATAATTAACTAAAAGTAATATCAAAGTTAACATAATATTATCATTCTAGTTTAAGCCCCAACTGATTCAAAGATATCGTAATCTTTAAAAGTGTTAGCTATATCGTCTAGCATGTCATAAATTGCCATAGGATCGCTTTCTAATACAAGTTTTGATCTATATGGCTTAATGTTAGGATACCCTTTAAAATAGTTGGTATAGTGTCTTCTCATTTCCAAAACGCCAAGCACATCTCCTTTCCATTCTAGGCTTTTGGTAAAATGTTTTTTAGCAACCCTTACTCTTTCTTCGATTTGAGGAGGAGGCAGTATTTCTCCAGTTGCGATATAATGTTTTATTTCACTAAAAATCCATGGATAACCAATACAAGCTCTGCCTATCATGATACCATCGACACCATATCTATTTTTATACTCTACAGCTTTTTGAGGAGAGTCTATATCACCATTACCAAATACAGGAATAGTTAATCGTGGGTTAGACTTTACATCTCCAATTAGAGACCAATCTGCTTCTCCCTTATACATTTGCTTTCTTGTTCGGCCATGGATGCTGATAGCCTTAATCCCTACATCTTGCAATCTTTCTGCGACTTCGACAATATATTTAGTATTATCATCCCAACCAAGTCTTGTCTTGACAGTTACTGGGAGCGAAGTACTGTTTACAATGGCTTTTGTCAATTCGACCATTTTTGGTATGTCTTGAAGTATTCCCGCTCCTGCCATTTTGCAAACCACTTTTTTAACAGGACAGCCAAAGTTAATATCCAAGACTTCAGGCTTTGCTTCTTCTACTATCTCAGCCGCTTGTTTCATTGAATCTAATTCTGCTCCAAAGATTTGAATCCCAATGGGTCTTTCGTAGTCATAGATGTCTAATTTCTGGACACTTTTATCAGCATCTCTTATTAGGCCTTCTACAGAGATAAATTCTGTGTACATCATGTCACATCCTTGCTCCTTGCAAACGGCTCTAAAAGGGGGATCACTAACATCCTCCATTGGTGCTAGTAACAATGGAAAATCTCCTAAATCGATGTTAGCTATTTTTGTCATAATGCAAAAGTAAAAGAATTTGATTGAATATTTATGAACAAGATGTCTTCTAATGAAAAAAGCCTGACATTTTGCCAAGCTTTTTCAATTTTATGATAACTTCTATAAAGTATTATAGTTTAGCTTTGATCTGTTCTATCAAATTATCGCTTTCAGATGCATGAAGCAATGTACCTGTGCTTGTGTCAAAGATCATGGTAAATCCATTTTCTTTTCCGTAAGTTTCGATTGCTCCTTTTACTTTATCAAGTATAGGCTTGTACAATACCTCTCTTTTAGTAGCAAGCTTTTGTTGAACTTCTTGTTCATAAGCTTGTATGTCTTGTTGTTTAGTGCTTAGTGCAGCTTCTTTTTGTTGCACTTGTACTTGAGACAATAAACCTTGCTTTGCAGACTCTACATATGCTTGGTATTCAGTTTCTAAAGACTTCATCATCTCTTGACCTTTTGTGATCAATTGTTTTTGATATGTGTCTAATTCAGAATCAGCTTGCTTTATCTCCGGCATTTCAGCTAATAGCTCTTGTGAATTAACATAACCAAACTTAGGCGCTTGACTAAATGCAACTGCTGTAGTCAGAAATGTTATCACGAATGCAAATAATAATCTTCTCATTTATTTTTTAATTTTGTTTTAATAATACTGAGCTTTTTTAAACGAACTCAATATGTTGACGGTATTCTAAAAGAAAAATAACACTAATAGTATGAATTAACGCTTTTTTAACTTTGTCGATTCCTAATTTAATCGCAAATATATGATTGTCCCACGACTCTCAAAATTATTCATCGAAAAATATCTATTCTGGTTCAAATCCAATGATAATATTAAATTTAGCATAGTCAGTCCATTTGGCAGTTGATGCTAGATTTTTATCAAAACCAATACCGTAATCAAACCCTAATAGACCAAACATCGGAAGGAAGACCCTCAGACCCATTCCTGCTGATTTTTTAACTTCAAAAGGATTAAAATCTCTAAATCTACTCCAAGCATTTCCTCCTTGTAAAAAGCCAGTGACATATATTGTGGAACTAGGATTTAACGATAATGGATACCTTAATTCTAAAGTATATTTGTTAAATATTGTGCCTCCACCTTCTGAGTTGGCTTGTATATCCTCAACTTCATAACCTCTAAGTGCTAATATGTCTCTACCTTGTATCTGGTTGTTTTGATTGGTAAGACCATCGCCTCCAAGCTCAAATCTTTCAAATGGCGTAACGCCCAAATCTTTATTGTAATAACCCAATACACCTATCTTAGCTTGGGCTTTTAATACCAATTTATCCACTAAGTTAAAATACCATTCTGAGTTAAAACTCCATTTATGATATTCTAACCATTCAAATTTATCTGCCAATCTGATACTATTTACAGCATTTTCTAATTCTGCTTCTGTAACTGGTACTGCTGGTCCTCTGTCTAATTGAATAGATTGCCTGATATTTTCTCTTTCTTCAGCAGTAGGATCTTGTAATACATTGTCTCTAAACAAAGAGTATGGAGGCGTAAATTTCATTGTAAGTGATACTCTAGATCCACTTCGAGGGAATAATGGATCACTTATAGAGCTTCTAGCAAAAGTCTGTTGAATTGAGAAGTTCTTAAAGTTTCCATCAAATATATTAAAGAAACGACCATTTTCTTTAACACTAAAGTTAGTGTTTTGGTAATTGTCTAATTTTATAGATTCTAAATTTAAAGTTGTAGAACTTGAGAAAAAGTCATCAGGCCATTTTAATTGGCTACCCAACCCAGCAAAACCTCTAATAATCGAAAATTTACCAGAATTTAATGAAGTGTAATCAAAAGAAGAAGCTACTGCTCCTACAGTCAAGGATCTTGGTTTTTTACCACCCAGCCAAGGCTCTGTAAATGAAATATTATATGATTTAAAAAACCTACTGTTAGACTGTAATCTCACTGATAGCTTTTGCCCGTCACCTTGAGGAAGAGGAGCCCAAGTGCTTCTATCCCTTACATTGGCAATAGAAAAATTATTAAATGTAACTCCTAAGGTACCTATCAAACCACTAAAACCTCCATATCCAGCAGATAACTCTAGCTGATCCGCAGGTCTTTCTTCCAAATTATATACGATATCTACTGTTCCTCTAGCTTGGTTTACGGGTGTCTCTATCCCTAAAGACTCAGGATTAAAATATCCTAAGTTTATGATCTCTCTTTGCGATCTAATGATTGCAGATCTTGAAAATTTTTGCCCTGGAGCTGTTCTTATTTCTCTTCTTACTACATCTTCATGTGTTCGGTCATTACCGTTAATCACAACATTGTTGATAGTGAATTGAGGACCTTCATAGATTCTCATTTCGATATCAATTGAGTCATTTTCAACAGAAACTTCTACTGGATCTACTTGAAAACCTAGGTATCCATCATCTAGATATATTGAAGAAATGTCCCGACCATCTTGTGAAAATCTTAACCTGTTTTCCATAAGCTCTGGATTATAAACATCTCCTTTGCTAATTCCTAATATTGCATTTAGGTATTCGTCAGTATATAAGGAGTTACCTTTCCATACTATGTTTTTGATATGAAAAACATTCCCTTCTTCTAATTTTAAATGGATTTTAAGATCTCCATCTTTTTCTGTTTCAATTGAATCGCTAACTATTTTTGCATTTTTATAGCCATTGTTGTTGTAAAAAGTGATTAGTGATTTCTTGTCCTCTTCGTAATCTTTGCTAATAAACTTAGATTTTTTAAATATAGCTTTCTTACGTTTTGTCTCTTTCATTTTCTTTCTCAGCTTTCTTGCTGAAAAATTTTCATTTCCTTCAAATACTATATCTTTAATTTTAACCCTATCCCCTCTATCAATCACAAATTCTAGAATGATGGAATTATCTCTACTTGGATCTTTCTTTTCTTTAACTTCTACATTGGCATTTAATCTACCTTTTTCGATGTAGAATTCTTCCAACTTTTTCTTGACTAAGTTTTTTTGATCTTCTGTTACGATTCCTTCTTTGTTAATGATACCATTGACAATGTCATTTAACTCTTCATGGATTGATTTTTTAACACCTGTGTAGGTAAACCTAGAAAGTGTCGGTCTCTCTATTAACTCCATTGTCAAGTATACAAAACTCTCATCAACAATACTGTCCACTAAGATTTGCACATCTTCAAAAAGTTGCAACTTCATCAGCGATTTAATGGCTTTAGAGGTTTCTTGGCTCGGGATATTAATTTTGTCACCTTCTCTAAATCCTGCAATTGATTTTATGGCATTTCGATCTCTATTTTCCGCTCCAATAATATTAATTCCTCCTATTTCATACTCAGCTCTTTTAGAATAGTCAAATATTGGCGTTTCTATTTGGGCGTAAGTTGAGGTAAGGAATATTAAAATCAGCGATAATGTTGAGCCTATTTTTTTTAGCAATGTCATGTTGAATTTTATGTGATCCTATTTGCGGCTGCAAAAGTAGGAATTTATTATGGATTGTGAAAGTTTTGATACGCTTAAAGTAAGGATGTTGTTTTATTATGATAGGTTAACGCCCTTGATGTGATTTCTATTCATCACAATGTTGACTATTAACTAATTCTTAAGACTTTTCGTTTATTTCTCAAGTTGCTCACTGGTTTTACCAAATCGACGTTCTCTCTTTTGATAATCTACTATTGCGTCAGCCAAATTCTGTTTATTAAAGTCAGGCCAAAACACTTCAGTGAAATAGAGTTCGCTATATGCAATTTGCCACAATAAGTAATTAGAAATTCTATGTTCGCCACTTGTACGGATTAATAATTCTGGATCTGGAATGTCTGCAGTAGCAAGGTATTTGGTAAAGAGCCTTTCATCAATAGCTTCAGGTGTAAGTTTACCATTTGCAACGTCATTTGCAATATTCTTAGTTGCATTTACTATCTCCCATCTAGCACTATAGTTAAGCGCTAAGTGGAGTGTCATTCTAGTATTATTTTTAGTGTCATCAATTGCTGACATTAATGCTTTGTAGCTTTTTGCTGGCAATTTTTCAAGGTCACCTATTGCATTTAGTCGAATGTTATTTTGGTTTAATGTTTTTACCTCTTTTTTTATAGTTTCTACCAAAAGTGCCATCAATGCATTTACTTCAAATGCTGGACGATTCCAGTTTTCTGTTGAGAAAGCATACAATGTAAGGTGCTCAATTCCAAGTTCGGCAGCTCCTTCAGATACTTCTCTTACTGCTGTTACTCCATTTTTATGCCCAAACAATCTTGGCTTGCCTTTTGATTTTGCCCACCGGCCATTGCCATCCATTATGATAGCAATATGTCTTGGTAGTTTGGTTTTATCGATTTCTGAAGTAATTTTGTCCATTAATTGTGTTTAATATTCAAAGTTCGGCACAAAAATAACAAAACAATGGTTATAATATTAATTACTTTAATATCATGATTAAATCAATTCATTAAATAATAATATTTACAAGAGCTGTGTAGTAATATTCACAGTTTAATTCTAAATAAAACTTAATATAATATATGAAAGGTGTATCATTTTTAGTATTAGTTTCAATCATTATTATCTCTTCATGTAACTTAATGCATTGTCCTAATAAGGAATCATTCCTAACTTCTTTTGAGGCTTTTGTAGACAAAGCAGAAAAAAAGAGAATGGACAAAGCCGATAATTGGACTTCAGAGGATGCAGAATTTAAAGATTATGTAGATAGATGTTATCAAGAGTTTAAAAATGATTTATCCATTGAAGAGAAAAAGTTATTTTGGACAAAGACCCTGAAATTCTATTATAACAGATATAATGGAGACCTTTCAGATGCATACGATGACGCCAAACAAAACCTTTCTAAGGATTTTAATAAGGATATAAATGAAATGCTAAAAGATGGAGATAGAGATGTATTGAAAATGGCAAAAGACCTATTTGGAAATGACATCAAAAAAGGACTAGATAGTGTATTAGATGCTATAAATGACTTAGGAGATAAGTTAAAAGAAGAGCTAGAAAAGGAGAATTAAATTAAATAATCTCTAATATTCATCATTTAATTCATAGAAGACATCAGACCAAAAGTACTATATTCAGAGTGGTACAGCACCACATATCAAGATGCTTGGGACAAACAGACTACTATCCATAAGGACTTAGTGAGTAATAAACTATTGTGGAGAGATCTGAGTAATGAAGAGAGACATTCTAAAAGACAAACCAACCAACTTATATTTTGTGAACATAAACATGTATACACATTAGGTAAGAGTGGGTCAGAAGATCATTTGTTGATTTCAAACTCAAAAAGAGAAGCTGAAGAGATAGAGTTTTATAAAATAAACAGAGGAGGAGATATTACTTATCATGGTCCTGGCCAAATTACAGGCTACCCGATCTTTGATTTGGATGAATATTTTACAGATGTTCATAAATATGTTCGGTTTATTGAAGAATGTATCATCTTAACTCTTGCAGAATATGGATTAGCAGGGATTAGACTGCCAAAGCATACCGGTGTATGGCTTGCTCCAAACGAAACTGATGGGAGATATAGAAAAATTTGTGCCATCGGTGTACATTTGTCAAGATGGGTCACCATGCATGGATTTGCTTTTAACGTAAATACAGACTTAGATTATTTTGATCATATTATCCCTTGTGGTATAGTGGATGAGGACAAAACCGTAACTTCTTTGAGGAAAGAGTTGGCTAAAGAAATGAACTTAGATGAAGTGAGATCTAAACTAAAGATTAATTTTGCCGCTGTATTTAATTTTGATTATTTATAGATGAGTGATAAAAAGGAAAAACTAGTATCAGATTCGGTTACGATCATGACAGAAATGATCATGCCAAATGATACTAACCCTTTGGGAAACCTAATGGGTGGTATATTGATGAAATGGATGGATATTGTCGCAGCTATTTCAGCAGCTAAGCATAGCGAATCACATGTGGTAACAGCATCTGTGGATCACGTTTCATTCCATGACGGGATTAAACTTGGTGAAGTTATTACCCTGAGAGCTTATGTAACAAGAGCATGGAATACTTCAATTGAAGTGTTTGTTGAAGTCACCGCAAATGACATCACAGGGTCAGGAGCTAGAAAATCTAATCATGCCTATTTATCTTTTGTAGCAATTGATAGCGTCACACAGAAACCTATCAAAGTGCCAAAAGTAAGACCTAGATCTGATGAAGAACTTTCTCGGTATGAAAGCGCCAACAGAAGGAGAGAGATTAGGCTTATTCAAAGTGGAAGAATGAAGCCTTCTGATGCTAAAGAAGTTATTGCATATCTTGCAGGGAATTAATCTTTTAGTTTAAATATTGTTAAAATTGGAAAACAATAGAATATTATCCTTAATTATATTGTTATTAAGGCAATTCTACAGATAATTGCAATTCTTTATGAATGACAAGCAATTCAACACAATATATATGTTAAAAAGAATAAAAATACTGCTGATCTTGTTTGTCCCATTTATGTCTTTTGGACAAGATGATATGGCATTTTATTGCGACGTAATGACGAATGCATTTGAGGCAGATCATCGAGATAGAGCAATATCTGAGTTTAATGTGCTATTTGATGATTATCTTAAACAAGACGGAAGTTATAATCAAGATTTAGCCTTTTTGAAATGGATATCTGTAAAATATCCAAGCGACAAATCATTTAGAATTATTACTTGGCAAGTTCAAAGCCAAAACGAGGCATATAAGTACTACGGCTACATCCAAAAAGCAAATGGCAATCTCATCCCTTTAAAAGATCGTTCTGCAACAATGGAAGATCCAGAATATGATCCTTGTGATCAAGACTATTGGTACGGGTCTCTCTATTATAATATGGTAGAAAAAACAGTAGATAAGCAAAAAAGGTATTTTCTATTTGGTTATAACGGAGCAGATCGAGATGTCCAAATCAAAGTAATAGATGAGATGTATTTTGAAGAAGGCATCCCTAAATTTGGTAAGAAAAGTTTTAAAATAGCCGATGGTAATGAGCGGCCTACCATTAAAAATAGATTAATCATTGATTACTCAGAGAAAGCCAATGTAAACTCAAACTACAATGAGTCAATGGGAATGATAGTTCATGATTTTGTAGTACCATCTTTTGGGATATCTACTTCAGGTCAACCAGTTAAAATTCCTGACGGTACATATGTTGGTTATATTTGGAAGGATAATGTGTGGAATAGGGTTAATAAAATAGAACACCAAATTTCGACCCCTGAGTCTATTTATTATCAACCAAAAACTAAAAGTGATGTTGATTTGTTTGGTAAACCAAGTAAGAAGCGAAATTAAGAAATTCTGAGAAGGCTTTGTCAATCTTATCAAATAGATGAAATGTCGGCATAGGTTGATAATATATCAAGAGAAGATTGATGATAGTATTGACAATTGTGTTATTTTCGCCACTTCAATTAAAAAGTTCCAATGAGTAAATTAGTAGGGTTAGTATTTTCTTTAGTGGTATTAGTAGGTATATCATCGTGTTCAAATGAGTTTGATCTTGTTACCGGAGAAGTTAATATTCCAATAGTTTACGGATTACTAGATGCTCAAGACACTGCACATTACATTAGAGTAGAAAAAGCATTTGTTGATCCAAATATTCCTGCCACTCAACTAGCCTTAGACCCAAATCAGTTGTATTATGATAATGCAGTCGTAAGATTGATAAATAATGTGACTGATGAAACTTTTACATTAACAAGAGTTGACGGCAATTTAGAAGGATACCAAAGACAAGAAGGGGCATTTGCAACAGCACCAAACTACTTATACAAAATATCGAATAAGGTAATCAAGCTAAACCAAAAGATAAATTACAGAATCGAAGTAGAAATACCTGGAGAAGAAACGGTTACTTCATCGACCTTTATCGTAGAAAAGCCATCTTCAAGCACACCTAATTCTTCTGCCCCAAATGGAACAGCGATAAGCTTTCCTTTGGATAAAAACGTAAATATTAGCTGGTCAAGGGTAACAGGTGGATTTTTAGCAACAGGAGTTTTTATAATTAAGTATAGAGAAGAAATTGAAGGCGTTAGTACTGATAAATCCTTAGTTTGGAACCTATTTAACAATGTTGAAGGCAACACATATCCAGTAAAAGGTGCAGAGTTTTATAGTTTTTTAGCTGCTAATATTCCAGTAGTTGCAGGGGCAAAAAGATATTTTTCAGGTATCGACTATACTTTAGTGTCTGGAGGTGTTGAGATCCAAGATTACTTAAAAGTAGCACAAGCCAATCTAGGTATTACCTCTAGTGGAGAAATCCCTAACTATTCTAACTTATCAAGAGGTAGAGGTATATTCTCCTCTCGCTCACACTTAGAAGTACTAGATATACAGTTAAAAGGTGATACACAAGACGATTTAAGAGACAATCCCGTTACGGCTCCTTTAAATTTTCAGTAGGATATATTAGTTAAGAGTTTAAAGTTCAAGGTTAAGAGTTTAAGGTTGATTTGGCTTAATGCGTAAATGACTTTAATGCTAAAATATACACCGAATGCCCTCGCCTCCTTTTAGGGTTGGGGCAAGCGAGGGAAATTAAACTCATATCAATACCAAAGTTAAAAAACTCAAAAACTCAAAAACTCAAAAACTCAATAACTCAACAACTCAATAACTCAATAATTAGATAACATCAATAGACCAATGTTTGCATAGCATGAGGTAAAATCGCTTCGCTCACAGCTTTTGTTCCGATGTATAATTTGTAGTTGATTTTTTCGTCAGTTGGATTCATTACTACCGTTGCTATTTTTCCGTCTTCGTTTAAGAAAGAAGTACTTAATAAATGGCTTCGACTGGATACTGTGCTAACTCTTTTTGCATTAGGTCTTATGAATTTTGAGAAATGACCGATGTAATAATAAGTTGGAGTGTACACTAGTTCTCCTGATTTAGTATCTGCATGGATGGGAGCAAAACATAGATTCATTACATGATTGGGCCCTCCGGTTTCATCCAATAAAATATTCCAATCCGTCCAAGCTACTGTGCCTTGGTTAAAATCATTGATCATAGATCGACCATATCGTTCTGCATTTGGCCAATATTGATATTTAGTAGCATCAAACCTTTCGTTGCATCCTTCTGTAAAGACTAGATTTTTGGAAGGGTACGATTCTTTAATATTTCCTAAACTTGTAAACATAGGCTCACCACCTGTCCATGTTTCGTACCAATGAAATCCAATGCCCCAAGCATATTTTGATGCCTCCGGATCGTCAAATATCGTATTGGCTCTATTGACGATTAAGTCTCTATTGTGGTCCCAAACAATGATTTTTTTATCGCCAAGTCCTTCTTTTTCTAAGGTTGGACCTAAGTGGTTTTTTAAAAAATCTCTTTCTTCTTCAGCAGTGTAGATGCATGACTCCCATCTTTGAGTAGCCATAGGCTCGTTCTGTATCGTCAAACCCCAAATAGGGATGTTTTCGTTTTCATAAGCTTTAATGAATTTAGCATAATACAAAGCCCAAGCTTCGTTAAATTCTGGCATGAGCTTCCCCCCTTTAAGCATGCTGTTATTACTTTTCATAAAAGCAGGAGGACTCCATGGACTTACGTACAAGGGCAGTTTTCCTTCAGCCATAGCCGTCGCCTTTTTTATTAAAGGGATCCGATATTGCTTGTCATGATCTATGTTAAAAGTTTTTAAGTCTTTATCTTCATCCGAAACATAAGTGTAACTGCCTTTACTAAAGTCACAACTATGTATATGTGTACGGGCTAGGGTATAGCCAATACCTTCTTCTAAGCTAAAATAAGCTTTTAGAAATTCTTCTTGTTTATCCTCAGGTAACGTGGCAAAAACCTCCGATGAGGCATCCGTAATTGCTCCTCCAATCCCCATGAAAGTTTGGAAAGTATTATTTGGGTTTACAAATATTGAAACCTCCGTTTCTAAAGGTTGATTTGCGTCCTCAAAAACCTTGTTAGCAGATGGGGTCAATTTAAGATCTGTATTCTCAGCAGTATTGTATACTTGTACCGTTTTGCCATCAACCGTGAATACCTTTATCCCTTCAACTGCAGTTAGTGGCACTTCTGTTGAGACTTCGTGTTTATTATTACACCCAAGGATGCTTATAAAGATGAATAACGGGGCAATTAATTTATTCATTTAGTATAGTTTTTTAGAGTTTATTTCAAATAAGCTTTAATCCATTAGTTCGTTTTCAGGAGTTTAATTATAACTAGCCAACAAGCTCACTTAAAATGCTTTCATCTACAATATTAGGCAAAGTAACTTTGAGTCCTGGAGTTCTTGCCATTTCCCGCTTTATGGCGAATATGGCTTCTTTATTTCTTGCCCAAGATCTTCTGGCTATGCCGTTATTTACATCATAAAGGAGCATGTTTTTGATATTGTCATCAGCTGATGAAGAGCCATCTATAAGCATACCAAATCCTCCGTTGATTACTTCTCCCCAGCCAACTCCTCCTCCATTATGTATGGACACCCAAGTTGCCCCTCTAAAACTATCTCCAATTACATTATGGATCGCCATATCAGCAGTAAACTTACTTCCATCATAGATATTACTTGTTTCTCTGTAAGGTGAGTCTGTGCCGCTTACATCGTGATGATCTCTGCCTAATACGATTGGAGCAGTGATTTTACCTGATTTTATGGCTTCATTAAATGCCAGTGCTATTTTGGTTCTACCCTCAGAGTCTGCATATAGTATTCTAGCTTGTGATCCTACCACTAGTTTGTTTTGTTTTGCCTCTTCTATCCATTTGATATTATCACTAAGTTGCTGTTGGATCTCTGGTGGTGCGGTAAGTTTGATTTCCCTCATTACTTTTAGAGCAATTTGATCTGATGTTGACAGATCTTCTTCTTTACCAGAGGAGCATACCCATCTGAAAGGGCCAAATCCATAATCAAAGCACATTGGGCCGAGTATATCTTGGACGTAAGAGGGATATTTGAAATCAATATTATTTGGTGCCATGACATCTGCTCCTGCTCTGCTTGCCTCCAAAAGGAAGGCATTGCCATAGTCAAAGAAGTAGGTTCCTTTGGCCACATTGTCATTGACTGCTACAGCATGTCTGACCAGACTCTCCTTTACTAGTTTTTCAAACTTTTGTGGCTCCTCTCTTATCAGTCTATTTGACTCATCAAAACTTACGCCAACTGGATAATAACCACCGGACCATGGATTGTGCAATGAGGTTTGATCAGATCCTACATCGATTTTGATGTCATGCTCTAAGAAGGCCTCCCAAACTTCGACTATATTTCCTATGTAAGCGATAGAGACGACTGATTTATTGGTTTGGGCTTCTTTGGTTACACTGATTAGGTCTGGTATATTATCTACCAGTTTATCCACCCATCCTTGTTCGTTACGTTTGATTGCAGCTGCTGGATTGACCTCTGCACAGACGGTGATGCACCCTGCAATATTTCCAGCTTTTGGTTGAGCTCCGCTCATTCCACCAAGCCCAGCTGTAAGAAATATTTTACCAGCTATAGTTTCTCCTGCTGCTAATTTGTTCCTAAAGGCATTCATTACGGTGATGGTTGTACCATGTACGATGCCTTGAGGACCAATGTACATATAAGATCCAGCTGTCATCTGGCCATATTGACTGACCCCTAATGCATTAAATTTTTCCAAGTCATCAGGTTGACTGTAATTAGGGATAACCATCCCATTGGTCACTATGACTCTTGGAGCATTTTCAGTAGAAGGGAATAAGCCCATAGGATGTCCAGAGTACATGTGTAATGTCTGATTTTCATCCATTAGAGACAAATACTGCATGGTCAATAGATATTGTGCCCAATTTTGGAATACAGCACCATTACCACCATAAGTGATCAACTCTTGTGGATGTTGAGCTACTTTAGGGTCAAGGTTATTTTGGATCATGAGCATAATGCCAGCCGCTTTTTGACATTCAGCAGGGTATTCATGGATTGGTCTGGCATATATATCATAGTCGGGCATGAATCGGTACATATATACACGACCATAAGTATTGAGCTCTTGCATGAATTCTGGAGCCAATATGATGTGCCATTCCTTTTGGAAGTATCTCAAAGCATTTTTTATAGCTAGGATTTTTTCTTCTTTTGATAGAATATCCTTTCGCAACGGAGCATGGTTGACGGTTGGGTCATATGGCTTTTGATCGGGAAGTTGTGTAGGTATACCTTGTTTTATTTGCTCTTTAAAGGTCATTAGCTAAAATTGGTTTTGGTTAATATATTGCCTTTCGAAATGACTATTTCTGGCTTTAATTGTCCTTGACGATATAGGATGTTTTGATAATTATCAGTAGGGTAGATGGTTATATTAGCAACTCGATCTACTTTAAGAGTACCTAAATCTTTTCTACCAAGTGCATTGGCAGCTCTATAAGTGATACCTGCTAATATTTCTGCATTGGTAAGTTTTTGGAATGTCCCCAAAATACTTGCTTGAGTGACTAGATCGCCCATTGGTGCTGATCCAGGGTTGTAATCTGATGCAATGGCTAAACTGCATCCTGCATCCAATAGTTTTCTTGCTGGTGTAAATGTGCATCCCAAGCCAAGTGTTGCTCCTGGTAAAGCAGTTGGTATGACTTCGCTCTTGCTCAAAAGGGCAACTTCTTTATCTGTAGACACCTCTAGGTGGTCTACGCTAATCGCCTCAAATTCAATAGCTAAGCTTGAGCCACCTGGAGTAAATTGATCAGCATGTAATGTGATATCAAAACCCAATTCTTTTGCTTTTTCAAAGTAAGGTCGGATCAATTTATCAGTATAAGCTTCTTGCTCTACAAAAGCATCTACTCTATTTGCCAGTCTTCTTCTTTTAATTTCTGGAAACAATTCTTTAGTAATAATTTCTACATAAAGTTCTGGATTTGACTTATGTTCTTTGGGGATGATATGGGCAGCTAGACATGTCGGGATCAATTCTGGTATTGTGGATAGGTTAGCTTCTTGTATGGCTTCCAGCATTTTTATTTCTTCAACTACGCTTAATCCATATCCGCTTTTTACCTCAATAGTAGTAATTCCTTGAGATAATAAATCTTTAGCTCTTTGTATGATTCCTAATACTAATTCATCTTTACTAGATGCCCTTGTTTGTGTGACAGTATCCCAGATGCCACCTCCTGCGGCTGCAATTTCTAAGTAACTACTACCTCCATTTCTTAACGCATAATCTCTTGCTCTATTCCCACCAAAGCAAATATGTGTATGTGCATCTACAAGGCCAGGTAAGGCTACATGACTCCCTTTCAAGAGGTGAATGGTAGTATTGTCTTTTATTTTGGCTTTCATCGCATCAAAGTTACCAATTACAGATATCTTATCGCCTTCCATAAGGATACCTCCATTTAATATGATAGGTAAATTGTCATCGGATAATGGTCCTTTATTTGCCATTCCCTCCATCGTTAATATTTGGGAAAATGGGCCGATTAATGTTTTGTTTTTTATTTTATCCATTTTTATTTAATATTGATCGAACAGTGCAGTATGCTCAGATTTATAATCATTATTAGTGTTCTGCTCAATCTCCAATAATTTTCCTGATTGTAGAATTTCCACTGCTTTATCTATTAAAGGATAAAAGACGACATCTGACTCTATATGCGGGATTAAAGTCCTAACATATTTGTGCACAGCTGCTATGGTTTTTCCGCTTTCTAATGGGGCGTGGTAATCATATGCTTGGCATGCAGAGAGCAATTCGATACCAAGTATTTTTTCAACATTCTGAAGTACTTGTAATGCTTTTCTACCACTTATCGAGCCCATACTTACATGATCTTCTTGACCAAGCGATGTTGGGATACTGTCTGCACTTGCAGGATGACACAGTCCTTTGTTTTCACTAGCAATCGCAGCGGCAGTATATTGTGGAATCATAAATCCAGAGTTTGTCCCTAAATCTTTCATCAATAATTTTGGAACTCCTGGAGCATTGCCTTCTAAAGCAAGGTATGATCTCCGATCTGAAATGTTTCCTATTTCTGAGATAGCAATACATACATAATCTAATACCATCGCTAAAGGCTGACCGTGAAAATTACCACCACTTATAGTATGTTCTGCACTAAAGATTACAGGATTATCTGTAACCGAGTTTATCTCAATTTCTGTCAATTCTTTAAGGTGCAACCAAGCAGTTCTGGATGCACCGTGTACTTGTGGCATACACCTTAAAGAGTATGGGTCCTGCACTCTACCACAATCAGGGTGGGAGACTGCTATTTTAGAATCTTGTAAAAAGTGATTAATTCTAGCAGCTACATGTACGTTCCCTGGAAAAGGTCTCACACGATGCAATTCTGGTTGAAAAGGACTTGATGATCCTAATAAACCTTCTAACATCATTGTACCACAAATATCAGCAGCATTTAATAACTTATACATTTTATCAACGATCACTACCGCATGAGCAGCTATGAATTGTGTACCATTGATAAGTCCTAAGCCTTCTTTTGGTCCTAGTTCGATAGGTTTTAGATGGTTTGTATTTAGTACCTCATTGGTAGTCTGTTTTATACCTTTATAATGGACGTGACCTTCTCCTATCAATGGCAAGAAGAGGTGAGACAATGGTGCTAGATCTCCCGAAGCTCCTACAGACCCTTGACTAGGTACAATTGGAATGACATCATTGTCAATCATCCATATTATTCTTTCTATGGTTTCTAATTTCACTCCAGAAAATCCTTGACACAATGCATGAACCTTCAGAATCATCATGATTTTGGCAATCTGATTGTCAATGGGATCGCCAACTCCTACAGCATGGCTTTTTAATAGATTGCTTTGAAGTTTTGCCGTCTCTTTTGGGCTGATTTGAGTTGTGCATAACGGGCCAAACCCTGTATTAATGCCATAAACAGCTTTCGTACCTTCGGCAATAGTATTAACGTAATCTGAGGCCTTATTGATAGAAGATATTACAGAATCTGTTAGCATCCCTTTTGCTTTTCCCGTTGCAATAGAAAGAGTGATAGATGCAGTTAGTGTATCTGATCCGAAGTGAAATGGTGACTTTGTGTCCATTGATATAATTTTAAACAAATATAGGGGTCTATCCTAAAACCCTTTTGTTAAAGTCAGCTTATTTATTATTTTTTCTGCTAATTCATCTCTTTCTTGATAATTACCCGATATTATTGAATAGTTAAGCCCTAGAGATTTTAAAGTTGATTCATAAATTTCAAAAAGTCTATCTCTGTCCAATTTACTTTCTCTTTGCGGATCATATTCCCAAGGAATGTCAGGTTTACAGAGCAAATAATACCTTCCTGAGCCATAGTTATCAATTTCGGTAGTTATGACGTTGGAGACTTTACCAAATACTTCCTTAGACCATATTGACAATGTGATTAAGTCGGTATCGCATAGAAAAATCTCGCCTACTGTTTTATAATTATTTTCTGCATCAACATGCTGAATAGCAATGTTACTTAAATCTTCTTGTGTATATTCTAAGCCATAAAGCTCAAGATATATTCTGGCTTGTTCTGGCAATAAGTTTAGATTAAACTTCTCTGCCATCTTGCGAGCTAAAAAAGATTTACCGCTAGATTCTGGGCCAGTAAAAATGATAAATTTAGAATCCAATTAGTGCTTTTTCTTTTTTAATAATTCTGGGTATTTGGCTAAAAACTTATTGAGTCTAGGCACACTTACGGCCCTTACATAACCTTGATTTGGATTTTTTCTTTCAAAATCTTGATGGTAATCTTCGGCAGGGTAGAATGCATTTAGCAAACTTAATTCTGTCGTTATACTTCCTTGTTTGTATGAGCCATCGTCATAAAGGGATTTTATATAGGCCTCGGCTTGTTGTTTTTCAGTTTCATTTTTGTAAAATATGGCAGATCTATATTGACGACCTGCATCTGGGCCTTGACGGTTTAATGTGGTTGGATCATGGCTTCCAAAAAACACTTTTAATAAAGTATTATAGTCAATCACAGTAGGATCATAATACACTTCAACTGCTTCTGCATGATCAGTACTGCCAGCACTTACTTGTGGATAGAATGCATCATCTGATATTCCTCCGCTATATCCAGATATTACTTCTGATACACCGTTTACTGATTCAAATACCGCTTCAACACACCAAAAACACCCACTGGCGAAGACCGCTGTTTCATAGTTTGATAAATCTACGTTTGGTTTTTCTGACTGGATATCTGATGCCATTTTATCAGTTGTTTTTGAGCTACATGCATTCGTAGATAAAATCAAGAGCATTAAGGAAAACATTAATTGCATAGTATTATTTGATTAAGTAATTGATTAAGAAAAATAGCACTAGATAAATCCAAAGTCCGTCTAAAAAATGCCAGTAAATATTGAGTAAATTGAGTTTTCTCTTTTTATCATTATCAGAAAAATATAATAGTACACTTACTGGTGAGTTCATTTTTTTATAAGCTATAAATACAAAATAGGCCAAAAAGGGTATGCCTGCAATGACATGGGCAAAGTGCACAAATGAAATTACATACAGGTAACTAGACATTGTACTACTGTTTAAAAATACGTCTGCTGACTTTAATTGGTTCCATGCAGCAATTTGAGCTATCAGAAATAAAAATGTCAAAACTAACGTAATAGAAAGTGCTAATTTATACTTTTGAGTGTCATCTTCAAGGTAACTCCTCTTTGCCCACATTAGGGTAAGGCTACTAAGTATTAGTAATAAAGTATTCCAATAAAAGAGGTTAGGTAGCTTAACGGGCGGAATACCTTGTTCGATTCTGTTGTATAAATAAGCAAATGTAAAACCTAAGAAAAGAGCACTTATTGCTGCCAATACCAAAAACATGATAATGTATTGTGGGTGTATTAAGTAATTCTTCTCTTGTTTCATTATTTTAATAACACATAATCATTAAAATTTGTTTTGGTTTTTCTTTTGAGTTTTAATAATATAATTGTGTAGTATTCGAGTCTGTATAATTAGCATAAAAACTAATATCCATTAATATGCTTTAAAACCAAAATGAGCTGCTCTTGCATAGAAAGGTTAGTATTGTCAATTTCGATAGCATCCTCTGCTTTTCTCAAGGGCGAGTGTTCTCTTGTTGAGTCTATTTTATCCCTTGAGAATAGGTTTGCCTTTATTTCTTCTAAAGAAATATCTTTTCCTTTAGCTTTGAGTTCATCAAACCTCCTCTTAGTTCTTACATCTGGGTCTGATACAATAAAGAATTTGAAATCAGCATCTGGGAAAACCACCGTACCAATATCTCTGCCATCCATAACTAGACCTTCGGTATCATTTAACATTTTTCTTTGTAGATCGACTAATCTTTCTCTTACTTCAGGAATTGTTGATACTGGGCTTACTAGATCCGATACGGCCTTGTCACGGATTTTATCCTCAACATTTTTACCATTTAAAAAAGTGGTATTTATTTTATTAATTCTCTTAAAAGTTATTGTAATGTGATCAAGCATGTAGTTAATCTTCTCCGAATCTTGGATATCAATATTGTGCTCAATGATATACAAAGTAACTGCTCGGTACATTGCTCCAGTATCTACATAGGCTAAACCTAGGACAACAGCAATATCTTTGGCTAAAGTAGATTTACCAGTAGAAGAAAAACCATCAATGGCAATGATCATATTACAAGCATTTGTTTTTTAGAAGTGCTAATATAATTGAATAATCAAAAGTAACATCTAAAATGAAATGAAAAAGGCTTCAAAAAATTGAAGCCTTTATATGAAATATTAATATTCATCTTCGTTAAATAAGAAGTCATCCTTTCTAGGATAGTCAGGCCAAATGTCTTCCATTGTTTCATACAATTCCCCTTCATCTTCTAAAGCGTTAAGGTTTTCTATTACTTCAATAGGAGATCCAGATCTAATTGCATAATCAATAAGTTCATCTCTGGATGCAGGCCAAGGCGCATCTTCTAGGTGATGGGCAAGTTCTAAAGTCCAATACATGGGCTAAAAATAATTTAAATGTTAAAAATGTCTATCACTCAGATCAACTCTGACTGATATTGTAACGTTGTCAATTAAGCCACAAAAGTAATTTTTTTTCTGTACTATCAAATCCATTTTAGTGAATTTATTCAAATAAATCATAATTTACTGCTATTCAGTATTTTATGTTTGAAACAATAAGAAACTTTTAAAATTGTTCTGTGAATACAACTAACATTACATTGATACAACCTAATACTCATAAAAATTCCCTACTAAGGTTTTATTTTTTTTAGAGATTACTAAAAAGCGATTTTTAAACATTTTTTAAAACCGATTCAAACCACTTAATTACTTGTACCCAATCATTTAGGATGATAATAAGTATATATGTTAGATTGGAGATAATAGCATAGTGTTTTTACAAGTGATAATCTGATATTTTCTAAATCACCTCATTACCCACAAACCAGCTCAAGCACACTAGTCGTAATGGTGTTACTCTGATTGCCAGCTTTGTCGATCATATAGATATCAAATGATAATTCATTGCTCTCAGAAGGAACAACTGAACAATTTGGTTTATCATCAAATAGACAACAGCCATTGTATAGCTTTAGTTGGATAGTACCTTTTACTCCATTAAAAGCTCCATCTTGTGGGATTTCTGGCAGTTTGATATTGTCATAAACGAATCCGTTTCGATTATCGTAGATGAAAAGGTTTAATTTGCTGGAGGTAGCTGTACTACCTATATCTCCATCGCCGTCTGTAAAGTCAATAATTAATGTGACACTGTCTGTGTTGAGGTCTCCTTGGAGCATTGTTGATTTGTTAAAGCCTATGAATGTAATCTCAGGAGTATTACTAAAGTCAGGAGCATTGATGCACCCAGTAATTAAGCTTCCAAAAATAAATATATAAATTACAATGCTTTTCATCAAGATCAATTTAGTTCTATCTTTGTTTAAATAAAAAATCCATTTCGATTATTAAAACAAGAACAGAACTTATAAAATTAGTACAAGAGGTTAACGTCCATAACTTTATGAATGTTGCTATGTCTATCTTCCGCTATCAGTACAAAAATAATGAAATATATTGTCAATATGTAGATAATTTGATTGAGAAAGAAAATGTGAGTCAGCTAGAGGCACCAATTTTTCTTCCGATTGAAGCTTTTAAAAATGAGATTATTAAATCAGGAGATTGGGACGAGCAACAAATATTTACATCAAGTGGAACCACAAATGCTATTTTTTCGAAGCATTATGTGAAAAACTTAACTGATTATCTGAATGCTACAGTTAAATGTTGGGAAGAATTTTATAGCAAAGTTGAAGACTATTGTTATTTGTGTCTTTTACCAGGTTATATGGAGAGGGAGGGATCGTCGCTTATTGCAATGATGAAACACTTTGTAGAAAAGTCAAAATACAAAAGCGGTTTTTATCTAAATAATCATGAAGACTTGTTGCGGCAACTCCAATATTGCAAAGAAAATTGTATTCCAACTGTACTATTTGGCGTTAGTTTTGGCTTGATGGATTTTATCGCAAAGTATCAAATGTCGTACCCAGAATTGATAATTATGGAGACAGGAGGCATGAAAGGAAGAAGAGAGGAACTAATTAAAGAAGAACTTCATGAACTGATTCAAAAAGCTTTTGGTGTTAAAACTATACATTCGGAATATGGTATGACAGAGCTTTTTAGCCAAGCTTACTCTAAAGGGAAAGGGGTATTTTACCAATCTAAGTCCTTAAAAATAGTAGTTTCAGAAATTACAGATCCGCTCACCTTAGAACGAAATGGTAAAACAGGGATAGTGAATATCATCGACTTGAATAATGTTGATACTTGTTCCTTTATCCAAACTAGTGATCTAGGAATCTTGCACGATGATGGAAGTTTTAAATTGATGGGTAGGCTAGATCATTCGGATATCAGAGGATGTAATTTGATGATAGAGTAAAAGGTATGTATTAAGAATTGTCAATTGTTCATCTATTCCATTTCAAATGTATAAGGAAATTCTCCAGGATAATTTTCATAAAATCCTTCTAAGACAACTGTTCCTTTGCGATCTATTAAAAAATTAACTAGATCATTTACATTTTTCACCCTATTATTGTTGACTTTTGTAATGATGAAGCCAGGCTCGAGTCGGGATTCTGAAATTTTAGTGTTTCTATATACAGAGACAACCATAATACCATCTGCTTGATATTTAGATTTTTCATAAGAATCTAGGTTTCTAAGCTCAAAGCCTACATCTGTCAGTATCTTATCCTTTCTAACTGCAATGAAATCTGTGGTGTTTAATTGATTTCTTAAAGTAACAGTAGTTCTTTTCTTATTACCATTTCTATAATATTCTAGCTTAACCTTATCACCTGGTCGTAGCTGTCCGATTTTTTCCATAAATGTTGGTAGAGATTCTACTTTTAACCCATTCATTAATACCACAATGTCACCAGCTTTCAAGCCTGCTTCATCAGCTGCTCCATTCTTATTGACAACGGCAATATATGCACCCATGACCTCAGGTAAATCTTGTTTTTTTGCTCTTTCGTCATTCACACTTTGGAGTTCTACACCCAACCATCCTCTTTGGACAGCACCGTATTGCCTTAGATCTGAGATTACCTTTTTAGCAAGATTTGCAGGAATAGCAAACGAAAATCCTTCATATTTTCCAGTCATACTCAATATTGCAGCATTTATTCCAACCAAATCTCCATTGGTATTGACCAGTGCACCTCCGCTATTACCAGGATTTACTGCGGCATCCGTTTGTATGAAGGATTCAATGCCTCTGTCTTGAAGAATGTTAATGTTTCTAGCTTTTGCACTTACAATCCCAGCAGTTACTGTGGATTGTAGCCTAAATGGATTGCCAATAGCCATCACCCATTCACCAACACGTAGGCTATCAGAATTTCCAAATACTAAAAAAGGTAAGTCGTCGGCTTCTACTTTTAAAAGGGCTAGGTCTGTGTTGACATCGGTACCAATAATCCTTGCTTTATACTCTTTATTATTGTTGAGCATTATTTCTACTTCTGCCGCATTTTCTACAACATGATAATTAGTCACAATAAAACCATCACTGCTAATAATTACCCCTGATCCAGAACTAGCAGTGTAAGCGTCAGAATAGTAGCCTTGGTCTTCGACCTTTTCTAGAGCTCGAATGAACACTACAGATTCTATACATTTTTCTGCGGAATTGATAAAATCAGTTGGTGTACTACTGTTGAATATACTGTTTGCTCTTTCAGATAATAAGAGTTCTCGTTCTGCAACCTTTTTGGCTCTAAGGGATTCCTCAAAGTAGATTTTCTTTACAGGATTGACCAATGTAGTGTAAATGAAAATTGTAGCAAATGATGTTGTAAATATCAATGCTGTTAGAAATACAATAGTCTTAGTGTTAAATTGCATGTAATCTGATTGTATTGCAAATATATTACAAAAAAAGTTAATATGTTCAAAGCAAACAGGAATCAATAATAAATAGTAATTCTTTTACTTGCCTCTGTGAGTTTAATTAACTTATTTAAGAAACGATAATTAAAGCTTAGATTGTATCAAACTTGAGAATTTTATGAGACAGTTCATTTCAAAATAGATTTTATGTTTATTTTTACACAATGTTAGAGGTTATAGGATTCGATTTAAAAGGTTGTGAAGTAGCCCAGAAAAATGGTGCTGGCAGAATAGAATTGTGTTTAGATCCTACGCTAGGTGGTACGACTCCAGGCATTGATTTTATTAGAAAGGCTAGAGCATTATTAACGATTCCATTATTTGTAATGATTAGACCTCGTGGTGGAGGGTTCACTTATAACGAAGACGAGTTTGAAAAGATGAAATTAAGTATAAAGTTTTGCAAAGAGATTGGTGCAGATGGAGTAGTGTTTGGAATACTTAACGAACATAACAAGATAAATATCGATAAAAATCGGGAATTGTTACAATTAGCAAAAGGAATGAGTTGTACGTTTCATAGAGCTTTTGATGTCGTAAATGATCCTCTGCAGGCGGCAAACGAAATATATGAATTGGGATTTAGACGTATACTGACATCTGGTCAAAAGCCAACAGCATTAGAAGGAGCTGATCTAATCAATGAACTAATACAAAAGTACAAGGACAAAATGACCATTCTTCCTGGTTCGGGAGTAACAAGTAAATCATTGCCAGCACTAGATAAGGTGGCCAAAGGAGCAGAATATCATACTTCAGCTAAAATAGTAGATATAGAAGGAAACTATATTGGAGTCGATGGTGAAGAGGTTAAAGCGATGGTTAATTATTTAAAATACAAAAAAGTAGATTAATTTAACTTTTTCCATAGTGTAATGACTTCTTGGGCTTCTTTGATGTCGTGAACTCTTAAGATACTAGCACCGTTATTTAATGCCATCATATGCAGTGCAGTCGTGCCATTCAATGCATTAGCTGGACTAGCACCCAGCACTTTACATATCATAGATTTTCTAGAAATCCCAACCAAAATTGGACAACCTATAAATTTAAAATTACCTAAGTTTTTTAACAATGAAAAATTGTGATCTATCGATTTGCCAAAGCCAAAACCTAGATCAATGGCAATATTGTGTAACCCTTTAGCTTGAGCTTGCTTAACTCTATTTCGTAAATCTACCATGATTTCAAATACAACATCATCATAAGTTGGATCTTTTTGCATCACAGCTGGACTGCCTTGCATGTGCATCATAATATATCCTAACTTATGGTTAGCACAAACTTCTATCATATTTGTATCATAATTGCCACCAGAGATATCATTAATAATATGAATTGGGTAATCAACCAAAGCAGAAACGATGGTTGCTCGTAAGGTATCTATTGAAATAATAATATCAGGAAATGTAGGTACAATTATATCTAATGCTTCCTTTAACCTTTCTAACTCTATTTCAAAAGGAATGATTTCAGCGCCAGGACGAGAGGACATAGCACCAATATCTAAAATATCCATTCCATCAGAAATCATTTGACCAACTTTTGTCACTAATACACTAGGATTATTGAATTGACCACCATCATAAAATGAATCTGGAGTGACATTCAATATACCCATAACCTTTGGTGTGGTGAGGTCTAATAAATAGCCTCGACAATTTAATGTCATTATTCCGCTTTCATTACTGGCGTATTAGCAGTCATGTCTGATGTGAGCAGCCATACTCCGTTTATTTTTTGAAAAACCAGGCTAAAGTGACCTGTTGGTTTGTCTTCTTTTCTAACTAAAGTGTATTTACCAATAACTTGTGCGGCGTCCGACCCTAATGATTTCACCTTTATTATATCAAAACTCAATTGGCCCATTGCATCAGGATCAGGGTATCCTTTTAAGTAATTGTTTAGTGTATTTTGCCAACCATAAGTGACACCGCTTCCTCCAATAAATGTTAGAGCATCATCTTTCCAGTATCCTTCCATAAACTTTGGGATATCTGCCTCATTCCAAGCAGATTGTTGAGTCGACAAGACATTTAATATGGACAAACTGTCTTGAGTAAACTCATATGGTATAACAGTCTCAGTTGAGATGCTTTGGCTCTGAGACTTACATCCTGCAAAGGCAGCTGCAATAATCAAAATCATCATTAGATTACTATTTTTCATCACCATCACTTTCTGTCGATTTATCATTTAGGTTTAATATGTTGTTATCCCTATTTACATCCAACATTCTACCTGAAGGATCTATTTCAATACTTTTTATATTTTTCGCTTTTTCCTTTAATTGCAAGGTGTATTGACTGTCTGTCCAATCCCAATCTTTCGCTATCTTATAATCGTCATGGACACCTTCTGGAGATTTGTCATTTCTCATTAAAGAAAGTGGGATGTAATAAAGCTGTTTTTTACCTTTTTTAGTTGTAACTACGATGTCTAAAGGCATAGGAAATTCACCTATTTTATTGATAGTCAACTTGTCACCAATTAATGTATCAATACCATAATCAATTGTTTTTGTAGTGTTTACCCAATAGTCTTTAAACCAATCAAGCTCAATTTGAGCTGTTTTTTCCATCACTCTAAAGAAATCTTCTGGGGTAGGGTGTTTAAATTTCCATTCATTAAAATAACGAAGTAGACCTTGTCGCATTACATCATCACCTAAGATATAAGAAAGTTGGACTAAAGTTAATTCGCCTTTGGTATATGAAGCTGTGCCATAAGCAGTATTCGTCATGTAGTGATCCGAATGGGTAGTGAGAGGTTCTTCTAAACCACTACTTGTAAAGTTTGCAAATCCAACTACTGATCTAAGATGTGGGTTATCAACAGCTGTTCCAGGGATTAAGCCTTGCTTTCTAAGGTGATTCATGACTTCTCCACTGGCATAAGAGGTAAAGCCCTCATCCATCCAAGGGTACATGGCTTCATTAGTGGCCAGCATCATCTGATACCAAGAGTGCATCCATTCATGCACAGATACTCCGACTAAGCTGTTAAGTGGTCTTTCTCCAGTGATCAAAGTTCCCATAGGGTATTCCATTCCGCCATCGCCACCTTGTATAAAGTTGTAAACAGGGTAGGGGTATTTACCAAAGTTCTCATTGATATATTTTAATGCTTCATCCATGATTTTTGGCAGTGCTTCCCAGTTTTCAGTGGTTTTCTCTCCTGGTTGAAAGAAGAATCTCAATACTGTACCATCATGTGCTTGATATACGATTTGTCTATAATCTGGATCGGCTGCCCACATAAAGTCTATTACATTTTTTGCCATAAAGTGCCATGTTAGCTTCTTTGGCCTTTTTGTTGGTTCTACTTTAGAATATCCATATCCAATTTCCTCAAAGTTTTGAAGTTCACCAGTGCCAGCTAGAATATAGTCACTGTCAATTTCGATTTTAATGTCATAATCACTCCAAATGCCATGAAACTCTCTGCCAACATAAGGGTGAGCATGCCAGCCTAGTCTATCATATTCACAAAGTTTTGGAAACCATTGAGCCATAGAGTAATCTATACCTTCTTTATTGTTACGACCTGTTCTTCTAATTTGTATTGGGACTTGAGCTTCAAATTCCATTTCTAACATGACAACTTCACCAGGTAGAATAGGCTTGTCCAAAGTCACTTCTAGAATGGTGCCTTCCATAATGAACTTATGCTTCTTACCTCTTACTTTTAGGGATTTTATTTTTTGGTAGCCAATCTCTGATTTGTCTAGATTGCTAATGCGATCTCCAACCCTTGGGTCTGGATCACTAATTGTTCTGGATCTCACATCCATCATGCTATTTGGTTGGAAAGCATTGTAAAACAAATAGTAAAAGATATGGCTCAAAGTATCAGGACTGTTGTTGACATATTTTATGCTTTGCTCACCTTCAAACTGATGTTTTTTTGTATCAAAATCAATATCCATTTCATAATATGCTTTCTGTTGCCAATAGCAATTGCTCTGACCCATCAGATTAGCAGATATAGAAATTATTAAACCGAATATTACTAAAATGTTATTCTTCTTCATTGTCATTTATTAAGCTTGAATAGTCTGTGTTTGATTGGATCCCACCACTATCAATGGGAAATATATTGTTATCTTTTTGAGCTGTTATTTGAATGGCTTTTGAGGATCTAGGCTCTGTATCTAAGAAGTCAAGTGGTAGAGACGTTTGTGAACTAGAGGCATTTACAGGCGCCATTAATACATCTAATCCTCCCCATTTATATTTTTTATGGCAATAATAGATGTAGATAATGGCACAGATGTAAAATACTGCTATCATCATCCATGGGTTTATAATAGAAGTCTTAGCAAGAGTATCAGTCTGTAGCACACTCCCATCATAAGAAACCATAGATGCGCCAAAGATATTGGTAGCTGCATGGACACCTAATGCTAGCTCTAATGAGTCATCCATTATTGTTATATATCCAAGAAATAATCCTGCGCCTATGTAGTAAAACTGCATTGTCCAAAATCCGTATTTGTCAATTTCAGGATTTGCACTATGCACCATAGAGAACAAGATAGATGTAATGATTAAAGGCATCCATTTATTTTTAGTCAGTAAAGAGAATGCAGGCATAAGATAACCTCTAAAAAAGAATTCTTCAAATGAAGTCTGTATAGGCATTAAAAATATACAGATCAATAGTAATATAAAAAAACTACCAGCATTAAATGAAAAAGTATAATGAGATGGGTCAATAAAGTAGGTAATTGTCTCAAAGACCAAACTTAAGACAAACCAAAATCCAAAAGAGAAAAGTATTTTTTTAAAATCAATTGTTTTATTTGGGGTAATAATATCCTTAAAACTCTTTTTATGTATTTTAAGACCTAACAATAACCCGCCAGTTGCAAACACAAACATTAGAATCAAAAAGATAAGCCCAACATTCTTGTCTATTCCAAAAAGACTAAAGTCCATCGTCTCCTCAAATTTTTTGAGAACATCGTTGCCTAAGTCCAATTTACTTATTTTACTCAACTGAAGTGCTGTGAGTGGAATCTGGCCTATAGTATATCCAACTAAAACTAGAAAAAATGTCAAAATATATAGCCACCAATCTGTTTTGCCTTTTTTAGCTAATTCAAAAAAACCTTTTTGATCCATGGGCATGATAAATTAAGTTAACTATATTATTGAACGATCAACACTCCCTGAAAACACAAATCTTGCTGGTCCAGTAAGGTATATTTCGGTGATTGTTGCGTCATTTATTTTAAAGGAAACAGATAGATCTCCACCCTTTGTTGTAACATTTACTTCAGATTCACCTTGTAAGGATTCTTTGATAGCATAAGAAATTGAAGCAGCTACAACGCCTGTACCACAGGAATAAGTTTCGTCTTCGACACCTCGTTCGTAAGTAGCCATTCGTATTTTATTTGCACCTTCAGTAAGTACTATATTGACATTTATTCCTGTATTTTTAAATTCATCGTTATATCTTATAGATTGTCCAAATTTGAAAATATTATCAATCAATGTTTTATCTGTTTCAATTTGCACATAATGGGGAGAGCCTGTGTCTAAGACAAAAGTGTTGTCATCTCTTCGATCTACTATTTGTACATCAGACATTTTTAATTTTATCTGTTGATTAGTTGACCAAGCATCATGAAGGCCATCAATTGCAATAAATGTAACATGGTCTTTACCATAACCTTGGTCAAAATAAAACTGACTTATACATCTACCGCCGTTTCCGCACATACTACTAATATTACCATCGCTATTGTAATATATCATTTCGAAATCTGCAATTGTAGATGCTTTCAAGATCATCAATCCGTCTGCACCAATCCCAAATCTTCTGTTGCAAAGTAAGGCGATTTGTTCTTTAGATAATATCAAGTTTTGATTTTTATTCATCCTATCAATAAGAATGAAATCATTACCAGTACCGTGATATTTATAAAAATTCAATTTATGTTGTTTGTAGTATGGTTAAGCTGATCGTTTACCCAATTCATCTCTTATTTTAGCTGCTTTTTCGTAATCTTCAGATTCCAATACTTTTAAAAGTAAAGACTCCAATTGGTTGTCAGACATCGAACTTAAGTCACTTGGATTGCTCGGTGGTCCTGATGGAGTAAGAGGTGCCATCTTAGGGTCTTCATTTTCTACATCCACGCCAGCTGCTTCCATAATAAACTCATAAGTGAAAATGGGGCATTCAAATCTTACGGCCATAGCAATTGCATCTGAAGTACGAGAATCTATGATAAACGTATTGTCATCTTGAATGCAAGCCAATTGTGCATAAAATATACCATCCACCAAGTCGTTAATTATGATTTCCTCAACTTTAATATCAAAATTGTCTAAAGTGTTTTTAAATAAATCATGTGTTAATGGACGATTTGGGGTCATTTTTTCAACAGCTACAGCAATTGCCTGTGCCTCAAAGCCTCCAATGACTATAGGTAGTCTTCGTCCACCTCCATGCTCACCTAATATCACGGCATAATTATGTGATGATGTCACGCTATGTGATATTGCTACTATTTCTAATTTAATTTTCTCCATGTAGGTAGTCTCTTCTCCTCGTTTTTCTCCCAGAAATTAACTCCAAAATGGAATTGAATGGGTAAATGATTCGCGAAATTAATAAATATAAATATTATCAATATATTAATTGCCTATTAATTCTCTAGAATGGCTTTTAAAATGAAATAATAACATAAAAAACTTATATGTTTTTCTGATAGTAATTAACTATTTGTCGGTTAATTATGATATATATGAGTTTTAAAATTATTGTAAAATTCTACTAATTGGTAATATTGATAGTCTATATCCGTTAAATAAATAATACTTTAATAAAAGAAAATTAAAATAACATATTAAATAATTGTGTAATATGTAATTACTTATTATTTTTGTATTTATTATTTAACCATTTACCGATTTTACCATGCCGAGATTAATCAATAGCAACCTAATTGTTATAGTTTTATTACTATGCTCTTCCGTCATATTTGCTGACGAACCTTATTATTATAGTGTGCCTGCAGAAAGAGGTGACGGCATCATTGCTCTTCTTAATAAGTATGATTTAGGGGAATTTCAATGTAACAAAGATTTATTTTGTCAATTAAATAATATAAGTGCTGAAGACCAATTGATCATAGATAAAGAATATACGCTACCTATCAAAATATACAAGTATGATGGTGTTAGTATTCGAAGCACTATTGGTATTGATGAGTACAAAAGAGCTGTGAGAATCCAAACTTACAACGAAAATATATTATCCAAAGGCCTTAGAAAAACACATTTTAAAGATTCCAGAATTCTTTGGGTGCCTCACCATGAGTTAGAATGTTTAGTAATTGAATCTATTGACCCTGAAGTCGAAACCAAAGTGTTAGTCAAACAAATAGATAAAGTAGAAGTTTCGGGAGAAATAAATAAAAAAGTGTCCTCTAAAGATTCTAAAATCAGAATTAACAAACTTTTTGGCAAAACGTATGAGGAAGTGCCATTGGTAGACAATAGTTTACACAACCAGGTATTTTATCTTGTCAGTGGTCACGGAGGTCCAGACCCTGGAGCGATGTGTAAAGAATGTCCTGATGATATGTGTGAAGACGAATATGCCTATGACGTCACTTTGAGATTGGCTAGAAATCTTATGCAACATGGTGCTATAGTCCACGTAATAGTACAAGACGAAAACGATGGGATTAGAGATGAGGAATACTTACAATGTGACAAAGACGAGCAAATATATACAGGAGCTAAGCTACCTTTACGTCAATTAGATAGGTTAAAGCAAAGAGCTGACGCCGTTAATAAGTTATATTATACGTATAAAAAGCAAAGGGTAATTTCTCAAAAAGTGATAATGATTCACGTCGACAGTAGGGCTAAGGATAAGCGACAAGATGTGTTTTTCTATTACTATGGAGATAACAAAGCATCAAAAGACTTAGCACATAATATGAGAGATGTGTTCGAGCAAAAGTATGAATATTATCAAAAAGGTCGAGGTTATAAAGGGTATGTCGACAACAGAGGGCTTTACATGTTACGTAAGACATTACCAACTTCTGTCTATGTTGAACTTGCCAATATCAGAAATAGAAACGACCACAAACGTCTCATCATCAATGAAAACAGACAAGCACTTGCTAATTGGCTTTTTGAGGGATTGATTATGTAGTTATAGCGGTTTTGTTTTTGTAATGGAACTATCCATAAATTTATCTTCGCTATATTGCTGTTGGGTCAAAGATCTATCTAGCCAATGGCACAGTATATCATTTTACCCATATTGTTTTGTTTCGCCAAATGCAATATGATTTGTTTATTATTGTCAAGAAACATTTAACTCCTTTTAAGAACCGATTTATCCTATCTTAACCTGTTTAGGCCTTCTTTATACATTCTCAAGCATCTTTCTCTAGCCTCTTTGTGGTCTATCATTGGCTCTGGATATGTGCTAGTACCATATTCTGGGACCCATTTTTTTACATATTTTAGATTTTTATCAAATTTTTCCATCTGTGATGTTGGATTAAATATTCTAAAATAAGGCGCTGCATCTGTTCCTGTACCTGATGCCCACTGCCACCCTCCATTATTACTGGCTAGATCATAGTCTAATAGTTTTTGAGCAAAATAGGCTTCACCTAACCTCCAATCAATCATTAAATGTTTGGTTAAGAAACTGGCTGTGACCATTCTTACTCTATTATGCATGAATCCTGTTGTATTAAGCTCTCTCATGCCAGCATCTACAAGAGGGTATCCAGTCACCCCATCACACCATTTTTTGAAGTCTTCTTGGTCATCTCTCCATTCAATATTGTCATATTTTTCCCTAAAGGAATTAATGACTACATGAGGATAAAAATTCAAGATCGTTGAGTAAAAGTCTCTCCAAATCAATTCATTTAAATAAGTTTTACTTAAGCTTAATGCTTTTCTAGCTTTTTCTCTGATACTAACTGTCCCAAATCTATAGTGCAAACTTAGTTTTGAGGTACCATCAATACCAGGAAAGTTTCGGGTATCTTCATAATTGGAGATTAAGTTACTACTCACTACTTCTGGAGGATAATCGAAATTTTCTGAAATAAACCCCATGCTTTTAAGAGTTGGGGCCTCTTTTTGCCTAGAAGCTTTAGTTAACTTATGAAAATATTTTTCGGTAGGGTAAGACTTTAAATAATAAGATTCTAGGCCCTTACCCTTAGAGTCTAGTTTGGAATACCATTTTTTTGAGTAGGGTGTGAAGACTGTATATGGACTACCATCGTCTTTAAGAACTTCTTCATTATTAAAAATTACATGATCTTTGTAATCTTGAAATTTTATTCCATTTTTTTCTAGTAGTGTAGTAACTGTATTGTCTCTTTGTTTGGCATATGGTTCATAATCACGATTGGTGTATACAGTATCAATTGTATATTCCTTAATAAGGTCACTCCATACTTCTTTTGGAGAACCGTACCTAATGTCTAACTTTGATCCTAGATTATTTAATTGAGTGTTAATATTTACAATGGTCTCGTAAATGAAATTAACCCTCTTGTCATCTTTTGGTAAACTATCAAGTATTTCTTTGTCAAAAATAAAGATTGGTTGTACATATTTATCTGATTTTAATGCTCGATAAAGACCAGCATTATCAGTGAGTCTGAGGTCTCTTCTAAACCAAAATATATTGATTTTGTCCATGTTTTTATTTTGTTTTAGTTTAAAACGTTATTTTAGTGTTTCTGTTTAATGTTTTTAAGAAGACTATTAAAATGAGTAGATATTTTTTGTTAATCCTTGCTTTCGGGTTGTCAACCAATTGCAATAATAAGCCAAACTCAGAAGTGAAAAAGACAACACCATATAATGAGGCTCCAGCATGGGCCGGCGAAGCAGTTTGGTATCAAATATTTGTTGAAAGGTTTAGAAATGGAAACCCTGAAAATAATCCAACTCTTAGTAGCATCAAGGGAAGCTTAATTGATGATTATCCTGAAAATTGGCAAATAACGCCGTGGACCCACAATTGGTATGAGCAGCAAGGTTGGGAAAGTGCCACAGGGTTGGACTTTTACAGATCTATTCAAATGAGGCGGTATGGTGGTGATTTGGAAGGGGTAATTCAAAAATTACCCTATTTAGTCGACCTTGGTATTAATGCTATCTACTTAAATCCAATAAATGACGCTCCTTCATTACATAAATATGATGCTCGTAATTATCATCACGTGGATATTACTTTTGGAGGGAATATCGAGACTAATCAAAAGCAGATAGATTCGGAAAATCCTGGTGATCCAACTACTTGGGGATGGACTGAGTCCGATAAAATATTTCTTAATTTGATTAAAAAATGTCATGAAAATGGGATAAAAGTAGTTTTAGATTTTTCCTTCAATCATACAGGTACTTCATTTTGGGCATTTCAAGATATAATAAAGAATCAAGAAAATTCGAAATATAAAGATTGGTATGAAATCAACAGTTTCAAAAACGACGCTCTAGGCACAGAATTTGACTATTCTGGATGGTTTGGAATAAAATCATTGCCTGAATTTAAAAAATTGAAAGAATCAGAGAAATTGGAAGGACATGCATATGAAGGCAACATGCCTGATGAGGTAAAAAACCACATTTTTGCAGTATGCAGAAGGTGGATGGATCCCAATAATGATGGAGATACAAGTGAGGGCATTGATGGCATGAGGTTAGATGTTGCAGAACATGTCCCACTTGGATTTTGGAGGGATTTTAGGAAAGAAGTAAGACGAATAAATCCTGATTTTTACCTTGTTGGTGAAAATTGGTGGTCAAAATGGCCAGATGAATTAATGGATGCTGAACCATGGGTAAAAGGTGATATTTTTGATGCTGTGATGCATTATCAATGGTATAAACCTTCAAGAGGATTATTTAATAAGGGAGATGATGCGGTGACACTAGATCATTTTTACAATCAAATGGATTCACTTTGGTCTAAATATAGACTTCAAACCCAAGTCGCTATGATGAATTTGATGGCTTCACATGATTCACCTAGGTTTTGGACAAGTATGAATAATCACGGAAAGTATAAATATCAGTGTAAACCTCGTGAAAATCCTAAATATAACACGAATATGCCTTCCGAGAGGACAAGACTAGAAGGTATGGCTTTGTTAATTCATCAGTTTACGATGATTGGAGCTCCCCATATTTGGAATGGTGATGAAATGGGCATGTGGGGTGCAGATGACCCTGACAATCGCAAGCCATTAATTTGGGATGATTATGACTTTGAGTTAGAAACTCCTTTCAAATATTCTGATTTAAATTATCAAACAAAGCCTAAATCAGATACTTCACTTATTGAATTTTATAAATCGTTAATAGCATTGCGTAAAGCAAATTTGGCATTACAAAAGGGGCAGTATATTCCTGACAGATCCTTAGTTGATAAAGGAGTACTAAAGTATATACGAAGTTATGAAGGCATAGATATAGAAATTTACATCAATACTTCAGAAAATGAAGTTGATTTTAATGTTGAATCTGACAAGCAATCATTATTTTCTCATAGGTCAAATATTAACGACAAGACTATATTTTTAGAGTCGTTTGGTGCAATTGTATTAAAATAGATGATTTTTCCCCTTTGTCTATTGGCTTAAAATCTCGTTGATGATATTGTTGATTTTAATTGATTCTGTCAGAAAACCATCATGACCTAGATCTGATGATATCTCAATCAGTTTGCTGTTTTTTATACCTTTATTAAGTACTTTGGATTCTTCAACAGTAAACAATATGTCAGATGAAATACTTACGATTACTGTTCGAGAATTTATATAAGAAAGTGCCTCATTTATAGATTTGTGTCCTCTTGCAACATTATGGCTATCCATCACTTTTGTAAACAAGTAATAAGAGTAAGCATTAAACCTTTTTGATAGTTTCTCTCCTTGATATTTTTGATAGGAACTTGCCTTAAAAGCATCAGTTTTATTGTCATTCTCCTCAAATTGTGTTGAATTGTAACCATAAGATGTTCGATAGGATAATAGTGCTATCGATCTTGCTACCTCCATGCCTTGTATTCCAGCATTGTTTGACTTTAACTGCCAAGTCTGGTCAGCCTCTATTGCCATTCTTTGGCTCTCATTAAATGCGATTCCATAAGGAGAATGTTTGGCATTCGTGGCGATTAATAATAAATTTTCTATTTTTAATTTCGTTAGTATTGACCACTCCATCGCTTGTTGACCGCCCATAGAAGCTCCTAGTAAAAGTTGGATTTTATTTAGTCCTAAATGATTGGCTAAAGCCTCATATGTCTTTGCAAGATCTTTTATGGTTAATTGAGGGAAGTCATGGTAATAAGGAGTGCCGTTGCTAGGATTTTTTTCTAAGGGAGATGTACTTCCATAATGAGAGCCTAACACATTTGCACATATAATGAAATGATTTGATGGATCAATAGACTTTGAATGCCCAACAACTTCAGACCACCATTCCAAAGGATTGGAATTTGCAGTTAGTGCATGAATAATCCAAATTACATTGTCTTTGTTTTGATTTAAAGTCCCAAATGATTGATATGCGAGGGTGTATTCAGGTAAATTCCCTCCATTTTCAAGTTCAAATTTGACTTTATTTAAGAAGTATTTTATTGCTGACATTAGTATAAAATTATACAGATGAATACTGCAATTAGTACAGTATTCATCTGAGATTTATTATAAAAACTATTTTAAATTAAGAGTGTCAAATGCTGCTTGTAGATCGTCTATTATGTCAGAAATATGTTCTATGCCTACAGAAAGTCTTAGTGTAGTAGGGTAGACCCCAGCTGCGATTTGCTCCGTTTCTGATAATTGTTGATGAGTAGTAGCGGAAGGCTGTATTATGAGTGTTTTCGAATCCCCAACATTTGCTAAATGGGATATCAAACTAAGGTTGTTTACAAATTGTTCTGCATCCTCTTTTGTGCCGGCAACATTAAAACTCAACACTCCTCCATATCCATTTTTAAGATACTTTTTAGCTAAAGAGTGATAAGGGCTACTTTCTAATCCAGGGTAGTTCACAGATGCTACTTGTGGGTGTTTTTCCAACCATTTTGCAATCTTTAAGGCATTGTCTACTGTTCGCTCTACTCTGAGAGAAAGGGTTTCTAAGCCTTGCAATAAAAGGAAAGAGTTGAACGGACTTTGCGATTGCCCAAAATCTCTTAAGCCTTCTACTCTGGCTCTAATTGCAAAGGCTATATTTGGAAGCCCCAGTGGATTATTCACACCAAAAACATCAGAAAATACTAAGCCATGGTAGCCCTCTGATGGTTGACTAAACTGAGGGAATTTACCATTGCCCCAATTGTAATTTCCAGAATCAACTACGACACCTCCAATCGTTGTACCGTGACCACCTATCCATTTTGTTGCGGATGCTGTTACAACTGCTGCTCCATGTTCGATAGGTCTAAATAAAAAACCTGCGGCACCAAACGTGTTATCAACAACTAATGGAATGTCATGCTTTTTAGCAACGCTTGCGATCGCTTCAAAATCAGGGATATTAAATTGGGGATTGCCAATAGTTTCGAGATATAAAGCCTTGGTTTTTTCATCGATAAGACTCTCAAAACTAGCAGCATCATCACCATCAGCAAACTTAACTTGAATGCCAAGACGTTTAAATGCTACTTTGAATTGATTGTGTGTCCCTCCATACAAAAAAGATGTTGAGACTAAATTATCTCCTGCTTCTAAGATGCTATTTAATGCAAGAAACTGTGCTGACTGGCCTGAAGAAGTAGCAACTGCAGCAACTCCTCCTTCTAAAGCAGCAATTCTTTTCTCAAATACGTCAGATGTCGGGTTCATAATTCTAGTATAGATGTTACCAAACTCCTTCAAGGCAAATAAATTCGCTCCATGAGCAGCATCATTAAACACAAATGAAGTAGTTTGATAAATTGGAACAGCCCTTGAATTTGTTGTAGAATCTACAACTTGCCCTGCATGTAATTGTTGTGTTTCGAACTTGTAATTGTTTGATTTTGACATTGTAATTTGTTTTGTAATTGTAAGGAAAATGATATGATAATTTTAGAAATAGATAGACATGGTAAGGTTCAGATAGATGATATCTGCTCCGTAGCAATAATTATTCTAAAAAAGTAAACTTGAATGAATTTATTTGCTCAGAGTATTATGCCATGCAGCACATACAACAACAGCACGTTGTTAAGCAAAAAGTGGTGTTTGTAAAAAGAATAGTACGTTGATGAAAAATAATTTGTGTCATTTTTAGTTGTTTTTTTAATACTCATTTATATATCCCCTTCATGGGGCAGGAATTGGCACCTTGCTATCTTTTAGCAGGTTGTCTGAGGGTCATCAAGCCTGATCTCTAACCTCATCTTTATAAAGGAATATTTCTACACAAATCATGTGGAAGAATTATTTCCTTGAATGGCACAAAGATAGAGTAAAGTTTTTGATATAAACAAGAGGTGGTAAATTAGCATGTGATTAATGGTTTTGTAATTGTAACATAATCAAGCTGATATGTTGTGAAATATTTTGAATTTATTTTTTTTAAAAAGTGAAATTCGCATTTTATAGCTTAAATCGTAACGCTTTAATTATTT
>JBBKVK010000217.1:0-7859 GCA_037968395.1 Saprospiraceae bacterium | reverse complement strand
TTCGCATAAAAATCCAAGCTTCTTCCAGCACTCTCCGTAATATTTACAAATTCAGCACAGTATTGATTTCCAGCATTGCCACAACTATTATATAAGTTACTATGCACTAAGACATCATCACAAGTATTGACATAAATGCCTCTGGAAATTAATGTTAAGTCACAATTTGTGATGGTTAGAGAAGAACAGTTGAGGATATTAAAACCGGTAACATTATTATACTGGACTGCATTGTCTATTAGTTTCAATTGATTGAAAACAAGATTATCTGGACCATTGGACGAAAAAACAATTCCTGAAGGCATTGCGATTGTAAATCCTGCGTTACCATTTATTGTTACTGTGTTTGTAATAGTCAATGTTGTAAGATTAGTCAATGTCCCTGTTGCTGTAATATTAATGATGTCGGCGTCAGGATTAGCATTGGCAAGCGTAATTGCTTCCCTAAGGGAGCCGGCGCCTGAGTCATTTGTATTAATGACAGTAAAAGTTGCAGCACTTAATCCAAAAGATAAACATGCAAATAAGGCTATAAAATTTAGTTTTAAAGCAATAGATTTGGTCCAAACCATCGGTTTGTTAGATGCTAAATTAGCTTTCATCGTAAGAAAATTTAAGTTTTGAAAAATAGGTTCGCTTGCAAGAAGGGTAAAAATCTCATGTAGGTTATTGTTATATCATTCAATATTTGTGGGAAATCATGTTGTTAAAAGTAGATAATCCCTCAAGTGTAAAGGTAGGATAACCTAGGAGTGATTATTCGGACAAAATAGGGGGTCAAATGCGACATTTTGTGCTTTTTGGTCTGGTTTGGTTTATAGTTATTAAACATGTAATTTTTTATATTTAAATAATAACACAGGAGTTCTATTGTATTATCGATTCTACTTATAATGGTTTCAAAATTATTTGAATTACCTAATTTATTGAATTTTAGAAGGCACAATGTTCTGAATGGTAGGGAAAATGTTCTGAATGGATTCGCATCATACTATTGGAAAAGCATTTTTATTTAAAGCAAAATTTTTCAGGTCTAGAATTGATAATTAACCTATGACCTAAGGACAGTAAGCCCTATATTCTATGATTTCCAAATTATATTTGTTGATTTAGTATATAATAAGTATGAAAGGTGTTGGGCAAAAAACCGATTCAAGTTTTTCAATTGGCTGATTTTGTCAAGGTAGGGAGCTGCTAGTTTGGTTTTCATGGTTTGCTTTTGAGATAATGGATTGCTTGACCTGTGCAAGGGATATTTGACAAACGCCATTGCGCTGCATATTGAATCTATTGCTGACGAAATTATCAATTAAATGAGAGATCTTGTTCATACCTAGATCTTTATTTTTCTATGAATTGGTTAATTCTACTTTGTTTTTTAAAAGTAGAGAAAAAGGTAGATTAGAATTGATCAGAGTGCCATTAAATACCTAAACCGAATTTTTACTTTAAAAACACGATGATGGGTTCACTCCATAAATACTTTGAAAAAGTTTTGTGAAATACTTGGTGTCATTATAACCTATAGCATTCGACACCTCTTTGACTGTTTTGAAAGCGCCTTTTTGTAATAAGTCTCTAGCTAATTGAATCTTATGTTGTTGGATGTATTGATTCGGTGTTAACCCTGTTATTTCTTTGAGTTTCCTTTGTAAATGTCTAGAAGAAATATATAAATGCATGGATAAAAAACCAGTATTTAATCGTTCATCATTGAGATGGGTTTCTACAATTTGCTCCACTTTTGCCAACCAAATGTCGTCTGCATTTAATAGATCTTCAACTGTTTGGTCTATCTCAATTGGTGGATCGGTGTTGTAATTGATTCTAAGGAAATAATTATTTAAGAGACTTGCTATTCGACCTTTTAATTCGTCTTCATTGAAAGGCTTGATAATGTAATCATCTATTCCCACCCTCATGGCGCTTAATTTAGTCTCAATATCAGCTTTGGCGGTAAGTAGAATAAACGGGATTCTCTTAAAGTTATCAATGGATTTTACCTCATGCAATAGTTCGATACCGTCCATGATTGGCATCATGATATCAGATAGGATCAAATTAACCTTCGATGCGTCGGTTGAAGTATTTAACCATTCCAAAGCTAGTTGTCCATTATCTTTAATAGTACAGCTATATTCGTGGAGAATGATACTTAAGTACTCCTGCATGTCCTTGTTGTCTTCCACAATTAATATGCTGACGTTTTTAGTTTGGGATTTTTGCCCTTCCGATTCAACTAACTTAAATTGATCTTCTTTCATCGTTTTATTTTAAAGTTCCTTCTGTTAAATATTCAACCTTTAATGGAATGCTAAGGTAGAATGTGCTTCCACTATTCATTTTGCTTTCTACCCAAACCTTCCCTTTTAGGATTTTACTGAGTTCCTTGACCAAAGACAATCCAATGCCTGTACCTCCAATGCTCTTTTCACCATGATGGCTCGCTTGATAAAAGCGATCAAATACGTGAGGTAAATCAGCTGGATGGATGCCTCTCCCTGTATCCTGTACACTAAATAACAGATCGTTTTCCATTTGTGACACATTTAAAGTAATAACACCATGGCGATTTGCATACTTAAAAGCATTTGATAGATAATTGGATAATATTTTATTGAGTTTACTTGCATCTGTTATAATCTCCAGATTCTGATCTAAATTAAATTCATAATTAAAAGTTAGCTTGTTGATCATGGCTAACTGTTGGTACGAAGAGATTAATGCAACCAAATGTTGGTAAAGATTAATCGAACTATTGCTTGGCTTTATTTTTTTGTTTTCAAGTTTAGCAAGATCTAGAATTTCTGTAATGGTATTGTTTAGTATCTTACTATTCTTCTCTGCTAATTCTAATAATTTTACATTCTTAGCGGCTATGCTTTTGTCTTTTAAAACAGACTGAACTGGTCCGATTATAAGGGAAATTGGTGTCCGCAATTCGTGGGATATATTTGCAAATAGATGGGTCTTTAACTTATCTAAAGATTTCAATTGTTCTGCTTGTTTTTCAATAACAATTTTATCAAGTAAAATTTTTTCTGTTCTAACGAATACTTCTTTCTCTAACTGTTGTTTTTTCCTCCTAAGAGACGAGGTTCTAAATACAAAGTAAACATACATCAAACCAAGAGACAAAGCAATATTAGCTGCAATGAACCAAGCCATAAGATAGAATGGTTTTATAACCTCGATCTGGATATTTAATTCTTTCTTTGACCAAACCCCAGATAAATTTTGAGCTCTAATTCTAAGATTATAACTGCCATATGGTAAATTCAATATTTTAATAAAATTTTCATCCTGTACATTCCAGTCTTGATCAATTCCTTCAAATTTGTAGGCATAATTATTTTTAGAAAGCCCATCAAAAGCTAATTGTCTGAAATCTATTCTAAAAAAACGATCATTGGGTTCAAATACTATTTTATGGGTTGAATACAACATTTCCTTTTTGCCCAGATCATTGATTCCATCGCTATTAATTTGCTCATAATTGGTGATTACTAATGGATAATCGATAGAAATAGTATCATTTTTGAAATCAAGAGGATGGAACCTTGAAGCACCATTCAAACCACCAAAATAAAGATAGCCATCCTTGGCTTGATGATGCGATATTCTATTATACTCCAAGTTGATCATCCCATCCTTTGTAGCGTAATTGTTGACTCTTTTTGTAACCTTATCATAAGATATTATTCCATGATCACTTGACATCCAAAACTTGCCATATTCATCTGGGTATATAGTATATATATTATTGTCAATAAATCCATGTGACTTATTATAGGCTGCCAAGATTTTAATACTATTTTCATTCGTACTTGAATACTCAATTTTTAAGTGTAATAATCCATTTCCTTTACTTCCTGCCCAGTAGGTCCCATCGACATCTTTGTAAAGGTGATTGATGTTGTCGAATTCTAGATAGGCATTGCCCGTCATGTTATTGCTGTATTCCTGTAATACTGTAAAAGTCTCTGTATTGTAGATATATAAGCCTTTGCTGGTTACTAAGATAACTTTGTCCAATTCAAAAGGTATAAACTGGTAGATGGTTAATTGTTTGTATTCGCTAATTGGTTCGAGGAATGCAGCCTTTTGATCTATCATGACACCCAAGCGACCCTCGGCATTACCAAACCAAATCCGACCTTTGGGGTCTTCGTAAAAACTCCAAATTGCACCATCAAATTTGAGATCAGAGGAAGCCAATGGGATGGTTATCCGTTTCGTTTTAAAGTCAAGGTTATATATGTTATCAGCTGAGCCAAATATTAGTTGTTGCTGCGTATTAAAAAACAAAGAGATGGCTCGATCCTTATCTATATATTTATTAAGCAAGGGTATTTCATCATTTAAAATGCTTAATTTTTTTGAATTGGGATCATACTTCCATATGTTAGGAGTTGATTCTGTTTTTAAGTAAATAATTCCTGAGGAGTCGCTTGTAATGTTACGTAAAGCAATTGTTTTATCCTTTGTGCTTCGAACAATGTTTTCAAATCTGTACTTTAAAATCCTCAATTCGTAAATCCCAAATTGTGTTGCTAACCAAATAGTATTACCTTTGTCAATGTAAATACTGGTAATCAGTCGAATGTCTGAAAGCTTGTTATTAATACTTACCAAATTTTCAATTTGTGGTGAGTACAACTTGAGTTTGTAATTGGACAGATCCGAACCACTAAGAAAAAATAGTTCCTTGCCTTTTCTCATAATAATACTTAATCTTGTGATATTGTTATTTTCAATGTGATTAGATTTTAAGATGTTTGAAGTAATACTATCGATTGCTTCATTACCCTTGGAGTCTATTTTGTAGAACCTATTTATACTCAGATCTGAATGTACCACTCTAATAAATGATGAATCGATATCATGAATAATAAATTCTCCTTCTACACCGAAGGTCCGTTTTTTGACAAGTGTACCATTTTCTTTATAAATAAATAGAGCACAGGTTTGCTTTGAATAATTACCATCCTTAAGCCCTTTTACAATTAAATATATATTTCCTTCGCCATCTACATGCATATCATCTAGTAGATATACTTCACTAATATCAATTTTAATAGACGAAAAATGTTTACCGTCCCACTTAAGCACCAAACCATCATTCATTAGGAACCAGATCAACCCGTTCGGTCCTTTTGTGAAACTTTTAATATCAGTTGGGTTAAATTGCATTCCATCGGGTAACAGGGAATAAACGTCGACTACTTTATCAATAACTGGATCTAGTATGGAAAGTGAAATGACTTCTTTTTTAAGATAGGAACCTGTTTCGAACATAAACAACTTACCACTATTATCTTCGATAATGTGATTTATTTCATTGGATTGTAGCCCCTCGGTTTGAGTGTATACTTTGAATGTTTGGCCATCAAATCGATTGACTCCTAACTTTGTGCCTACCCAGAGGAAGCCAATTTTATCTTTTGTAATACATTGAGCATCACGGTGTGACAATCCTTGCTCTGTATTATAGTGATTTACATTTAACCCATAGTTTTGACCTGAAATAGTAACAAGACTTGCTAGTACTCCTAAAGTAATAATTAAAATTCTAAAGGTTACTTTTATGTGCATATTAATTGTTAGGAAACCTGACTCATTGTAAAGTAAATTAAACAACAATTTGTTACGTCTTAAAATTTACTCTATTGACGATTGAACAAAATGAAATCTTCTTTTATTTTAAAGCACTTAATTCTCTTCCTTGTAAATATTAAAATTTTATTTGAAATTTTATGTATAAAGTCTGAATTCTATATTGAATTGGTGCGAAAATGTTCTGAATGGAAGATTTATTCAGTCCGCCTTGTTGATATTAGGTACCAAAAAAAATATTATAGCGATTAAACCCGGATTATGCGTTAAGAAATATACTACGACTTGAAATTGCTTCAAAATAAGTCGATCTACTCAATATTCTTCCTTCTCCACAGAAGCTTTTTGCAAACAGAGATTTATGACTTCACAAATCACTATTGTAATTTCTTAGTTGATGCTCTCGACTTAGATTACACGATTATACTTATAATTAATATTTATCATAATTATTTTTACCATTGCAGATGTCCGATTCTTTGAATTCTTACGAGTATTAATATAATTCTCCTAGATTTATACTAAATTTGGCAATTGATTAATAACTGCATATTTATGTTGAATCTGAGAAACCTATCAATTTTATATCTTTTATGTTTTACTACATTAGCAATCGGACAAGACAAAGCAAAAGAATGGGATGTCAATAATCCGCCAGGAGAATCCAAAATGGTCAATATCAAGACCAATGAAGGTACTTGGATGAACCTTGATGTGAGTCCAGATGGTAAAAGCATTGTCTTTGATATGTTGGGCGATATATTTGTAATGCCGATCAGTGGCGGTAAGGCAAAAGTATTAAGATCAGGATTAGCATGGGAAGTACAACCTAGGTTTAGCCCAGATGGTAAGCAGTTATTATTCACAAGTGATGCAGGTGGGGGAGATAACCTCTGGGTAATGAATTCAGACGGTACTGATGCGAAACAAATGACTAAAGAATCCTTCACATTGCTGAATAATGGAGAATGGATTCCCAATACGGATTTTGTAGTTGCTAGAAAACACTTCACTTCAGAGCGGTCCTTAGGAGCAGGGGAGATGTGGATGTACCATACTTCTGGAGGTGAGGGTATCCAATTGACTAAACGAAAAAATGATCAACAAGATGTGAACGAACCATCGGTTTCTAGTGATGGGCGATATATTTACTACAGTGAGGATGTGTATCCGGGAGGTTATTTTCAATACAATAAAGACCCTAACGATCAGATATTTGTCATCAATCGATACGATCGGAATACTGGGGAGACGGAGCAAATTACGGGTGGTCCTGGTGGAGCATGCAGACCTCAAATATCCAAAGACGGTAAGAAGCTGGCTTATGTACGTAGGATTCGGACGGAATCAGTGCTGTTTATTCACGATTTAGCCACTGGGCAAGACTTTCCACTGTTTAGAGGATTGAGCAAGGATCAGCAGGAGGCATGGACGATATTTGGCATCTATACAGGCTTCGATTGGTCGCCAGATGATAAACATATTTACATCTGGGGTAAGGGTAAAATCCATAAAGTGGATGTGGCGGATAAATCTTCGGTAGAAATCCCTTTTGAAGTATCGATAGACCATAAATTGATGGAAACGGTGGGCTTCAACAACAAGGCTTTTGAAGACAATTTTGAAGTGAAAGTAATTAGAAATGCAAAGACCTCGCCTGACGGAAAATCAATGATTTTTAATGCCCTCGGCAAACTGTATGAAGTGAATTTACCAAAGGGCACTCCTAAGCGACTGACCAATAGCACAGAGGTAGAAGCAGAACCTTCCTATGCTCCTGATGGTAAAACGATTGTTTATGTTACATGGAGCGACGAGGCTTTAGGAGCAATTAAAAAACTAGATTTTTTTTCGAAAAAAACGACAACTTTAACCACAGAAAAAGGCATTTATAACAATCCGTCTTTCTCGCCAGATGGAGCGAAGATTGTATATGAGAAGAATGGAGGGAATGGCCACATGGGCTATAGCTTTGCTGAAAAAACAGGGATTTATGAAATGACACTCTCAGGCGAAAAACCTACACTGCTAGTGAAAAGTGGGGAATACCCGACGTACAGTGCCGATGGTAAAAAAGTGTTTTACACCAAGGGCGGTTTTGTATTCGGTAATATTAAAAAGTCATTCGAAGCGTACGATTTAGTGACTAAGAAAGAAGAAACGATTTTCAATACAAAATACACCACCCAGTTCACTCCAAGCCCCGATAATAAATGGGTGGCATTTACAGAACTGTACAAAGT
>JBBKVK010000216.1:0-13555 GCA_037968395.1 Saprospiraceae bacterium | reverse complement strand
TCACTAATTACATATTCATTGTTTATACATTAAATTTGCATTATAAAGCGAAACACATTTATATGAATTGGTTATCAAATTTTTTGACATCAAGTATAGGAAGAAAACTCATAATGAGTCTTACAGGATTATTCTTAATCATCTTCCTTATAACCCATTTAGTTGGGAATTTACAATTATTGGCAAATGACGGCGGCGTATCATTCAATGTCTACGCTAAATTCATGACGGGTAATCCATTGATTAAAGCAATCTCCTATGGTTTATATTTCTTCATCATTTTGCATGCTATAGTTGGTTTTATGTTATGGCGTAAAAACAAACAAGCAAAAGGAAGCAAATATGCCGTTGCACCTAAAAACCAAGCAGAAGTTACTTGGGCATCTAAGAACATGGGACTATTGGGCACTTTTATCCTAGCATTTCTATTCATCCATATGGGAGATTTTTGGTGGAAGATGCACAATGATCACTTGACTTATGTAGAGATTGACGGTGTACAAGTATATGACCTATATGCAAGAGTCAAAACTGCATTTAGCGAATTGTGGATTGTAATAGGTTATTTGATAGGAATGATTATCCTTTCATTTCACTTGTGGCATGGATTTCAAAGTGCCTTTCAAACATTGGGCATAAACCACCCAAAATATACCCCTTTAATCAAAGGAATTGGAAAAATATACGCCATTGTAGTTCCTGCAGCTTTTGCAGTGATACCTTTATACTATTACTTTGTACTAAGATAGTAAGAATAAAAAACTTAGTTTTTATTAAAATATAAAAGCATACCAAATGAATTTACATTCAAATGTACCACCTGGTAATCTTGGAGAAAAATGGAAAAATTACAAGTCTAATATTCCATTAGTAGCTCCAAATAACAAAAGAGGAATAGAAGTAATCGTAGTAGGTACAGGATTAGCTGGTGCTTCGGCAGCTGCCACTCTCGGTGAACTTGGCTATAAAGTCAAAGCATTTACTTTCCACGATAGTCCAAGACGAGCACATAGTATAGCTGCTCAAGGAGGAATAAATGCTGCTAAAAACTATCAAAATGATGGGGACAGTGTTTACCGACTATTCTATGATACTATCAAAGGTGGAGATTATAGATCTAGAGAATCCAATGTACATAGACTGGCAGAATGTAGTACACAGATTATTGATCAATGTGTTGCACAAGGAGTGCCATTCGCAAGAGAATATGGGGGCCTTTTAGCAAACAGATCATTTGGTGGTGTTCAGGTATCTAGAACATTTTATGCTAGAGGCCAGACGGGACAACAACTCTTAATTGGAGCATACTCTGCCCTATCTAGACAAATCTCAACAGGTACCGTAAAAATGTACAACAGACATGAGATGTTGGACTTAGTTAAAGTGGATGGCAAAGCAAGAGGTATCATTGTTAGAAACTTATTGACAGGTCAATTAGAGAGACATAGTGCACATTGTGTAGTAATAGCAACAGGTGGATATGGAAACGTATTTTACCTATCTACCAATGCCATGATGTCAAACGTAACTGCAGCATGGAGAGCGACTAAGAGAGGTGCATTAATGGCCAATCCATGTTTCACTCAGATCCACCCCACATGTATTCCTCAATCAGGAGAATATCAATCTAAATTGACATTGATGTCCGAATCATTAAGAAATGACGGTAGAATATGGGTTCCGAAAAGCATAGACGATGCCAAGGCGATTAGAGAAAAAAAGAAAACAGCCTTAGACATACCAGAAGAAAACAGAGATTACTACTTAGAAAGAAGGTATCCTGCATTTGGTAACTTAGTACCGAGAGATGTAGCATCAAGAGCGGCAAAAGTGGCTTGTGATGAAGGAAAAGGTGTTGCTCCAACGGGATTAGGTGTATTCTTAGATTTCAGTTCAGCAATCCAAAGATATGGAACGTCAGAAGCCAATCAAAAAGGAATGGCCAATGCAACCAAAGAAGAAATTTCTGCAATGGGAACGGCTGTAATAGAAGCCAAATATGGTAACCTCTTCGAAATGTATGAAAAAATTTCGGGAGAGAATCCTTACAAATTTCCAATGAAAATATACCCTGCAGTTCACTATACAATGGGTGGTCTTTGGGTAGATTACAACCTTCAAACTAATGTGCCAGGGTTATTTGCATTAGGAGAAGCTAATTTCTCTGATCATGGTGCTAACAGATTAGGTGCATCCGCTTTGATGCAAGGATTAGCTGACGGCTACTTTGTGTTACCATATACTATTGGTTCATTCCTTGCGAATGAGATCAGAACAGGAGAAATCTCGAACAGCAGTCCAGAATTCATGAGTGCTGAACAAGACACCAAAGGCAGATTAGAAAAACTACTGAATATCAAAGGAAACCAATCTGTAGAGCACTTCCACAGAGAATTAGGTAAGATCATGTGGAACAACTGTGGGATGGCGAGAACCGCAGAAGGATTGACAGAAGGTAGAGCAGCCATTAGAAAATTAAGAGAGGAATTTTATAAAGATCTTTTCATATCAGGTTCAGCAGATGAGTACAATCCTGAGCTAGAAAAAGCAACAAAAGTGGCTGATTTCTTAGAATTAGGTGAATTGATGATGATTGATGCCCTTGAAAGAAATGAGTCATGTGGTGGTCACTTTAGAGAAGAGTATAGAACAGAAGATGGAGAAGCTAAAAGAGATGACGAAAATTACACTTATGTAGCCGCTTGGGAATGGGATGATAATAACCCTGTACTACACAAAGAAGAGTTAATCTTTGAAAATGTAGAGTTGAAAACTAGAAGTTATAAATAATTTAAAATTGTTAATTCACTAATTAATAATTGAAAAACATAAAAAGATGAAGCTTAATCTAAAAGTTTGGAGACAAAAGAATAATGCATCAAAAGGCAACTTTGAATCATATTCAGTGCAAGCAAATGAGCACATGTCTTTTCTAGAAATGTTGGATGTATTAAACGAACAACTGATTACAGAAAAGAAAGAGCCAGTGGCTTTTGAGCATGATTGTAGAGAAGGGATTTGTGGTACTTGTAGTATGGTAATCAATGGTCAACCTCATGGACCACAAAAAGCAACCACTACTTGTCAGCTTCATATGAGGCAATTCAATGATGGCGATACGATTTCTGTAGAACCATTCAGAGCTACATCTTTTCCAATTATTAAGGATCTTGCTGTAGATAGATCGGCTTTTGATAAAATCATTCAAGCAGGAGGCTATATATCAGTTAATACTGGTCAGGCACAAGATGGAAATGCCATTCCAATTGAACAAGCTAAGTCTCAAAGTGCATTTGACTCAGCGGCTTGCATCGGTTGTGGAGCATGTGTTGCAGCTTGTCCTAATGGATCGGCAATGTTATTTACATCTGCAAAGGTCTCACACTTAGGGTTGTTACCTCAAGGAGAGATAGAGCATGAGAAAAGATCCAAAGCCATGGTTGCCCAAATGGACAAAGAAGGATTTGGTATGTGTAGTAACATAGGAGCATGTGCCGCAGAGTGTCCAAAAGAAATTGGATTAGATAATATCGCTAGATTAAATAGAGCATTCCTGTCAAGCAGTTTAGTAGGAGATAAGTAATTCACTATTCACCTTAAATTTATAATTAAAGCCTGAAGTAACATCTACTTTGGGCTTTTTTTTATTTGATAAGCAAGAAGTAATAATATAGGCAACTCATTTCTTATCCGTTGATTTTTCGATAGAACTTGCATGATCCTTTACAATGTACCATTTACTGTCTGTTTTCATTAAGTCATAACTTACGATCATTCTATTAAAGTAGGGTTTACCATCTCTTTCTGGCTCTCTATATATGACTTCCGATACCCCGAATCCTAGTTTATCCCCTACCTCAGTGTTAAGTATTTTAGTCTCAAAAGTCCAAATAGTATCTTTAAACCACTCCGCATGAAAACTCATAAAACTATCAACTGAATTAATAATTTCTGTACTAGGTAAAATGAGTTGCATATTACCATTTGGCGACATCGTACTTTTTAATGTCAAAAGATCCTTATTTGATACTGCCTGCAGGTGTTTCTCAAGAGTATTAATAAATTCTTCTTCATTATTAATAATATCAGAATCTTTATTCAATTGTGATTCATCTATAGTAGCCGAATTCTGGCAAGCAGCCATCAAAAGTGTAATAAAAACGATCGGAATTAGTAGATAATTTTTAAAGCTTTTCATAGTAAAGAATTAGTTGTAATACTAAAGTAACTAAATTCTTTATAAAAACCATATTTATATATAATCCAGATTCTATTCTTTGTTGGTTATGGGTAAACTAATAAGTCTAAATATCTAAATCATTATTCAGAAAGAATATATATTGTTAATTTTGACAATCACAAAATCAAGTTCTTGAAAAAACAAATCATAGGAGGTCGAAAAATAATCCATATCGATATGGATGCTTTCTATGCATCAGTAGAGCAAAGAGATAATCCTGATCTTCGAGGAAAACCAATAGCTGTAGGTGGCGGAAGTAAAAGAGGAGTAACAACTACCGCAAGTTATGAAGCAAGAGTATTTGGAGTAAAATCAGCCATGCCCGGATGGAAAGCAAAAGAACTTTGTCCGCACATTATCTTTGTAAAACCCAGATTTGATGCATACAAAGCCGTTTCAATTAAAATTAGAGAGATATTCAGCCGTTATACTGATCTTATAGAACCACTTTCTTTAGATGAAGCATATCTGGATGTAACCGAAAACAAAATTAATGAGCCTGTTGCTACAATCATTGCAGAATCGATTAGAACTGACATTTTCCAAGAGACTCAACTTACTGCATCTGCTGGAGTCAGCTATTGTAAATTTCTAGCTAAAATAGCCTCTGATGTCAATAAGCCAAACGGAATAACAGTAATAAAACCCCACAGAGCTATTTCATTTTTAGAAGAACTTCCTGTTAAAAAATTCTTTGGGGTTGGAAAAGTTACTGCTGCAAAAATGGAAAAGCTAGGGATTCTTTTCGGTAAAGATCTGGCTCAGTGGTCAAGGCCAGATTTAGTAAATCGATTCGGAAAGTCTGGAGGTTTTTACTTTGATATTGTAAGAGGAATAGATGATAGACCTGTCAATCCGGATCGTATCAGAAAATCGCTGGCTGTAGAAAGCACCTTAGAAGAAAACATTAGCGATCAAGAGTCAATAAATGCTTTTGTCGCAGATCTTGCTCAGCAATTGTTTGTTCGTTTTGAAAAATCTAAATTCTACGGCAAGACTTTAACCTTAAAACTTAAAAATAAAGACTTTGAAATAAAGACACGAAGCTTTTCTACAAAAACACCTATCACCACAGAATCTGAAGTCAAAGATATTGCTTTTCAGCTTGTCGCACAAAATTTAGATATCTGCCTCGATCTCAGGCTTATTGGGCTAACCGTCTCAAATCCCAATAATTTGGAGGACGAGTCTGGACAACTCACCCTCCAGTTTTAATTGTTATTTTAATCAGCAGAAAAAGGCATTCCATTCATTTCTTGCTCTTTAAATTTCTCAACCAAGGCCAGGGCATCAGGAATGACATCACTACACAAGACAATTAATGAACCCTTTTTAGCATTTCTAACAGCAAACGTTATTGCTTCTTTCTCTGAAGGTATAATTGTTGTTTTGATATTTGGATTCTTCATCTTAATACCATCATCTAACATTTTAATTAGCTCCTGTTCAGTTTTACCTCTGAGCCTTTTGTCTTGTCTTATGATGATCTCTTCAAACATTTCAGCAGCAATACTTCCCATTTCATTATTGTCCTCTACCCTTCTATCGCCTATACCAGCTATAATTCCAACTTTTACCGTAGCCTCTAATTCATTCACAAATTTTTGCAATGCCCTTAAGCCAGCTGGGTTGTGTGCATAATCTAATAAGACTGTAAAGTTTTCAAACTTGAACATATTCAATCTACCAGGTGTCTGTGAAGGAGATGGTATGAATGATTCTAAAGCTGCCTTCATATCTTCAATATTGATTCCTCTAATATTTGCTGCAAGTACAGCTGGCAATACATTCTGAATCATAAACTTAGCTTTTCCTCCATAAGTCAATGGAATGTTTTCAGCTTTCATTATCCTCATTTTCCATTTACCTCTACAGATTGTGATATATCCATTTTCGTATATCGCTGTAATGCCTCCAATCCGTTGTAAAGCCAATATATGAGGATTATTTTCATCCATTGAAAACAATGCTACATTACATTCAAGATTTCGCCTCATGTCATAAACTAATGGATCGTCAGCATTTAAAATTGCATATCCACTAGGTAGCACAGTTTCAGGAATTACTCCTTTTACTTTTGCTAATTGTTCTATGGTGTTGATGCCACTTAATCCAAGATGATCTGCTGCAACATTAGTAACTATGCCAATATCGCAGTTTTTGAATCCCAATCCTGCTCTTAAAAGTCCACCTCTAGCGCATTCCAATACTGCAAAATTCACAGTTGGGTCTTTCAATACAAACTCAGTACTAGCAGGACCAGTACAATCACCTTTCATCAATAATCTATTTTGGATATACACTCCATCGCTTGTAGTATATCCAACTCTATAACCACTCATTTTGGCGATGTGGGCAATTAGTCTGCTTGTAGTGGTTTTACCGTTAGTACCTGTAATGGCAATAATCGGGATTCGACCCGTATCTCCATGTGTTGGAAATAATTTGTCAATTACAGGCCCTGCCACATTTCTTGGTAATCCTGTTGTTGGTGCTAAATGCATTCTAAAACCAGGTCCAGCATTGACTTCTAATACTGCTCCACCTGTTTCAGATAATGGTTGAGAAATGTCACTGGTCATGATATCTATACCACAGATATCCAAATCAATTATTTTTGATATTCTTTCTGCCATTGCTACATTAGAAGGGTGAACAATATCCGTAATATCTTCAGCTGTGCCACCAGTACTCAAATTTGCCGTATCCTTTAATACCAATCTTTCACCAAGTTTCAAGACAGAATCGAGATTATATCCTGCATCTTTTATTATGGTTTTAGTAAGTTCATTTACAGTAATTTGAGTTAGTTCCTTTTCATGACCATAACCCCTTCTTGGATCACTATTTACTATATCTATCAGGGCTTGAATAGAAGATTTTCCATCACCTACAACATGAGCGGGTGTCCGTTTTGCAGCGGCAACCAAAACATGATTTATTACCAACAACCTATAGTCTTCACCAGTAATAAATTTTTCTACTATTATCGCTTGAGACACTTCTTTTGCCGCATGAAAAGCTACTAGAGCATCTTCATAATTATTGATATTTACTGTAATGCCTCTTCCATGATTACCATTCACAGGTTTTATAACCAATGGATAACCGACATACCTGCAAGATGCTTCAAGGCTACCTTCTCTTCTTATTATCTCACCTCTTGGAACTTCCACTTCTGCCTGCTCAAGCAGGTATTTTGTATCTTCTTTATCGCAAGCTATTTCTACACCAATACTGCTGGTTTCACTAGTCACAGTAGCTTGAATCCGCTTTTGATTTGCACCGTAGCCAAGTTGACACAAGGAGTATTTATTTAATCTAATCCAAGGAATTCCTCTGGCTTCTGCCTCTTCCACTATAGATCCAGTACTAGGACCAAGTCTTTCTGCTTCTCTTAATTCTCTCATCTCTTGAATATCTGGAGCAAGGTTATAAGCATCTCCTTTGATTAATGCTTCACAGATTTTCACAGAACAATCTGCAGCATACCTTCCAACTTTTTCTTCCATGTATGCAAATACAACATTATAGACGCCTAACTCACCATAATCTCTTGTCCGTCCAAATCCTACATCCATACCAGCAAGAGTTTGTATTTCAAGAGCAATATGTTCAATAATATGCCCCATCCAAGTACCTTCTTCTACTCTTTGAAAAAAACCTCCTTCTGTTCCTACGGAGCATCTATGAGATTGCATAGTAGGAAACATTGCAATTAACCGATCTTTAAATCCCTCAATCTTGTTAGATGGCAACTCCTCCATTTCTTGAATGTCGAGTACCATGACTATAAGTTTATGTCTCCTTATCGACCAATAATTTGGTCCTTTCATTGCATTGATACTAATTATTTTCATTTACTAGGTTTTGATGCTTCGGGCAGTGTAAGATAATAATTTATAAAACACGTAATTAAAATATAATCGTATTTTTGCATTTTATTTTAATGAAGTAATTTTTAATGAAGAATATTAAAGGGACATTAATACCAATTGGTGGTAATGAAGATAAGGGGTTAGGAGAGAATGAAAAATACACTCTTGAATTTATTACCGATGGAATATTATTTCATGTAGTAGAAGAGGCTGGCGGTTTAGATGCCAATATAGTGGTAATTACAACAGCATCAAGTATACCGTTAGAAGTGGGTGAAACTTACATGAATGCATTTATGACCCTAGGTTGCACCAATGTCAATATTTTACATATCAGAAGTAAAGAAGATTCTGAAAAACTGGAGACAATCAAGTTATTTAAAGAAGCTGATTGTATTATGTTTTCAGGTGGAGATCAATCTAAAATCACAAATAAAATCGGAGGCACTGTCATTCATAAAATAATGCTAGAAAGGTATATGAATGAAGTTGGTTTTGTAATAGCCGGTACAAGTGCTGGTGCAATGGCTATGTCTACTGAAATGATAGCTGGCGGAAGTGCTGCAGAATCATTTGTTAAAGGGGCGGTGACAATGTATAAAGGTCTTAATTTAATTCCAAAGTTGGTAATAGATACTCATTTTATACAAAGAGGTAGATTTGGCAGGCAATCAGAAGCAGTGGCTAAGTTTCCACAATTAGTTGGGATAGGATTAGCAGAAGATACTGGTTTGATTATAAAAAATGGAAATGAGTGTACCGTTATTGGGTCAGGCATGGTCATTGTTTTTGACGGAAGTAAAATGCTACACAATAATGAGCAATATTTAGAAAACGGTACTCCAATGACTATCACCAACATGATCATTCATGTACTTTCAAATGGAGATAAATTTGATATTGATAATAGATCTGTACAAGTATTACCTGTAGAAGCTGACTTTATTTAATCCGAACGATACTACATATATATTTCAATCTTTTCTTCACCTTTTGAGTTTTTACATGCTCGATACATCCCTTCTGTATTAAAAGGCATAGCAATTTCACCCTTTGAGTTTATTGCAATCAATCCTCCATCACCATTAATCTTTAATAAACGGTGATTGATGACTTCATTGGCTGCATCCTCTAATCTCAAACCTTTATGTTCAATTAAACAGGCGACATCATAAGCGACAACTCCTCTAATGAAAAATTCACCGCTTCCAGTACAAGAGACAGCACATGTTTCATTATTAGCATAAGTACCCGCACCAATCATTGGGCTATCCCCTACTCTACCAAATTTCTTATTTGTCATCCCCCCAGTTGAGGTAGCTGCTGCTATGTTACCAAATTGATCACATGCTACTGCACCAACAGTACCAAATTTAGAATCCTTTTTCACTGAATGGTCTAATTGAAAACTATCAGTATTTTTTATTTCTTGCCATTGACTATATCTCAAGTCGTCATGAAAATAATCATTACCTGCCAACACATGATTGTGTTCTTTGGCGAATTCTAATGCTCCATCTCCCGCTAAAAACACATGCTCACTCTTCTCCATTACATCTTTTGCTAGGGAAATTGGGTTTTTAATCCCACTAATTAATGATACCGCTCCAGCATTTAAAGTGGCACCATCCATAATTGAAGCATCCATTTCATGCTCACCATTTGCCGTAAACACACTACCTTTACCAGCATTAAATAAAGGAGAGTCTTCTAATATTCTAACAGCATGTTCTACAGCATCTACTGCCGTACCTCCATTTTCTAAAACACTATAGCCACTCTTTAAAGCTTCATTTAACGACTTCTTATAAGCTGCCTCCTTTTCAGGGGTCATCATTCCTTTTATTAATGTTCCTGCCCCTCCATGTATCGCCAATGCAAATGTTTTCATCTAGATTATATTATTATTTATTATACTACTTTTTTCACTAAACATCCTTTGTTTTTCATGAACTTCAGCATGCCATTTTCACCATACAAATGTCCGGCACCAACAGCTGCAAAAACGGATTTTGACTCAATTAATTTGTGCAATTTTTCTGACATAACTTTATTTCGATCGGTAAGTAAGATATGACGGTATTTCCCTAACGATCTTCTTCCCAAATGAAATAGTGTTTTAATATCTCCATTAGCATAGTAACTCATCAAGGTAATCGCATTTTTTCTAGCTTTTGAAGGATTTCGGGCAAGTGCCTTTAGTTGGATTAATTGGTATTCCAAGTCTAATTTACTCACAATTTCATATTGATTTTCAATCGTTTCTAACCCATCAATAACAAGTCCTTTTTCCAAAGCTGTGTGATAGAGAGCATGATCTAAAGGTTGAACATGTTCTTTAGGCAGTAAATCTGATAAAAAATCATTAATCGAAAACATAGGTTGCATTCGATTGTACAAATCCAAATTTATACCAAATGATTTATTCAGTTGTTTTTTAATTTTATCATACTTTTTTTCAGGAATGTAGTCAAGTAAAGTATTACCGTTTGGCAGTAAAAACAAATTACCAATACCTTGTATTCTAAAGTCACCAAAATCTATTTCAGCAACAAAAACATTGCATTTGCCAAGATACTCAACGGCTTCAGTGAAAAATGTAAAAGCATACCCATTTGAAGCATGCATTGTCCCAAATAAATAGCTCTTTATACTAGAATCAGGTTTTTGAATTTGATATAACATGCTAAAGGATAATTGTCGAATATGAAAGGCAAAATTAATTAAATAAAGTCAATAAGACATCATTTTAGTCATTCCTCTCCTCTCAGTCTTTTATCCTCTTTTTGTGCCAACAATACAATCCACTTCATAGACCTAACAATGCCTAAAAACAAAATATACCCCATAGCAAATACAGTATAAAGCCATCGGAAAGAACCAGCTTCATCTATTGATAAACCTGAAAATGCATAAGCTAATAGCCCTCCAATCGCACAAACTCCTATAAATGTAATAATAGATAGTCCAATATATTTGTTTTGATCCTCAGCGAAAAGACTCAACACAGTATTAAAGATTGAATAGACTAAAATAAAAGCGATGGTATTTATCCAATATGTTGTGGGGTTAAAAAAAGAATCTTCTCCAACTCCAGTAATTAAAGTCATTACATTAAAAATAAGAATTAATCCAATCACAACTCCACCTTGTACAAAAGGTGAGACTTTTTTATAATCTTTTGATTTACTATTAGTCATTTTATTTGATTGTTGTCTTGGTACTATCCACCACTATTTTTAGAACCTGAGTACCCTAATTTCTTTAGAATTTCTAGCATTTTCTCTCTCTTATTTCCTTGCATGATTATCTCACCCTCTTTAGATGAACCACCAACACCAAGTTTTGTTTTCATTTCTTTGCAAATTCCTTTGAGCACATCATCATTTTCATCAATACCTCTGATTATAACGGCTTCCTTTCCACCTCGTCCTTTCTTCTCATAATGTAATCTTACTTGCATTAATTTTCGCTTTGAGTGCATATCATCTACTTCATCTATAGGCATTGCTGGTGCATTCTCAGGATTTCCCATTTTCACAAAGTCATCCCAAGACAATGCTGATTCTTTCTTCTTAGACATTTATTAGTTTGGTTTTCTTTTCCAATTATGATTTACCATTCGCAACACCAACAACCCTAAGTCTTTGGTACCAAATGTTGAATTTGACAAGACTACAACTCCTGTTCCAGTTTCTCTTGTGAGTCCAATGAATGCACTATGACCTGATGTAGATCCAGTGTGAATCGCAGCATTTAGTCGTTTATTTATCTTTAGAATTTGCCAACCATTAGACACCACGATATTTTCATTAAAAGAAGCATGGTTATCTTTAAAGTTATTACTTGCCAGCATACTAATGCCATTATTATCCAAGCCAAGATTAGCTCTCATAAACTTTAACATGTCCCCCATTGTAGATTTTATCCCTTCTGATCCCTCAAAAGAGCTAAATTGCCAAGGCGCCACTTTGCTTCCTGACCGATCAAGACCAGCAGTCAAAATCCCTTTGTCTTCTTTAAACTTTACAAAAGTGTTATTCATTTCTAATGGGATTAAGATTTTTTCTGACAAAATCTGATAATATGGCTTATTGTACACATGCTCTAGCACAAGTTCTAATAAAGCATAATTCATATGCGAGTAGATAGCAATGTCTTCTTCTTTTACAAACCTAGAATAAGCTTCTAATAAATCAGTCTTTGTGTAAAACTGATAGGGACTTTGTGAGTCAACCTCTTTTGCACCAAAACCATAAGGCCTTTTTGGCAAGCCTGATTGATGATTAACCAAGTCTTTAATTCGCAGTTTATTTAACCTCGGATTCTGATATTCAATTGTTAAAAATGAATTAAGTTTATCCCCTTTAGAAAGTAGTTTTTCGTTTTCTGCAATGTCTATTAGCAAAGCGGTAAACAACTTTGTTATGCTACCAATTTCAAATATATCACCTTCATTAAGTTTACTCCTCCTATCATCTGCAGATGAACCGTACCTTTCTATATAAGTAGAATCTCCATCAATAATGCCTATGATAAATCCTGGCGTCAGTTCATATGATATATCGGTATCGTATAGAATTATATTTTCGATTTCCTCATTTATACTTTGAGCATACATGTTGAATCCAATTACTTGGAAAAATAAAACCATCAATATAAATCTACCGTTTTTCAATTATGTATTGCTTTTACTAACGTTAACAAATATAAGCTTATAGACTGATAAAAGCAATTGGGAATCACTTTTTGTAAAATATTTAATATAAACGGTTAATAAAACGCACTATATGATGAAAATTAAGGCAGATTCATATCAGAAAGTGAAACTATAGGATAGAAATGGAACCATGCCCGTTTGTTTGCTGAATATGTAATCTTGTTCTAAATTACTAAAATATTGAAATCCTTTATTTTGAATGTTGCCAATATTGTGAATGGCTAAACTAAGGTTTCCTCGTTTGGTTTGATAATCTACTCCTCCATCCAGTCTGAAATAATTGATTTTAGCAAAAATATTATAAAAATTTACTTGTTTACCTATCGTAGTGACCGCATTCAATTTTATCACAATTTTTCTATCTTTTTTTAGTCTCCATTCGTAATTAAACCCCTGATTACTTGATATTACGTTATCAAATTCAGTTTTCTGTCTACCCAATTGAGTCTTAGTCCTTGAATCCAACCAAGTAATATTTAGAAAATATGAAAGTCCATCTAATATCTTGTAGTTCAAGATACCTGAAGCTCCATAATTTATAGTTATTAATTTAGTCTGGTCTTGCGAATTTTGGTGATAAAAAGGCGTATAAACAAAAATTGATCGGCCCATAATCGATGGCAAATTATAAAAATAATGAAAAAATGGTTTGATGAAAATAGAAGTATTCCTTCTGCTAATTCCAATAAAATTGGCATTAAAAGAAATTGATTTCAT
>JBBKVK010000215.1:0-8409 GCA_037968395.1 Saprospiraceae bacterium | reverse complement strand
GGTTTAGAAAAAACTAAGTCTAACATTTTTTCTCAAGTTACAAAAGCTATAGCAGGAAAGTCTGAAGTTGATGAAGATTTTCTGGATGAGCTTGAAGGTATTCTTATTGCTTCAGATGTAGGATTAGAAACTACAGTTAAAATTATTGACAGGCTAGAAGCTAAAGTAGCCAGTGATAAATATCTAAATACATCAGAATTAAACAATATACTTAAGAATGTTATAATTGATATTCTTACTGAAAACAATACGGATGACATTGAAGATTTTACCTATCCTGACGATGAAAATCCACACATTATCCTTGTCGTTGGAGTTAACGGCGTTGGAAAAACAACAACCATAGGAAAGTTAGCACATCAATATCAAAAAAGGGGTAAATCAGTCGTCTTAGGAGCTGGTGATACTTTTAGAGCAGCAGCAGTTGATCAATTAGGGATATGGGCCAAAAGAACAGGTTCTTTTTTCTTTGATAAAGGCATGGGAACAGATCCAGCAGCAGTGGCTTATGAAACAGTTGATTTTGCATTAAACATGGGTGCTAATGTTGCAATTATTGACACAGCTGGAAGATTACACACTAAGAAGCACTTAATGGACGAATTGACTAAGATAAAAAAATCAATTGATAAGAGACTGAATGGAGCTCCACATGAAGTTTTACTTGTATTAGATGCTACTACAGGTCAAAATGCCATTGAACAAGCTAGGAAGTTTACTGAGGCTACTAATGTCACAGCGCTAGCTCTTACAAAACTTGATGGTACCGCTAAAGGGGGTGTTGTCTTGGGCATCTCAGACCAGTTTAAAATACCAATTAAATATATTGGAGTAGGAGAAGGAGTAGAACAACTTCAGGTTTTTAATAAAACTGCTTTTGTAGAGTCCCTATTCAAATAAAAAAATAATGCTGATATTTTACTAATTGAAGTGTAATTTTAGTTTATATTATTAGATACATAATTATGCAATTTTTTTTTACTAAGGATGGCAACAAATTGGTTGAAGTCGAAGACATCAAGGATGCCACTTGGATAAATTTGTATCCACCGTTTGAACATGGTGAATTAAACAGTTTTGCTGAGAGATTTGACATTTCTTTAGACTTTCTTACCGATTCCTTAGATATTGACGAAAGGTCAAGATATGAACGGGATGAAGAAGTAAGGTTTATCCTTATTAATACTCCTATACTTAACGATGACGCTAAAGAAAGCGAGGCAATATACATCACAGTTCCTATTGGTATTGTATTGATAGAGAATAAAATTATAACGATTAGCTCTAGAGAAAATCCTGTTTTAGATAAGTTTATTGATGACAAAGTGAAAAATTTTGATCTGGATGATAAAGCTTTATTTGTACTTCAGCTATTTGAACAAAATGTATTTAGATATTTAGATTGTCTTAAGAAATTGAATTTAAAAAGAAACCTGATAGAACAAGAGCTTTATTCTAGTAGCAGGAACTCTGAACTACAACAATTATTAAGGATTGAAAAAAGTTTAGTCTATTTTGTTAACTCTCTGAGTACAAATGATCTTTTGAACTTAAAAATGAAAAGAACGGATTTTCTTAAAATTTCTGAGTTTGAAGATCATACTGATTTATTTGAAGACATTATCATTGATAACTCTCAAGCATTGGAAATGTCAAATGTCTACACCAATATCCTAAGTGGAACTATGGAAGCATATGCATCTATAGTTTCAAACAACATGAACCAGTTTATTCATAGACTGACCGTGATTACTATTGTCTTAATGGTTCCAACTTTAGTTGCTTCTTTTTATGGGATGAACCTAGATTATATTCCTTTTAGTAGTTCAAAATATGCCTTTTATTTTATAATAATTTTGTCATTTCTTTTTAGTTTTGGTCTTATTTCTTACTTCAAAAGAAAGCAATAATATTCTAAATTTATTGTAATTATTTGAATTATTTATGTATAATTTTTACTCCAAAAAATTGTTAAAAACTCTAAATAAGACTTCCTATTCTCAAACTTACATTAATTAAATATTTGTGCACAATTTAATTACATTATCCATTTTTTCATGTATAATGCATTTATTGTCAATATATTAGATACTATTTGTTCTTTTTTAACATATCAATATTTTATATAATATATTGATATATAGGGCATTGCCTTTGTTACTAACATTGTGTGGATAACTTTGCTTATCAAAATAGTAAAGATAAATTAAAACTTTTCTTAATTTGTGCTACGATAATGAAATTACAACTTACTGTTGTAGTTAAAAATGAACAATTAAATCATTATCCCATAACCAACACGATTTTAATAATTTAAATATTAAGATTTTATTTATTTAAGATAAAGTCTATATATTTTTTGCACTCTAATGAAGAATGCTATTTTTGCAACCCATTAGAATAATTCATATATGAAAAGTGTGAGTTATTAACATTAATGAAGGAATACTAACACAATAAACACAAATATTAAAATGAGCCAAAATCTAGAACCCCTATTAGTAGACAATCCAGGAAAATTCGTATTGTTCCCAATTGAGCATGATGATATTTGGCAATACTACAAACAGTGTGAGGCTAGTTTTTGGACTGCAGAAGAAATAGATTTACAAGCAGATTTAGTAGATTGGAATGACAAATTAACGGATGATGAAAGGCATTTCGTAAAACATGTTTTAGCTTTTTTTGCTGCAAGTGATGGTATTGTAAATGAAAACCTGGCTGTAAACATGGTCAGTGAGGTACAATATACGGAAGCAAAATTTTTCTACGGTTTTCAAATAATGATGGAAAATATCCATTCTGAAACATATTCATTGTTAATTGACACCTACATACAAGACAATGCTGACAAGAACTATTTATTTAATGCCATAGAAAATATGGAATGTGTTGCCAAAAAGGCAGATTGGGCATTAAAATGGATCGATAATGGTTCATTTACTGAAAGACTGATCGCTTTTGCTGCAGTAGAGGGAATATTTTTCTCTGGTTCTTTTTGTTCTATCTTTTGGCTTAAAAAGAGAGGTTTAATGCCTGGCCTTACTTTTTCTAATGAACTGATTAGCAGAGATGAGGGTATGCATTGTGATTTTGCATGTCTATTGTATAATCAGCATATTCAAAACAAGTTACCAAAAGAACAAGTTGAAAAGATGATCACTGACGCTGTTGACATAGAAAAAGAATTTGTTAGTGATGCATTACCTGTAAGTTTGATTGGAATGAATGCAAATCTAATGTGTCAGTACATTGAATTTGTAGCAGATCGATTATTGTTTTCTTTAGGTAATAATAAAGTTTATAATGTTGAAAACCCATTCCCTTGGATGGATATGATATCAATACAAGGAAAAACAAACTTCTTTGAAAAAAGGGTAGGAGATTATCAAAAAGCTGGAGTAATGGCCGAAAAAGATAAGCAAATATTCTCATTAGAAGAAGACTTTTAATACTCTAGTAGCCAAGACCGTCATTTAGTAAAAGTAGTTTTAATATTAAAATAATACAATAATTCCTCCACATGAAAGTAGTAAAAAGAAACGGCAAACTAGAATCAGTAAGTTTTGATAAAATCACAGCAAGAGTAAAAAAATTATGCTATGGATTAAATCAAAGATTTGTCTCCCCAATTGAAATATCCCAAAAAGTTGTCCAAGGCTTATATGATGGTGTGGCAACTACAGAATTAGATAACCTTGCTGCGGAAACTGCAGCATCATTAGCAATAATCCACCCAGATTATGCACTTTTAGCAGCTCGTATTGCAGTAAGTAACTTACATAAAAGCTCTGAAAAATCATTTTCAGAAACTATTGAAAAACTATACTACTATATAGACCCAAAAACTGGAGCGAAAGCAGGGTTGATAGGTGATACTACTTATACTATTGTGATGAATAATGCTGATGTATTAAACAGTGCTATTATTTACGATAGAGATTTTACTTTTGACTATTTTGGGTTTAAGACTTTGGAGAAGTCGTATTTAATGCGATTAGATGGTGAGGTAGTGGAGAGACCTCAACATATGTTGATGAGAGCTGCTATCGGAATTCATGGGGAAGATATAACTTCAGCAATTGAAACCTATAATCTAATGTCAGAGAAATGGTTTATACATGCTACACCAACCTTGTTTAATGCAGGAACACCAAAGCCTCAGCTAAGCTCATGTTTCTTATTAACAATTACAGATGATAGTATATCAGGCATATTTGAAACATTAAATAGATGTGCAAAAATTTCTCAATCAGCAGGAGGAATTGGATTGTCTATTCACAATATTAGAGCGAAAGGTTCATATATCAAGGGTACTGGAGGAACTTCAAATGGTATTGTACCAATGCTAAAGGTATTTAATGATACTGCAAGGTATGTAGATCAAGGCGGAGGAAAAAGAAAAGGAGCATTTGCCATCTATCTTGAACCATGGCATGCAGATATCCAAGACTTTCTTGAGCTAAAGAAAAATCACGGTAAAGAAGAAATGAGAGCTAGAGATTTATTCTATGCATTGTGGATTTCTGATTTATTTATGGAAAGGGTCAAAGAGAATACAGATTGGTCATTATTCTGCCCAAATGAATGTCCTGGTTTAGATGAAGCATATGGAGATGAGTTTAAAGCACTTTATACCAAGTACGAAAAAGAAGGAAAAGCAAGAAAAACAGTCAAGGCTCAAGAACTTTGGTTTACAATATTAGATTCTCAAATTGAAACTGGTACTCCATACATCTTGTATAAGGATGCAGCCAACATGAAATCTAACCAAAAAAATCTTGGTACTATTAAGTCAAGTAACTTATGTACTGAGATTATGGAATATACTTCACCAGATGAAGTTGCAGTATGTAACCTAGCCTCTATCAGCTTACCTAGGTTTGTAGATACAGCAACAAATACTTTTGACTTCAAAAAATTACACGATATTACGAGAGTTGTAACTCGTAACCTTAACAAGGTCATAGACATCAATTATTACCCTGTGCTAGAAGCTAGAAATAGCAATATGAAACACAGACCAATTGGTATTGGAGTACAAGGACTTGCTGATGCTTTTATGATGATGACGATGGCTTTTGATAGTCCTGAAGCACAACAATTGAACAAAGACATTTTTGAAACTATTTACCATGCATCTTTAGTAGAATCAAATATAATAGCAGAAAGAGAAGGAGCGTACCAATCATTCCCTGGATCACCAGCTAGTCAAGGTATTTTACAGTTTGATATGTGGAAAGTCACTCCTTCAGATAGATATGATTGGGCTGAACTAAAAGAAAAAATCAAAGATAAGGGTATTAGAAACAGCTTACTAGTGGCTCCAATGCCTACAGCAAGTACAAGTCAAATACTAGGAAATAACGAATGCTTTGAGCCTTATACATCTAATCTTTATACAAGAAGAACATTATCAGGAGAATACATTGTAATTAACAAGCACCTACTTAAAGATCTTATTGCACATGGATTATGGAATGAAGAAATGAAGCAAATTTTGATGGCTTCTAATGGTTCAATTCAAAATATCGACGGAGTACCTCAAAACTTAAAAGATATATACAAAACTGTATATGAACTAAGCCAAAAAGTATTAATAGACATGGCTGCAGACAGAGGAGCATACATTTGCCAAAGCCAATCTTTAAATCTTTTTGTAGAGAGTCCCAATTACGGTAAATTGACTTCTATGCACTTTTATGCATGGCAGAAAGGATTAAAAACAGGAATGTATTATTTGAGAAGTAAGGCAGCAGTTGACCCAATTAAGTTTACTCTGGGTGATATTCACCAAAGAGTACAATCAGACAAATCGGAAATTACTCCTGAAATTGAAAAAGAAGTAATGGACATTCAAATTGAACCAGTAGAAATTCCAGAAGGCATGGTTTGTACTATGGAAGATGATTGTATCAGCTGCGGTAGTTAATAATAAAGATTAATTATAAAATATTAAAGGTCATTTGTTTTTCAAATGGCCTTTTTTTCATTTATCCTTTCCCAAAGTAAGTCTGCTTTAGATACATTAATTACATTTGCAAAAAAAAATAGATTCATAGATATGGGATTCATAGAAGAACTACAATGGAGAGGAATGTTGCATGACATGACTCCTGAAACTGGCGAATTTTTAAACGGAGAGCCAAAAGTAGGTTATATTGGGTTTGACCCTACAGCTCCTTCAATGACGATAGGCAATTTTGTTCAAATTCAATTACTAAAAATATTTCAACTTAATGGTCACACGCCAATAGTGTTGATGGGTGGAGCTACAGGTAGAATAGGTGATCCTTCTTTTAAAGACCAAGAACGTGTACTAAAAACCACAGAAGAATTAGATTCAAACCTTCAATTTCAAATGGAGCAGGTTAAGAAGTTTTTAAGTTTTGAAGGTCCAAATGCGGCAATCATTGTTAATAATTTTGACTTTTATAAAGACATGAACATCTTGGATTTCCTTAGGAATGTAGGGAAGACATTGACTGTAAACTATATGATGTCGAAGGATAGTGTTAAAAACAGGTTGGAGACAGGTCTTTCATTTACAGAATTTAGCTACCAATTACTACAAGCCTATGATTTTCAATGTTTATATGAAAAATATAACTGTAGGCTACAAATGGGAGGCTCAGACCAATGGGGAAATATTACTTCTGGAACTGAGTTTATAAGGAAAAACTTGACAGATGCAAAAGCATATGCAGTAACCACACCACTTTTAACTAAGAGTGATGGAAAGAAATTTGGTAAATCGGAAGAAGGAAATATTTGGCTAGATGCAAATTTGACTTCTGCATATAATTTTTATCAATTTTGGATAAATGCTGATGATGCCGATATTTCAAAGTTCTTAAGATATTTTACATTGAAAAACGAGCAGGAGGTCATAGCCTTAGAAACACAATACCAAGATGACCGAAGAGAATTGAAAAAAATCTTAGCAGAAGAGCTTACAGAAAGAGTTCACTCCGCGGAGGACCTTGCTGCCGTAAAACAAGTATCAGAACTATTATTCAATAAAAACATGACTAAGGAGACACTAATGTCTATGTCGGTTTCAGCGTTAAACACTGTAAAAAGTGAGATACCTTCATTTGACAGTGAAAAAGGTTATATTAAAGGTGAAGTTTTATTAGTAGATTTCTTTACAGAACAATGTCCTATATTCTCATCTAAAACTGAAGCGAAAAGAGCAATACAAAACAACGCAGTATCAATAAATAAAGAAAAGATAGGTGATGTTGATCGAATTCTAACTGCTGGAGATTTGGTGCAAGATGGGTACATACTCATAGAAAATGGTAAAAAGAATAAATACCTAATCTCTCTAAATTAATGAGCAAACGTAAACTGTTTTATTCATTACCTGCTGGAATCAGGTTGATAGTCCGCCAATTGTACTATCTACCACAGGATATGTGGGATTCAATCAGCAATAGTAGAAAAGAAATGATTCCACCAAAAGGTATGATATATACAGGTGGAGGTAACTTCGAAAAAACAGGACTAAAGTTCTTGGAGTATTTTATTAAGTATGGTAAGTTAACCAAGGACAGTGCCGTATTGGATGTCGGTAGTGGTTTAGGTAGAATGGCGATACCACTGACAAAGTATCTAAGTAAAACCTCTAAATACAGAGGTTTTGATGTAGTAAAAAAGGGCGTAGATTGGTGTCAAAAAGAAATATCTAGTAGGTATCCAAATTTTCAATTTGAATATATTGATCTTTCCAACGATTTATATAAATCAACTGGAAAAGATCCTAAAGAATTTATTTTCCCTTATGAAGGTCAACAATTTGATCTAGCTATCTTGATCTCGGTATTTACCCATATGTCTTTGGAGGAAGTCTTACATTATTTAGATGAAATATTTAGAATTTTAAAACCAGGTGGAAGATGTTTCTCAACATTTTTTACTTATGACCAAGATACTCAACCTTCAAAGAAAAATTTTACCTTTCCATATCAATTTGAAGGGTTTGCATTAATGGATGAGAAAGTAAAATCCGCAAATATTGCCCTTGATATCAATATTCTAAAATTAGAAATAGAAAAAAGAGGGTTTGAAGTTGATTTATACAATAAAGGAGAATGGCAGCAAAGTAATGCGGAAAGCTTGGATTTCCAAGATATTGTTGTCTTCAGAAAAAAGTAATTCAACTAAAACACTATAATATTTTCCTTTTCGCAGCTTTTATAGGAGCTGAGATACATTTTTGCTCCATATAATCCATCATTTCATATATCAATTGCTGAGCATCTTGACTTAAGGTGTCTATTCTCTTTTTATAAACATCATTAAGCGCTTTCTTCTTAATTTTATTTATTTCATGGGGAACATCGGAAAGAGCAACCTCGATTTCTCTTTCTTGGTATTCTTTGGGAAATTGGTGTAGTGCTTTAG
>JBBKVK010000214.1:0-30536 GCA_037968395.1 Saprospiraceae bacterium | reverse complement strand
ATTAATGTGCCATCCACTGAAACACTAAAGTTGTTACCTTGATCAGCCGCTGTTATGGTCAAATTTACGGGTACTTCATTGTTGGCATTACATCCACCATTCACATTTCCAATCACATTAATTGAACAAACTGGAGTTCCTCCTCCATTACAATCGGGTGTTATTAGAGTAGTTGAGGCTAAGCAAGTAGGCGAATCAACATCTTTGATTTCTATAATATGACTCATATTGTCTCCAAGTACATTAATTGTAGCACTTTGTACGACTCCTGGGACATAAGGAAATATTCCAACTGAACCACCGTCAACAACCACTTCAAAACCACTAACACCTCCACTTGTAATGCTGAAATTAACTGTCACCATTACTTCACCTTGTGCATTACAAGGTGGTAATACATGGATAGTACCAGCCATTCCATTACCTCCAGGCGAACCATGAGGTATGCAATAATAGGCATGTACTCCCTGAGAAAGCACTGGGCTGATATAAGTAGCACCATTGCCTAAAAGTCCACTATCCCAGCTATCAGGTCCAGATGTAGCATCAGAAGTGGTTGTATGCGATACTACCCCAATCCAAATCCATTCGACAACATCACCTTCAGTAATATTAACCACAGATGAGTTAAATATGAAATCCTCCACATTAACTGTATGAATTACACCACCACCTCCTCCACCAGCGGTAGCAGTCAGGTTTGTTATATTGCATGGTAAGTTACAATCGGGAGTCGTAATATTTGTACTCGCTGTACATGTAGGATCTAAATCATCTATAACAGTAATAGTATGATTTAGCCCATCTCCTGGTAACACTACCGTAACGGTTATATTTGGACCATTATAGGCATAATAGGTAGGTGTACCATTATCAATAATAAGGTTGAATCCACTTCCTCCATTAGCAATAGAGATTGTGGCATTGATGCTTACATTTTGATTGGCGTCACATCCACTTGGTGCACCTGTAGAAACAGAAATACTGCAGACGGGGTTTCCTCCACCTTGTCCACAATCTGGGGAATTATAGTTCATAGAGAGCGTACAGGTAGGGTCTGCAACATCTTCAATAAGTAAGGGATGGGCAAACCCGTCTCCTACTATACTTATTGTGGTTTGTTGAAGTCCAGTACCGTTGTAGGAAAATGGACTACCAGTTACTAAAATACCATCATAGTATATATTATATCCAAGTGGATCTGCGATGGTAGTATTAAATGATATTTCTAAATTAATAGAATTCCCAGTAGGACAATTAGCTAATATATTTCCACTCATACCTGTCCCTCCAGTACCTCCATGAGGAATACAATAATATAAATGAGTACCTGGATTGTCAATTACCACATCAAAAGTAGAACCAACACTGATAACCCCACTATTCCAAGCATCTGGGCCTGTTGTTGCATCAGAGGTCGTGCTATGTCCACTACCAATCCAGTTAAAATGAACAATATCTCCTAGAATAATACCAGTTGATACTGGACTAAAGAAGTCATCACCGACTGTGACATTGTGAGTCGTGCCATTTGGATACCCTACTTGTAAGCTCGATAGAAAACAGTTAGAGTTACAATCTGGTACAGAAAAGTTTATAACTTTTCCGCAGGTAGCTATATCTGTACTTTGTACTTGAATGGTGTGGTTTAGACCGTTTCCTGGCACATCTACTGTTACCATTACAGGATTTGATTGATCTATTGCAAAGGGACTGCCTGGCACAGAACTACCATCTAGTATTATATCTATTTCATCTGCATTATCCCATAAATCATTCACTGTGATCATGACTGGTATATTACCATTGGCATCACAACTGCCTATGGTGTGTTGCACTGACAGTACACAAGTTTCTATTTCGATTATTATGCTTGAAATACATCCATTTAAGGTTGTAATCTCAAGCAAGACATCATATTTATCATCTTGACTAAAGGTGTATGTAGGGTTTTGCTGAGTAGAAGTATTCCCATTATCATCAAAATCCCAAAACCAACTTACTATAGGGTCTCCAGGATCCGAAGTACTAGTATCCATAAACTGCATGGTGATATCTGTATCATCCCATGTGAAGGAGGCATTACACTGTGCTAAAGCAAAAGAGGTAGAAAATAGTAAGAGAGTAGTAAGTAGATTCGTATTCATTTGTCTTATATTATGATTTACAATGTGAATATATAACTTGCTATTAAAGAGACACTATAAAATTTACTGAAGCCACTTAATTAACAACTGAATCTGTTATCTATCCAACCATTCCTTAAATTGGGGTGTCTTATCCGTACTGATGACAATATCATCTTCGATTGGAGGATTCACAGTTATTTTGACTCTAGAGGCTTTATGTTTTGTAATATTATCAATCGCATCAATATTTATTATAAACTGTCTGTTTACCCTGAAAAAAAATATTGCGTCTAGTAAATCTTCTAAGTCTTGCAACTTGTAATCTGATGGGTATCGTAATCCGTCTTTTGTATAGAAATAGGAGACCTTGTTCCTAGAATAAATATAAGCTATGTCTTCTGTCTTAATACTGTAAAGCTTAGATAGAAATTGTATGACAATTCGTTTTTTGTACTCTGATGGAATATCCTTTAATAATTGTGGATTTATTGGTGTGGCTTTTGCTATTGCTTCAGCCAATTGTATTTTTTTAAGTGGCTTAAGTAAGTAATCCGTTGCATTTTTTCGAAATGCTTCTATGGCATACTTATCGTAGGCAGTAGTAAATATTACACTGCTCTTTACATCAATGATTCTAAAAAGCTCAAAACTGTTACCATCTGCTACATGGATATCAAGAAAGAGTATATCCACATCTGTATTGTTTAATAAATAGTTCGCTGTATCTAATACCGTTTCAAAGGTGGACACAATTTTTATGTCAGGTGCCACCTCATTGATCAGTCGTTTGAGTCTTTTTGCAGCTAACTGTTCGTCTTCTAGTATGACAGCTTTCATTTATTTAGTTTTCTTAATATTAAAATTACTTCAAAATGATCTTTAGCATCATTGATTATTGGTGTTGGAAGATTTACAAGGTCAAATCTCCTTTTTATATTTTGCAATCCTGTTTTTGTACCTCTACTCTCACTTAGCAAGTCTGATCTTCGATTTTTTATAGTAATGGTATCTTTAGATTGAATTATGCTAACTCTAAGTGGATTTTGAGTACTTACAACATTATGCTTTATTGCGTTTTCAAGCAAGAGTTGCAAAGTCATTGGCGGTATTTCATAGTTTTCCGGATGGTCATCAATATCAAGTTTGATAAGTAGTTGACCATTAAATCTTGCTTTGAGAATGTGTATATACTCATTCAGCATTTCCTTTTCTTGTGCGAGGCTAATCATATTTAGCTTACCATACTCAAGCATATTCCTGTAAAAATCAGTCATTCTCTCTAAGAATTCTATACTTCGCTCAGTGTCTTCTTCAATAAGTCCAATCAATGTATTGAATGCATTGAATAAAAAATGTGGGTTGAGTTGGTTTTTTAGGTTGATCAATTGATTTTCTATTGTCAATTTTTCCATGGATATTTTTTCCTTTTTTCTATTCTCCTTAGTTTGTATTATTAGCCATAATCCAAACCCAATGACTACAAACCCTAATACTTTAAACCACCATTCATTATAAAAGTATCTTTGAATTTCAAAGTAATAACTTACCTCAGGTTCATCATTAAATTGTCCATTTTCTGATGCTCTTAATCTAAATGTATAATGATTTGGGGGCAGTTTACGAAAGGCCACTGAATTATCTTTTGTAACTCGCCAATCGTCGTCAAAACCTACTAGTTTATATTGAAAAGTGAGCTTAGACGGATCAGTCAACCAACTACCACTGTAATTAAACTCGATATTATTTTCATCTTCTGTGAATTTATTTTTGCCTTCAGTTAGTGAAAGATTGACCATTATAGCATCGATTATTACCTCAGGATGTATTTTGATATTAGGATATGGAGTGTAACAATAGATATTATGATCATGCACAAAGTAAGTCTGATGGTTATCATGTATAACAGTATTTAAATAAGATTCTTCAGTTTTTATTCCGATTTCTTTATCAAAGTACATTATGTGATGGGTTTCTGGGTCCACAAGATCAACAGATGCACTCCTCACTGCAAGTAGACTTCCATTGCTAAGTGTGGTCAGAGATGTATATTTATCGATAATATTTCTTTGATTCCTTAGCTTAACTGTTTTTTTATCATCGAGAACTCCTAAGCCTTCCGTACTAGAAGTAAACCATAACTTCCCCTCGCTATCAAAAGAGAGTGCATATATCGAACCTATTTTTTCGCCTTTTTCAAAAGTATTATACTTATCTATTTTATTATTCTCAATGTTCCATATTATTAGACCATTCCTGTCAGTCCCAAAATACATCTTATCGCGTAATGCTACCATACTGTATATATAGCCAGGCCCTATCATCGAATTTAGTGATTGTTTAGGGGCTATTTGTCCATTTTGAAAAGTAAATTTCATAACTCCTGACAGAGACGATATATAAATAAACCCATTGTAATAATAAAGATGTAGTACGGATTGATTTTCAATTCCTGACCAATTTTTTAACTCATAAACCAAGTTTAAATGATCGTCATATACTTTTACACCCTCTGAAAATGTGCCCACTACGAGATAGCCGTTAACAGTAATTATATGGGTTATATTGTTGTTGTTAAGTTTATTAATAGTATTATTAGAATAGGTGTAAAGTCCCTCCTGATTACCTATTATAAAGGTGTTCTCATATTTAGCTATCGCCCTAATATCAGAAAAATAGACCTTAAGCGATTGGAAGTAAATACTACTTATAAGTAATTTACCTTCAGAGGCTGCAGTCCAAATATTACCTTCCTCGTCCATCTCTAGCAATGTAACTTTTTCTGTTCCTGACATTGGATACTGTGAAGAAAAAACTCCATCTGTGAATTTTAAGAGACCATCATCAGTAGCAATGTAGAAACCACTTCTATAAGCTTTCAATTGATTAACTTTTGATTGAGCTGGAAATTTATAATTTTCAATGGAATGGTTATCATCTATGACACCGAGATGTCTATCGTAATCAGTATACCATAACTTGTTATCATATTGCATTAGTTGAGTGATCACCAGATCAGATAGGCCGTCTTTATTAGTCAAGGTTTCCACAAATAAAGATTTATCTTTAGGGTCTAATATTTGGATTCCTTGATCTGTTGCGAGATAATATCGATCATTAAAAAGCGATATATCATATACCTCATTGCTAATTAAACCACTTTCCGTATTGATAAAGGTTAAAACCCCCTCCTGCATCAATCCGATTCCATATCCATATGATAGTAACACGAAATTATCTTTATTCTTATATAGAATATCTGTTACAGGCTGCTTGTCACTTCTATCAAGTAAAACACTAAGTGTTGAGTTATATGGGTTGAAAGCAAGTACTCTTCCATTTGAGGTCCCAATTAAAAAACGATCTACATTATAAACAAGTGATGTGATCCTTTCTTCTGTAAGATTTATTTTTGGGACTACCTCAATACCATTATATCGATAGAGAACACTATCATCATTCATCCATAAGAAACCAAGAGTATCTACCTGCAAATTTTCAATTACTATAGGTGGATCTACATTAACTGTTCGCCAGTTCGGGGTCTGTGCCAACAACCAAGTTGGCAGTAATAATAATATAAAGAGTAGTTTATTCATTCTTTAAGAATCATTTCACCTTGTACAGTTACTTTGATATTCTCAGCTATTTTTTGATATACTATTTGAGGTAGATCAATATTATGATCTACCAATGGCACCTCAAATGCAGACGAATAAGTGATTGATTTATCTTTGATATCCAGTTTTACTTCAAAAATTCGCTCTAAAGATTTTCCATGTAAATTAAGCATTCCTTTAGCTCTATAGATATCTTTTCCTTTGTGAATTGGTTCCAATATTTTACCCTTGAATGTTGCAATTGGAAATTCATTAGCCTCCATATAATTCTCATAAAAATGAACTTGTTGAAGCGGGCTATTAAACCCCTCGAAGGACTTTATATAGATCTTAAATGCAAATGTTTGTTTCTCTATATTAATTAACCCTTGCATTTGAACAGATTCTGCCTCTATCAACTCAAGAGGAGCGTCAGAAATAAAATGCACTTTCCCTCCAACAGTGCTAAATATCTGACCGCTACAGAGATGTGAGATAAATAAAAGTAGAATGATGCTATAATTTTTCATACCTCAAATAAATGTATAATTTTCAGTTTAAACGATTTTCTGTGACTCAATCATGCATTTTACAACCTGAATTGTTGATTCAGATAGATTTTAAATCGATTCAGAACTTTTTTGATTAAATTTCTATACAGAATACTTAATTTTAGAGCATGAAAAAAATAGTGATTTTATCAATATTTATAATTTTTGGAATTACCAAAGCATCTACTCAACAGACATTTACTGCTTACATCTTTATGGCAGAAGAATGTCCTGTTTGCAATTACCTTGGTAAAACCTTAAAAAGGATTTCAACCGATTATGGAGATAAGGTGAATTTTGTTGCTGTATTCCCTCAACAAATGAGCAATATTAAAACTGCAAGTTTATTTAAAAAGAAATATGACCTTCCGCTTTTTACGGTGCAAATAGACCACAAACAGATCATTACGAATAGATACCTTGCTTCTATTACCCCAGAAGTTGTTTTAGTTGATGAAAAGGATCAAATATTGTATCAAGGCAGGATTAATAATTCATATGCTGCACCAGGTAGAATGAGGCATGGTAAAGTGACTGAAGACCTCGAACTAGCAATTAAACAAGTACTAGCTGGTGATCTTGTAAAAAAACCTTGGCCTGATCCAATTGGCTGTTATATAACAAAAATATGAGGTGGTTAATTTGTCTCTTTTTCGTTTGCTATACTTCGCATTCTTGGTCTCAAATTACTTATTTCAAGGACATTGCTCCTATCATTAAAAATAATTGCCAGAATTGTCATCGTAATGGTGATATAGGACCGATGCCTTTTACAAGTTATAAGGAAGTAGCCAGCTATGCTAGCATGATCAAATTTGTAACTGATGCGAAGTTAATGCCACCCTTCAAAGCAGATATTCATAAAGTAACATATGCAAATGAAAGAGCACTTTCCGAACAGGAAAAAGAAACTATTGCAGAGTGGATCACTAATGGATTAAATAAAGGAGATTCAATTGCAGCACTTCCACCCATTCAAATAGCAAATAATAAATATGATTACACTATTTGCATGTCCGAACCCTTTGAGCATTATGGCATTTATTATGATCAATATCAAGTCTTTGTATTGTCTCTCGATATGATAGAAGGAAAATTCGTGAAAGATGTATTTTTTGACCCTGGAAACGGGGAAATAGTTCGTTCGGCAAACATTTCTATAGCCAAAAAAGGAGCTAGTCTGGCAATGAATTCATGGGATCCAAGATATGGCTATTTCGCATACGGAAACTTAGGTTTCAAGCCAGCTTTACCCAATTGGTTTAGTTGGATGCCACATACCCCTGAGCTTGAATTACTAAAAGATGAGAGTCTTTACATTCCTTCAGACTCGGAGCTGCTACTGCATATACATTATGGTCCTTATGGTGAAATACAAAAAGACAGCAGTTGTATTCATTTCAACTTTGAAAACGCACCTAATACTTTATTGCAAAATGTACCTTTAATAAGCTCAGAATTTTTAACAGACACATTCTTGTTAGAGGCAGATTTAAAAAAGAGGGTTACTTCTTCATTTATCCTTCCAATTGCTACCAAAATAAGATCGATTACTCCATTGGCTCATTTACTTTGTCGAAGCTGGGAAGTGTTTGCTGTACTGCCAGATAGATCATCATTGACACTGCTATCTATTAATGACTGGGACTTTCATTGGAAAGAAAAATATGTTTTTGAAAACCGTATTGAGCTACCAGAAGGCACAAAAATCTATGCAACAGCAACATATGATAACACTATAGAAAACCCATACAATCCTTCGAATCCCCCTCATTCTATGAAAGTAGGACCACACATGTACGACGAGAATTATGAGTGCTATTTCGAGTTTGTATCCCCATCTTCTCAAAATGGATACATACTTAAACCATTTACTTTATTGGAAGAAATTCATTCAGATGTATCATTTGTTATAACCACTAGTGGAAATTATGAACTACAACTGTATACGATGAATACTGGAACTAATAAGGTCTTATCCTCAAAATACTATAATGTTGGCAAACATAGCTTGATATCATCAGATTTCCCTTCTCAAAAAGGAAGATACTGCATAATACTAAAAAGTGCTGATGATGTGGAAGATGTATGGTGGTTTGTTGTCTATTGACCATAACATCAAAGAAATTATACTACCTCACTGTAAAAACTCGACTAACGTTAAATCCAAAATGAATATCACCATCTAGCCAATTACCAATGCTTTCCGTAATAAATCCTTTTTCAATCATTGAGGTACTATTGGTGAAATGTAGTTGGAATACATGCCCTCCTGTTTCTATATCAAACCCAATGCTAAAACTATTACGATATCCTGGAGCCAACTGATTTGGCAGCACATAGATATATTCAGAATTTAAAGAAGTTCGTTTGTTCAACTTCACTCTACCTCCAATTCCCAAGCTTAATACATCATTGGCCTCTGTAGAAGTACGGACTAAATTTCGATGTACTAAAGTGGGCGATAATTGAAGACTAATAGACTCGTTAAACTTACGTCCAATTAACCCTTGAAAAACATAATACATCCTCGAAGAAAAGTAGTTTACTCTATCTGGATCTTGAAACTCTACCGTCTTTATTGCAGCACTAGCCATTAAAGATGCAGTTATCGGCATAACCCTTTTGCCTTTACTCTGTCGTAAGAGTTTTAATTTTGCGAACCCATCATATGTTTTTTCAAAACTGGATCTTCCAAAACCGACCATAAATCTATCCGTAATTCCATAATCTCCTCCTATACGAATACTGGCTTGGTCTAAACCAAATAGTTCCGAAAAACCTCCATTTATGAACCCAAACCTATGAGATATTTTGATATCAAGAACCCCATTAGCAGTATTCTCTATTGAATGCAAATTAATAATTCTATTAGCTTTAAAAGTAGCATACGTAAAATCGACAACCTCTTGATCTCCCAATAATGCTAAAAGGTCATCTTCCTCCCCTTGTGCCTCTCCTATCGTTGGCAGAGTACAAAAGAAGACGAAAACGATGATCAATTTTGCTCTATGATTTATCCAATACCTCATAGTTTGCTATTACTTTTATTTCTAATTCTTTAGCAATGTTTTCTTTGACTACTGAAGGAATCTCTATTCCATAGTCAGCTACAGCTACTTTAAGATTACAAGTTGCTGTAATACTTCCACTTTTCACGATAAATGTTGCTGTTGTGGAAACATTTTTGGTTACACCATGTATTTCAAGTGTTCCATTGACTTGTGCTGTATAACTACCATCTTTCGATAATTTAATGACCTCTTTATTCTTTATCTCCCCTTTAAATTGAGCTTTAGGATATTTACTACTCTCCATGTAGTTTTCATTGAAGTGCTCTTGCATCATTGCTTTTTCAAATTCGAAAGATTTGATCAGAACTGCCCATTGTAGTTTACCTGAATCTGAGTCATAGACCGTTGTTGCACTATTGCTTTTAGCTTCTATATTTTCAATAGCGGTCGCACTAAAAAAGGATATTTCACCAGTCTTTGAAAAATATTTTTGTGCTTGAAGATTTACCATTGCTACTATAGCTATGATAAAAGTTGTTATTATTTGTTTCATAATTTAATGTGATTTTAGATGTTAAATTAATACAGCTCTTACTAGAACAACGTCCATAAGATAGCCTGTGCAGATGCCTTTTAATGTAATTGTTTCGCCTTCCTTTATTTCAGTTGTTGATTTTTCTAATTGAAATATAATATTAGACATAGGGTTGTCTGTATCAAGATAGACCGTTACCTTATTATCCTTGGTTTCACATTTTGAGACAGTACCACTTACTTGGATCACTTTATCAAGATATTTGGCGTTTGCTTGTGTTTCATCACTTTCGAAAGCCATTAAAAGCTCAGATGGAAGCATTTTGTAATCTACCTTCATTGATTCTGTACTTTCCAATGGTTTGTTAAATAAGTAATAACCTAAGCTTGCCCCAATAAGTCCAGCTAATACCAAACCAACTATTATTTTCTTTTTCATAATTTTATTATTAATTATTTAATGCTCCATTATTAACCCAAGAGACAATTTTTGATACCTCACAGTCCAATAGTTTTGCCCGACTTTTAGGCATTGGAGAGTACCCAACTTGATGGCTAATTACTCCAACTAAAGACCCATTATTAACATAGTTGAGTATCTTGCTATGACCTTCAAGAGTGACATTTCCAAAATTTGACATACTACTATGGCAAGTATAACAATCCGATTGTAAGATTGGTAAAATATCATTTGTATAACTCATCTCAGTTGTCATGCACTCAATTGAAGGGTATAATTCTTCCTCCACATCATAATAACATCCACTTGCTAATATCAAAATAGCGGATATTATACTAGTTATTTTGAGCACCTTCATCTAACCATTTTTTAACTTTTGCAATTTTGCAGGAATCTAATTGAGACTGACCTTGTGGCATTCTTTGAAAACCTTGACTCCAGTTGATTGCACCGTACAACCTACCTGTATTTACAACAGATTTCACACCAGCGTATGTATCTAGAATAACTCCTCCAAATGAGGATGATGTATTGTGACAGCCATTGCATGAAGTACTAAATACACCTTTTACATATCCGCTATATGTTGTGTTTTCAGTGACACAGTTGCTAACTTCATCACAGTCTAGATTTTTAGCACCTTGAAGTAACCATTGAGAAATAAGGCTGATTTTATTATTGTCCATTTTGCCAGTTGGAGGCATAATCTTATCTGGGTCATTTTCTGTTATAACTTTATATAATTTAGAATCACTAAGATCAAAAGGTTTTACCTTTGCTGTCTTGATCACATTTTCATACGAATCCAAGATAACTCCATCATTAGCGGCAGCTGAGTTATGACAACCAGCAATTGCACAATTTCCTAGGAGAATGGGAAGAATATCTTTTTCGAAATAGATGACAGCTGGGTCACAAGGTGTACCAACTAATGTAGTATCAATAGTCATTGTATCCATTGGGTTAGTGGTGGTGTCCATAGGGTTAGGATCGATATCATTAATCATAAAAGGATCGTGGGTACAGGATTGGTGGATAAAAACCCAACCTAATGTTACCACTAAAATGAAAAAATGTTTTCTCTTAATTATCACGATATAAATATTTAATACAAATATCGTTTATTTTAGAGACCATGTCAGGTTCAAGTGACCCAGTCCATCAAAAATCAATCTGAATCTGTTATAATTAAGGTTAGAAACGAAAATAACAATCATTTGAGGAGAGTTTCATTTTTTTTAACTCCGATAAATATCTATAAACCCATAAATTTCAATTGGCCAATACTATGCATTTCATTTTAAGCCCAGCACTAAAATCCAAATTATAAAATACAATTTCTTCCTGAACATTCCCCAACCCAATCATTCCAACTTACTTGCATTTGTTTCTTATTACCTTTGCGTCTTGAAATCAATAGCACTTATATTATCCATCTATATCTTAGCTCTTTCTGTGTTCCCTTGCGCAGATAGCTTGCATGCTATTAGTCATATTATTCAATCCGAACTTACCATTGAGGATGACTCTTCTAGTCGTTCTCATGATACTGAAGATCATTGCTTTCCATTTTGTTCTTGTGCCTGCTCTGGTTCTTTAGTAATATTGCCATTGGTTTATTTCATTCCAAACATCCTGCAGCTCTTGCAATAAAATTGCTTAAATCTTTCACTCTAAACCCAGGCTGTAAATCAATATAATTACCTGCTTGGTAAAGTACATCTGTGCCAACACCTCCTCTAATTAATCTTGTAGAAGTGATAATATTTGACATCTTATGATATTGGATTCCAGAATGTTGATCCAATGTGGGATCATTAGCTTGAGTGAGTGTAAGGTTACTCACACAAGTTTTGTAACCTTGACTTTTCCAGATGCCTCGACCGAAAGTTGCAGCATATACGTGAGTATCTGTAATATTTTGATCCATAACTTGAGCCCTGGGTAAATAAGTATTAAAGGGTATCCACTCGTCCATATTACTAGACCTATAAAAAACGCCAAGCTCCGTACCAATATATACGACGAGCAATTCAGATTTCGAATTACCTAACGGAGCAAGAATATACTTAGCTTCTGGCTATGTTTCTGATAGAAATAACAACCTGTATTTAAAAAATATTCAACCTGAAATCACAATCATCGAGGATAATAAAGACATCGATAAAACTTTGCAAGCGGCAGTAGATTGGTTGAAATAATTAAAAATGATTACACATTAAGTTCTCACTAAAAATTGGATTTAAAAATCTCTATTACCTAAAAAATCGAATGTCATTTAAATGACTAGAAAGATAGGCCTTGAATTGTAACTTGCCTTGGATTTTATCTCTCGAAAAATTTAGGCCACTAATTTCAAAACTCCCTAATTTTGCATAAAGATAAATGTAGTTTTCTTTCTGGTAATTTAGTAATTCTAGATCTATGGCTTCTTGGAGGTTGGTAGCATAATCGGCTAATGGGATGTGAAGAAGTTCGGATAATTCTCTTTTCATTCTCCCTTTCAAAAGCCAACCTGCTCCTTTGGCTAATATGTTTTTTGTATCAAACTTTACATTGATCTGATTCACACTTAGTGATCTGTCAGAATAATCAAAATAAGGTAATCCTTCTAATCTAATCCCTCCATTATAATCACCCTTGAGTAGACAATAAACGGAGAGCAGTCCATTATGTGATCCTACAGAAACTCCTACTATTTCGATAGTTTTACCACTTTCTTCTATGATCATCCCTTTATAAAGGTCTTCCAAAATCTCATTAATCTGTACATAGTTCAAATCAAATACAATGGCAACCTCAGAGCTATCCTTAGGCACTTGCAACCAACTAAATGGTGGCAACTCTGGTGTACTAATTTTTGGAAACGAAGTATGTACAAGATTGGTTGCCGTAATATTAAGAGTGCTTTTTATTTGATACGCTTCATCAGTAAAATATCCCAATGATATAGAGTTGACCCTTGGTGTGTACCAAAAATCATACTGGTCTTTCATTTGATATGGCTCTTCAAAATCTTTAACAACTCCTTTAATTGTGCCCGCTAAATCCACTTCATCTGAAATCGATTGATCTATATTAGAAAGCAATATTGGTGCTACTTGTTTTATTACTATATCAGAAAGATGCTTAGCAGGTATAGAAATTCCAAAATTAAGTTTGGGTTTAACTATCCATGTATGGTCAAGTAATTCACTCTCAGTTGTCAGTTTCCAATCCTCACTAATATTGATTAATGAAGCTACTTTAAAAAGTATCTCTCCTTCTCCACTTATGGGTCCGAACATTGTAGATTTTACAACTACTATTTTTAGTGGAATTTCAAATAAGATAGCTTTATTTAAAACATTGATTTTAACATCAGCACTTCGTTTAATAACAATATCGACATCATATTCATCTATATTAAATACTTCAGAGGTAAAGCCATCTAATGTCTTATTGATTGTATCTGTAAGAATATATTTATTGATACTAATATGGGTTACAAGGTCTGTTGATCCATTAAAGTTATCGTAATCAAAAGACTGTTCGGGTGATATAGTTTTTTTACTACAACCACAGTATCCTACAATAATTAAGAGTAAAAAAAAGTACTTAGCCATTCATATCAAATATGGATCAAATGTAGACAATTATCACTTCACTTTATATGGTACTGACCATTGTCTTTTAATCGCCAATACTCTAATCACAATTACAGTAAAAATAGATATGACCATTGCTAACTCTTTCGGAACAATCTCCAAGCAAAATAAATAAGTCAAAGCTCCTCCCAAACAAGCAAAAGCATACACCTCTTTTCTGAATATTAATGGTATTTCGTTAGATAGCACATCTCTAATAACTCCACCAAACACAGCAGATACTATTCCCATCATTACTGCCACTACTGGAGATAATCCTACTTCTAAGGTCTTTTCTAAGCCTAGAATGGTAAATAGTCCAATGCCTATAGTATCAAATAAGAAATTAGACTTACGTAGACTTTGTATTTCATCTTTAAAAAAATAACATATTGGAATTGCAGAAATGATAATATAAAAATACAAATCGTTTTTCATCCAAGCCACCGGAGTTGTACCTATTAATAGATCTCTAATAGTTCCACCACCAATAGCGGTTACCATGCCCAAGATGATAGCACCAAATAAATCAAACTTCTTTTCTACAGCAGCCAATACACCACTGATAGCAAATACAAATGTCCCTGAATAATCGATAAAGTCTATCAATGTCATACTCAAATATAGAATTTATTGCTGTCTTATTTTTTAATGGTGTTAAGATATTTTTCCCAGTCTTCCCAATAGTCGATATCTGATAATGTGGGCAGGTGATCAAATGTAAGCCCTAACTTAGCCAATCGAGATTCTGTATTTGATCTTACTTGATCTGTACTCCATTCCATTTGTAAAAAAATCTCAGGCACTAGTGAGCTTAACCCCAATAGATAATAGCCACCATCATCTGCAGGTCCTATTACAGCATCTACATGATCTAACTTAGCAAAAGCCGCTTGTATGATTTCTGGCGTGACATAAGGACAATCACTCCCAACTATTAATAGTTTATTGCAAGATGTGAATGCTTTTGAAAATGCATCCAACATTTTATTACCAAGATCCCCAGATGATTGTACATTTTTTATATACAAATCGTTTTCCCAAAGGTCTTGTTTATTTACAAAATTAGAATAGAATAAGAACTTATTGGCATCTATATCTTGTACCACACGTTTCGTGATATCTAGCAGAGATAAATAAATATCCATTGCTTTTTTATCCCCTACAGTTGCAGCTATTCTAGTTTTAGCTTTACCTAGCTCTGGATTTTTAATAAAAATTATTAAACCATTACTAGTCATTCTTCTCTTTATCCTTGTCCTTTTTGGTTTCTTTTTTTCTTACAGTATCTCCACCTTTCAATTTTTTAGATACCTCTGTATATGGTCCAATTACTATTTTCTCATCACCCGTCAATCCTGTTTTTACTTCGATATATTCATCATCTTGCAGGCCAATTGTCACAGGTACTTTTGCAATGGTGTCACCTTTTACTACAAAAATAACCTCTTCATAGTCTTCGTCTGTAAGCTTTTCTTTTTTATCTTCGACACCATCCTTCTCTCTAACCGTCACAGCCTGAATTGGTACGCTTATTACATCTTTTACTTCATTGGTAAATATATCTACGGATGCTGACATTCCTGGTCTAAAAGGATATCTGTTGCCTTGAGCAACGAGATCAGCATATGACGAAGGGTCAATTAATATTGTAACAGTAAAGTTTATAACTTGATCGGTAGTCAAAGCTCCACCTGATAAGGAATTTAAGTTAGAAGCAGAATTAGCTATCTGAGTAACCTTTCCAACAAACTTTTTGCTTTGATAAGCATCAACATCTATTTCTGCAACATCATTTAGTTTAACTCTTGGTACATCATTTTCACTAACATCTACTTGCACTTCCATGATGTTTAAGTTAGATATTCTCATCATTTCTGTACCCGTCATTTGAATTGTACCTACTACTCTTTCTCCTTTTTCTACTGACAATGAAGATACTATTCCACTAGTTGGAGCAAGGATGGTCGTTCTATTAAGGTTAGTTTTTAATTCCTTTAATGATGCCTCTGCACTTTTTACAGAGTACTCTGCTCCTTCTGCTGTTTTTTTACTTGCTGCTAGCCCGGCATCCGCTGCTCTAAGGTTTGCTTCCATAGCTCTTAAATTACTCTCACTTTGGTCATATTCTACTGCAGAAATTACACCATCTTTTTTTAATTCAGTATTACGTGTATGAATAGCTCTTGCATTGATTAATTGTGCTTTTATTTGCTCTACTTGTGCTTTGCTATTTTCTATTTGAGCCACACTAGTAGCTGATTGAGATTTTGCACTATTGACACTTGCAACACCTCTTTCTACAGTACTCACATAGGCCTCAGGATCTATCTTTGCCAGCACTTGACCAACAACCACAGAATCTCCTTCCTCTACAAATAGCTCAACTATCTCCCCAGATACGTCAGAACTAATCTTAACTTCCGTCTGTGGAAAAATCCTTCCACTAGCTGATACTGTTTCATTAATTGATCTTTTAGCTACTTCAGCCATTTCTACTTCTGTACCTTTAGGTCTGCTCTTAGCTTTAAAGTAAGCTGCAACAATCACAAGTACTAACAAGGCTATTAGACCTATTATTAACCATTTATTTTTTTTCTTTTCAGCCATGCTTTATTATAGTTTTATAGGTTTTCCTAAGTAAAAGTCCAATACTTTTGTTTTGAATACGTAGTCATACTTAGCTAATAATAAATTTATATTAGCATTGTCATACAACGACTTTATATTCGTTAGCTCAAATACACCGATTGCGTCGATATCAAATCTTTTTTTAGCATTATTATACGCCAACTCTTGTGCTTCAAAAGATTTTCTTGAAGCCAATAGTGAACTCTTTGACGCTTTTGCATCTGCTAATGCTTGCTGTACATTTAGCATAAGAGTTTGTCTCTCTTGATCCAATTGTACGAGACTTCTTTCAGTATTAATTTTTGATCTTTCAATACTTCCCTTTGGTCCATAGTTGTTATAAATCGGTACTGCTATATTTAACCCAGCACCATAAGAGAAATTTTCTGTTAATTGATTGCTGTATGGATTGTTTTCAAATTCTGGCTGTCGAAAAGGAAAACCAACGGTTACTGGAGTATCGTCTATTATAATGATTACATCTTCAAAACCTGAGTTAACTCCTGTTATTTTTACTCCTTTATTAGAATAAGTTGTCCCTAACGATCCTCCTACGGAAACTGTAGGCAGTAATTGTGACTTTGCAATATCTTGGCCTATTTCAGCAGCTTTTACATTCATTTCAGCAGCTTTTACAGACTTTTGGTTTTTAAGAGCTATGTCATAGAGTTCATTAATATTAAGCAAATCCGGATCTGTGGTTACCGCTATTTCTCCCCCAACTTCTGCTATTTCAAAAGGTTCATTCATGCCAATAAGCAACTGTTGTTTCAATTGTAAAATAGCTATATCATAATTGTTTTTTGCACCAATTTGCATTTGAGCGTTATTAGCTAGTTGAGCGTCAAGGCTATATTTTTCACTAATTGCTCTTGCTCCACGTTCTATCAGTTTTGCCATTTGATCTACTTGGGCTTTTGTCGCTTCGTAGTTTATATCCGCAATCTTGATATTCTCTTTTGTGAAAAGTACATTTAAATACGAGGTAGCTACATTTAATGCAATGTCTCTTTCTATTTGTTCTTTGGTAAGTAGCGAAGATTTAATATTCATCTCTGCTTGCTTAATCGTATTGTTAATACGGCCACCATTATACAAAATCACACCTGTATTAAGTGAATAGTTATTTGCAAAGAAAGTCTCACTCACAAATGTATTACTTGTTGGGTCTATACTCCTACCAAGATTAAGATTAAGACCAACAGAGCCATTAAGTGATGGATATCTTGAATGTTGAGCTTGATTAATATCTACCTCTGCACTTCTTAAGTTTAAATTTGTATTCTTAATAGCTAGATTACGTTCTATTGCTGTATTGATACATTCTTCTAGTGTCCAAACTTTTTGTCCAAAAGCAACAACGCTCAGGAAACTACATATTACTACAAGTACTTTTCTCAAAACATATATTTTGCTACAAATCTAATTGTAATGAGGTTAAAATCTTAGTTTTTTTATATAAAGGTGGTTGAATTTAAGATAAAGGGTACTATTTAAAGTGATTATGCCTTTATGAATGACTAATCACAGAGAAGAAACTAAATTATTTCAATAAAAAGTCTTTTATGATTTCATAAAAAAAAGTCAGCTCATCCTTATCAAGAAAAGCTGACTTTTTAATATCTAAAAGTCTAGTTGAAACTAGGTTGTTATTGTATTCCGCATTAAGATTTGCTAGCTGTCCCTGCAATAGCAGTTGCAGCTATGTTATTATTCATAGATTTTAAAGCATGAACAGCAGGATTGTTACCTACTTCACCCACTAATGGTTTTAATTTAAATGGTGCTACACTGTTGTCAGGTACTGGCTCAATAGAAATAACGATTACTCCACCAGCAAGGCTTGTTGGAAACGAAAGTCCTGCTGGAGCATTTTTTAAAAAATCCTCTCCAGGAAAAGGAGGTCCTCCCGCATTGCCACTGTAAATAGCTGAACCATCAGCTCCATTAGCACTCGTAAAAGTACCCGTTGAAACAGGTGTTCCATTAATAACAGCCCATCCTTCATAAGCCCATCCTGCTGGCAATGTAGGTAATTCTAGAGTGGCACTAGGCCCGGTAGGATCTAAAAACCAAACTCCGCTTTCTTCATTATCCATCATTCCTCCATCCGTTGGAGTTGCTAATATATATGAGCCTTTTGCACTTTTAAAATCATTTCCTAGAGCAGATTCATGTTGTATATTTAGTGAAGCATTATCACCACTAAAATCTCCTGCTAAAACATGCACAGAACTAGGTGCTGGATCCGAATCAGGACTTGGTTCAATAGTTAAAACAAAGGTAGTAGCGTTATCTAAATCTTCAGCATTAATAGTAAAGGTGCTTTTTGATAAATCTCCATTATCCTTAACAGAAAAAGTCCCTGTCGTAACTGGACTTCCATTTACAATGATCCAGCCCTCATATACGAATTCGCTTCCTAAATTTTCGAGACCTGTTAGGTTTAAGTTTAGATCTCTTGTATCATTTTTATCATCTGTACATCCAATAGCAATTACACTCAATAGTGCTATTAGTATAAAATTAATATTCCAATTCTTCATTATTATAATTTTGTAAATTATTAAATATTTTATGATTTTCGTAAACAGATAAGTCGATCGCTCTTATAAGGTTACATCTACAATATGAAAAGAAATCTATTTAGGTTGCCTACAGTATTACTAAAATATGTAATTATATTTATCTGATTATTAGATATTTACAAAATACCCTAACAACTACAATCACTTATGTCAATAAGGGGACATATATTTCAATCACATGAAATGAGCTTTTATAAAGAAGATATGTAAGGCTCAATTTCTTATACTATTTTGGCCAACCTTATTATTTCACTTACCAATAATACTTCATTCCAACTGTTGAGTTGAAAGCATTTAGATAGGTTTTGGGACCACCATTGGGCCAACTATTTCTTAAACTTGTAAAGCTTTTGAGACCAACAGTTTCAATACCTATTGAAAGATGATCATTTATCATATAATCCAAGCCTGCTTTAAGATATCCATTTAAAACAAGAGGATTTACACCTTTCATATCATTGGTGACTTCCAAGGTGTTATGCTTAAGTTTGTCATCTATGTAAATAGAAATGTCAAATTCATTTTTTAAATTCACTTTAGCAGTAACTCCAAAACCAGCACCTATAATAAATCTAAATTTAGAATATTTTAATAAGGAATAATCTGCTCCCAAATTCAAAGCCACAGCATCCAACATCTGCCTTGTTTGGGTCTTTTCTTTTATTAATTCATTTTGTTGCATTGTATTGTTGACCCTAAAACTTAAATTTGCATCATAGTCCCCTAGCGGATTCATCATTGGGAGATTTGCTTTATACATTTCTAATCCATTCTGATCCGTATATACATTTTCTTCATTGTAAAAAAAATCGTACTTAGATTTACTTTTACTTACATATCGGTTATAACTCACATCAGCGACTAATCTCCATCTAGTATTTACTTTGTATCCAAAATTTACCATTGCTCCGTAACAACTATGTGACTTTTCATAGTCCGTGACCTGCTCCATATCTCCTTTTGGAATCTTATTCATTGTCAACCAAGAACTGTTGACACCTAGAGAAACTCCTACAAAATAATTTCTCTTATGATTACTCGATTCAGCAAGCTCGATTTTAGAAAGGGGAAATAAAAGTGTTTTATTCGAAGAAAGATTATTAGTATAATTGATTTTTGGCAACACTGACAATAGTGCTGGATAGTGAATACTATTTTCAGTACTATTGATAGCATTACTTTTATCATCATGTAATACTGGTGTTACTTTCAAGTGACTATGGACATATCCAGTGGTTTTATTATTAGAAACAACTCTTTGTTTAATATCCTTCGTTAAGTCAGAATTTGTACCACTCTTTAATGAAGCAATATCTTTGGAAGGATAAGTAGCTATTTGATTGGAGATCAAAGATTTTAATTGAACATTATTTTTTGTTGTAGAATTAGACAATTCGATTACATCTTCTTGTAATTTACTGTTACTCTCCGTTAAACTTGCGATTTGATGTTTTAATGCGTTATTTTCCGCTTTTAGTTGTTCAAGATTATCATTTATATTTTCATTAATTAAAGCGGTCTGTGGAGATGAAGGGTTAAGGTTTACTATAATCAAATATGTACCTGAAACGAATATGAACAGAAATGGCAATAAAAACAAAGCTTTATTACGATACCATTTTGGCCGTTCAATCTTAATCTGACTAATTGAATTTTCAAATAAAGAGTTAGAAGGCACATTCCATGAATCGTCAGGAGTATGATCTTGCATGCTCCTTCTAAAAAAATCATCTAATTTATCGTAATTATCTTCCATTCTTATTGCTTAAATTAAAATTTCCAAAGCTTCTTTCAATAATTTCCTTGCTTTGAATAATTGTGATTTTGATGTACCTTTTGAAATCTGAAGCTTTTCAGAGATCTCTTTATGAGTATACCCTTCAATCACATACATATTGAAAACCGTTCTATAACCGTTTGGGAGCTTTTGAATCAGTTCCATCATCTCCTTTCTTGAAATGCTCTCCAAAGGAGTTTCGCCTTCATCGTACAATTGTATTTGATCTGCGATATCCTCTATTATCAGGTTTCTTTTCTGTTTTCTTAAAAGCATGATGCAATCATTCACCATTATTCTAGAAGACCAAGAACCAAATTTACCTAAAGTATCATCAAACTGAGATAATTTTGAAAAGATATTAATCATACCATTTTGCAAAGCGTCATCGGCATCTGATTTAAAACTCATGTACCGCAAACAGATCATATACCATCTAGTCTTATATGTTTCATATAAGAATTTCTGTGCGGTATAATTACCTTTCTGTGCAGCTATTATGGCTTCTTGATCTGTCATATTTTGACGAAGCAAAATTGTTAATTAAAAGTACTCTTCTAGAGTATGACTTAAAAGTACTAATGGTTGCCTGATGGATCAATCAACGCAAACAAATAAAAACCCAATAAAAAAATCAGCAGACTAAATTAATAAAGTTTCTCTAAAGGTCTTCTTGTTTACGGTAATCAAAAATGTCGTAAAAAGTTTGCTTCATCGAATGTGGGTTTACCCCAAAATCAAAAAAATGGACTTCTAGCCAACTAAAAGTCCATTTTCTCTTTTATAATAAAGAATTGATTTAAAAATACACTCTTAAACCTATTCCAGTACTTTAGTTTTTAATTATTATTCTTTTTATCACTGAGTCTTTACCATCAGTTATTTTAACCAAATAAACACCATCAGTAAGATTAGGAACAGCCACTCTTTGCAACCCCTCAATTACTTTTTGTTGTGTTATCAATCTTCCATGAATATCCATTACTTGCAATTTATCCATTTTACGTGCTTTATCAGAAATATTTACATTGAAAAAACCAGCAGCTGGATTAGGGTAAATTTGTATTTCATCTACAAGACTAGGATCATTTGTTGCTGATGGAAAGTTTTCATCAATCTCAATGTTAAATCTTGTAATACTAATCCAACCACCATTTCCATCTTCTACAGTAAAATGAAAAGAATCAAAATTCGTAGAAGCGGTATTATTGTAAAAAATTCTTGCTTGGTTAAGGTCATCTTGTGAGAAAGTTTCACCAACTTTCATCACTACACCATTGTTAAGTAATTCCCCAAAACTAACATTATACACCAAAGTATAAATAAGGTCATTTGGAGAATTATCCTCGTCTTCTGTTAATAGCTTGCTACCATTGATTCTAGGTTTATTATTTGGCTGAATTTGTAGTGTTTCATTCGTTACAAGGACCGGAGCACTAGCTACAATTGATCCACATATATCTAAAGATACGTTTTTAAGTACTCCTCCATTCCCTCCTGTATTATCTGTTATTGTCAGTTCCCACATTCCTATAGGGTCTTCTCCATTAAATACTGATAACTTGTCAATTGGTCTAAAAATAGAAACTCCATTTTCACAGTTGAAAAATTTTGGACTGTCATCGTCAAATGCTACATTCATGATGTACTTCTTTGCACAACTATTAGTGAATAATTTAACAGATGTACCAAGGGGTGATTTTATTGTAGCGGTCAAATCTTTAAACCTATCATGTGTCAAATCTAAATTTCCAATATTTATATCAGAAATAACACCAGAGGTTATTACATCTATTTTAGATATAATTTCTCTTTCACCAGTAGAACTAATCGTGATGGGTGTATCTGAGGCTGTATATGATGAACAATCTAAATTGACCGTGCCCAATGATCTAATAAATGAATAATCACCTTCTCCACAACTATTTAACGCTTTTACTCTCCAGTAAAAAACAGATGATTTTTCTAAGAAACCTGGAGTTTCAAAAAAAGTATCAACTGTTTCATAATTATAAATGATAGAGCTTCCATCAAACGAAGGGTTTGATGCTATTTCAAATACATAGCCAGTAGCATTAAATGATTTAGACCAAGTAAAAATTGGTAACCCTGGTGAGTCTTTTAATCCTTCTATAGGTCCAGTTGACACTAAATCATCAAAATTTGTAGAGATTACTTCTAAATAATACTTTCGAGAAAGAGTATCCTCATTGTCAGAGATTGATAATATCGTCCATTCATAAGCTCCTGTAGGCAGTTCTGATGAAACATCAAAAGTTGCAACGGCATTCTCTCCTGCTGCAAAGTTGTTATTACTAAAAGTAGCTACTATTCCTTGAGGTAAATCAGCAGCTTCAAGCTTGACATTACCATTGTACCCTCCTAAACTAGCAGTAGAAATATTTACGGATGTAACTCCTGGTAAGCAAACATTATCCCGAGACTTACTCAATGAGAAATATGGTCTTGGATTAGAAGCAGCTAGGACTTTAAAGTTATAATCAGTTATACCAAAGAATATTCCATTATGTGCCATTACCAGTATTCTAGCATTATTAGACGGCGTCACTAATGGAAGTACTACATTAGCAGATCCAATATTTGGAATAGCTTCTGCTAATAAGATTAATTTAGGGTCACTCACATGCAAAGCCTTATCAATAGATAAATAGACGTTTACTTTTTGACAATTTACTAAATCGTTATCAGTATTTGCTACATCCCAACTAATAGGTAATGTAGTCCCGATTTCATGTTCTTCCCCAAATTTTGGAGTCAAAGCCTTGAATGGTCCAGCAGTATCATCTACTTTGAAATTTACATATTCCCAGGTTGCAATACCTGCATCTGGGTTGTTATCTCTTACTGTAAATGCAAACTCTAAATCTCTTGAGTAAGTCGGAAGTATTTCTGATATATCACCAGAACTGCTTATTATTCTTTGCTCTCTAGGGAAGAATCTATATGGTACCGCCTTAGGAGATAAGGACCTGAATATTGGACAGCTACCAGTAGGGTCACCATAAAGGCATGTATTATTACCTGCATTATGCTGCTCCCATGAGTAAGTCATATTGTCATCATTTTCATCAGTAGCTTCTCCTGTTAATACGAAATAAGTACTCCTTGGAATATAAAATCCGTTTGCAAGTGGAATGTTTACTTCAGGAGCCATATTAGTCGTTGGGTTTCTAACTGCACAATTGTAAGCACCACCACTTGCTTCTCTAAGATGTTCATAGATCTGTACTAAAGATGCATTATTATAATAATCATCATTATTACCTTGAACATTATTAACTCCACATAATCCTCCATATGACATAATAGTTGATCCACTTCCTGGTTCAAAATCATTTCCTAAAGAGGCGTTTTCATTATCGCCATTAGCATCAGTACAATTATTAAAAGTATGCTGAGCTGATAACTGATGGCCGATCTCATGTGCTGCTACTTGTACAGTTATATACAATAGGTTGGTATAATGGCAAGTAACACCTGCTCCTTTATTACTTTGACAAATTGATCCTAATGCTGCAACACCACCTACGTCTGTACAATTATTTGTATATACATGACCTAAATCATATTTATTGTTTGCTCCAAGTAATGCATTAATTCTTCCTGTATTTTGACCAATCAATGATCTACCTTCATCTTGTTTAAAGTATCCATCAGTACTTGGATCAAGTTGGATGATTTTATCATTTTCATCTATTAATATCAATCTGAAACCAGCTTCATTTTCGTAGATTTGGTTTAATCTATTTACGGAAATCACCATATCAGCCAGAGCTTTTTCTTTAGTTCCTCTGATTCTACCCCAGACTCCAGTACAAGCAAGTGCTAATCTGTAGGTATGTAATTCGACACCAATATTTCTATTAGCCGAGCCTATGGGATCTCTTATTACATTATTGACTTCCGAATGGTCTGTACCACAGAATGTGATCTTCTCATCTCTTGGTTCGCCATGATCTGCTACATAATATGACACGTAGTATTGTCCACCAGATTTTGAAACTTGATCAACATATACTTCCCCTTTATTCGTTCTAATAGAAGCATGAAACCCATTAGGCCCATATCCAAACCTTGCTATACTTTTACCATCTTCGCTAATCCCTTTAAATGTTTTAATAGAAGGATATTTTTTAGCTAAGCCAGGCTCCATCACTGGAGAATCATACGTTTGAAAAGTAACGATCTCACCAGTTGGCATTGGTAATTGAAAATCGACAAACCTTCCACTTGAAAAAGATGCATCTACAGCCTTATTTAATTCTCCTTTTGCTTCCTCTTGATCTAATTGGATACTAAAATACCTATTTGGCATATACATTGCATCGTTATTTCTAACAGAAGATAGTGGTATCTCACTTTCTTGCCAATAACTCTGAGCATTGATCTCAGTTAGTAATAAACAAACAAATAGTGCTAATAGTACTCTCATAAGTATTGTATTTTGATCATTATTTTGACTCCAGTATATTAAAGAGTAAGTAAAGTTTGAGCAAACTTATCTCTAATATGTCTTACGCTATTAATAAATAGATTTCAAAGATATAAAGTTTAAATAAAATCCGTCATCATATAGTTGTATTTAAGCCGATCTTAATATATAACTTATGTTTATCCCGACCAAAAGCATGATTTTGAATACTAAAAGTAGTTAGAAAATTGATGTCTATTAAATATTGTAGCTGTAATTCTATATTTCATGGGTTTGATTTAAAAAAATGTTAACCCCCACACTATTACTTTTATTGGGACTGTCTGGTTTATTCTCAAAGACTTATACTAAAGAGCCTCCTTAACTTTCTTCCAAAAGCAGAAAATGGAACAATCTTTCTCTATACATATGCGTAAAACAAACAATTGAACAAGCAGTCAAAGTCCTAATAAATCAAGACGAAGCCGTTAAACAATTCTGTTTATTTGTTTATTGCCTTTAGAAATTTACGCCTTACGGCTGATTAATTAAACCGAAGAAAATAAACGTTTAAACAAGTGGTCGAAGACCTCTTGTAAACCAAAGCAAAGCCGTTAAACAAAGAATGTCGTTTCAAAAACCAGACAGCCTAAATAATGTTTTAGTATCCTAGCAATTAATTTTGGATTATTATTCTCTTAATAACAGAATCCTTTCCATCTGATATTTTTACTAAATATACACCATCTGATAATGTTGGCACACTTACTCTTTGTAAGCCTTCGATTACTTTTTGCTGTGTGATCAATCTCCCATGGATATCCATTACTTGCAGATTATCCATCCTTCTTGCTTTATCAGAAATACTAACATTGAAAAATCCTGCTGCTGGATTAGGATAAATTAGTATTTCATCAACCAGGCTTGGATCATTTGTCGCAGAAGGAAAATTCTCATTGATTTCAATATTAAATCTTGTGATATTTATCCAACCTCCATTTCCGTCTTCAACTGTGAAGTGGAAAGAATCAAAATCTGTCGCTGAAGTGTTGTAATAAAATATTCTTGCTTGGTTAAGGTCATCTTGAGAAAAAACATCGCCCACTTTCATTGCCACACCACTATTTAATAGCTCGCCATATTCCACATTGTAAACCAAAGTATATATAAGTTCATTAGGAGTATTATCAGCATCTTCTGTTAAAAGCTTACTGCCATTTATCCTCGGTTTATTATTAGGTTGGATCTGTAATGCTTCATTTGTTACTAATACTGGGGCACTAGCTATAATTGATCCACATACATCTAGAGATACACTTTTAAGGACACCTCCATTTCCGCCAGAATTATCATTAATAGTTAATTCCCATAACCCTTTAGGGTTTTCTCCATTAAATGCTGATAGTTTGTCGATTGGTCTAAAAATAGAAACTCCATTTTCACAATTAAAAAATTTTGGACTATCATCATCAAATGCAACATTCATGATATACTTCTTTGCACAACTATTGGTAAATATTTTAACTGATGTACCAAGAGGTGATTTTAATGTAGCAGTCAAATCTTTAAACCTATCATGAGTCAAGTTTAAGTTTCCAATATTCAAATCAGAAACCACACCTGAGCTTGTTACATTTATTTTAGAAATTATCTCTCTTTCGCCAGTAGAACTAATCGTCATAGGAGTATCAGAGGCTGTATAAGATGAACAATCTAAATTGACAGTGCCCAATGATCTAATAAATGAGTAATCACCATCTCCACAACTATTTAATGCTTTTATCCTCCAGTAAAATACAGATGATTTATCTAAGAAACCTGGAGTCACAAAAAAAGTATCTACTGTTTCATAATTATAGATGATAGAGCCGGCATCAAACGAAGGATTTGATGCTACTTCAAAAACATACCCAGTTGCATTAAATGATTTAGACCAAGTAAAGATAGGAAGACCAGGTGAATCTTTTAATCCTTCTACAGGGCCAATAGACACTAAATCATCAAAGTTTGTAGAGATTACATCTATAAAGTACTTTCTCGAAAGTGTGTCATCATTATCTGAAATTGACAAAATCGTCCATCCATACTCCCCTGAAGGTAATTGTAACGAAACATCAAATGTTGCAACAGCGTTTTCTCCAACTGCAAAATTATTTTTACTAAAGCTAGCTGTAATTCCTTGAGGTAAATCAGCAATCTCAAATCTTACATTTCCATTATAGCCCGCTAAGCCATCCGTAGAAATATCTACAGATGTAACTCCAGGTAAGCATACATTATCTCTGGTTTTACTTAAAGAAAAGTAAGGTATTGGATTGGTGGCTGCTAGTACTTTAAAGTTATAATCAGTTATATCAAAGAATATGTTATTATGTCCCATTATTAATATTCTAGCATTATTAGTAGGTGTAACTAAAGGAATTATTACATCCGCAGATCCGTTATTTGGAAGAGCTTCTGCCAATAATATTAAGTTAGGGTCACTCACATGTAGAGCCTTATCAATAGATAAATAAACATCTACTGTTTGACAGTTAACCAATTCATTATCAGTATTAGCCACATCCCAAGTGATTGGCACTTCACTACCAATTTCATGTTCCTCACCCAACTTTGGCGTCAGAACTTTAAAAGGTCCAGCAGTATCATCTACTTTGAAATTTACATATTCCCATATGGCAATACCTACATCTGGATTATTATCTCTTACTGTAAATGCAAATTGCAAATCTCTAGAGTAAGTAGGAAGTATTTCTGAAAGATCACTAGAACTGCTTATGATTCTTTGCTCTCTAGGAAAAAATCTATATGGCTTATCTACTGGTGATATAGACCTAAATAGAGGGCAACTCCCTTCGGGCTCTCCGTATTGACAATTTCTATTCCCAGCATCATGTTGCTCCCAACAATATGTCAAATTATCATTATTTTCATCAGTAGCTTCTCCTGTTAATACAAAATAAGATTTAGCGGGTATGTAAAAATTGTCTTTTAGAGGTATATTGATTTCTGGAGCTATATTATCAGTCATAACCGTACCCCCGCAACTTTGATTACTACCTCTTGTATGATTATAGATCCTAGTTAATGAACCATTATTGTAATAAGGATCTCTGATATTAGATATATTATTATCTAATCCACAACTACCAGCATAAGACATTATTGTAGTACCACTTCCAGGCTCATAATCATTTCCTAATGAAGCGTTTGTATCCTCCCATTGGTTCGTTTCATTATTGTATATTGGACAATAGTTGAAGATATGAGGAGTTCCAAATTGATGGCCTAATTCATGTGCAAATGTGTTTTGTGCAACATTTATTAATGCACTAGTCCCATTAGCGTTTGTACAAGTTACCCCTGCACCTTTATTATTATTACATGCTGAAGATAGTTGTGCTACCCCACCTACATCTGAACAACCAGTTGATAACACATGCCCTATGTCATAATTATTAGATCCAATTATTAGGTTAATTCTACCCGTATTTTGAGGCAATATCGTTAGTCCCGGTACTCTTCCGTTTACCAAACTGTAACTGTATCCGTCTACATCTGGATCAAGTTGTATTAACTTATCGTTATCATTGACAAGTATTAGTCTAAATCCAGCTTCTACTTCATAGATTTGGTTAACTCTATTTACCATTACAACCATATCTGCCAAAGCCTTTTCCTTTGTACCTCTTATGCTTCCCCATCTACCAATACAAGCTAATGCAAACCTATATGTGTGTAATTCCACTTCTGTATTTCGAGCAGAAATTCCTACTTGATCGGCAACAGGTCTTTGTGCATCATGAATAGTACCACAAGGCATTAAGTTATCCATTGGCTCTCCAGAGTCAGCTGTATAATAGGAATAATAATATTGCCCTCCAGTCTTAGATATTTGGTCAATATTTACTTCCCCTTCTGGTGTTGAGATTGTTGCATGCATACCAGATGGTCCATATCCAAACCTAGTAATACTTTTTCCGTCTTCACTTATTCCTTTATAGGTCTTTATAGAAGGATATTTCTGTGCCAAACCTGATTCCATAACAGGTGAATCATAAGACTTAAATGATACCATTTTACCATTAGGAAGTGGCAATTGAATATTTATATGTTTACCGCTTGTAAAAGGTGCTTCTATAGCATGACTTAAATCATTTTTTATTGCTGTAAAATCTAGTGCTACACTAAAATATCTATTTGGAGTGTACATAGCATCATCATTCCTAATAGTAGTAAGTGGTATGCCACTTTCTTGCCAATAACTCTGAGCCTCAACCTTAGTAAACATTAAACAAATAAATAGGGCTATTAGTAATCTCATAAGAATTGTGTTTTTGTTCATCATTTTGAATCTTCATATTATTGTAGAACTCAAAATAAATAATGACTAGCAATTTGAAAAATAGATATCCAAAGATATAAAGTTTAAATAAATGCAGGTGTCTTATAGTTGTATTTAAGACGACCTTAATATATATCTTATGTTTATCCCGACTAATTGCTTGAAATTAGATACAAAACAGCAACGAAAGGCTTGCATTCAGTGTTAATTTTATAAAAACTGGTTTTGTTTAAAGGGTAGGCAAAGGACAGCTGGGCACACAAAATCTCATCTAATATAGCTGTCTGAAGTTTCTTCCAAAGGCAGATAAATGTAAATATATTTCAATATTCGTCAAACTGCTACTGTTTTTCTAAGAATTAGGATGATTTGAAGCCTGTATATTTTGGCAAAAGGCTCTAATTGCAATAAGATCTTTGTTGTAATTTCTCGATTCTGTTTTAGCTTTTTGAGTAATGCGATAGGTATTTTAAGTTACATTTATCCGCAGTAGTAAGACTTGTCCATCGAAGGAGGAAACTTAAAATAGCTCTTCATTGATGAGGGTTGGTGTAAATTTAGTCCAGATGGGATTCCCAACCAAAGATATAAAAACTGCAAAAGAAAAGTGTGCATACTATCTTGTGTAGATATCAAAATAACATTTAGGATGCAAGGTTACAGATAGGATTTTACCATCAAAATCCCCTTCTACCATCTCTAAAAACAAAAATAGCCAGACAAATCGCTAGGATTCGTCTGACTTATGGAAATAACTTAATTTCCTGATTTCTTTTTGACTTTTTTGGTTTTAGTTACCTTTTTACCTTTAACCTTTCCATCTTTACTTTTTTTGTCTTTTGTGGTCTTGGTT
>JBBKVK010000213.1:0-13037 GCA_037968395.1 Saprospiraceae bacterium | reverse complement strand
TTATGAATCTTTATATCCATAAAAACTAAATCTGGATCATTATTATTTATTAGATTAAGAGCATCTTCTTGATTGCTTGCTTCACCACAAAATTTCCAATCTGAAAAATATTTAGACATTAAATGTTTGATGATACCTCTTGCATCTTCTTCATCATCTATTACTAAATATCTCTTCATTTACCTTGGTTAATTGTAAATTATTTTATGTAAAAATTTGGAATTACATCATTTTAATTTTAATAATCAGCCCCAGATTTAAACATAGTAAATACACTTATCAACTGAGGTCTACCGATTTTCAATCAATTATAATTTTTCTTTAAATATTTATTATAATTACTATGTAACATAGAATAAAAGTACTAATACAAATATATAGATTATTCACCTCAAAGTCTAAAAAACCATGGTTTATCACAAATTTCAAATAGCATTTCTTTATCGAGTATTTTGTTTTATTATTCTGTTTCAACTTAATACTTTGACTATTGTAGGACAGGTAGGAATTAGTGAGAATCCAATAATTCCAGATCCTTCATCTATCTTAGATATTGAAAACAATACAAAGGGTGTTCTTTTTCCTAGAATGTCTCAAAGTGAAAGGAATTTGATAAACAATCCTGCTCACAGTTTATTTATTTATCAAAATGACCAAAATCCGGGCTTTTATTATAATTCAGGAAACAATGCGAATCCCTCTTGGACTAAATTATCTCAAGATAATGTTGGAATATGTATTGATAGCTTGCCATTCAATATTTCTGTACCAGGTTATTATTACTTCAAAACCAATTTAAATTCAGATGTTGCAAACATTACAGTTAATACATCCAATATAACTATCAATTTAAATGGGTTTACATTAAATGGCCTTCCAGGCAATACCTTGGCGGGTATTGATATTACTGGTGCTTATGAAATGATTAATGTTTTCAATGGTACAATATCAAATTGGGGTAAGGAAGGCATCAAAGGCACAATGAGCTCAAATTGCTCATTTAGCTCACTTTATATTAATAACAATGGGAGAGATGGCATTCTTGTAGGTAATGGAGCTATCGTTAGTAACATAGTTTCTCATTCGAATACATTCGATGGTATTGATTGTGGATCATTTTCTTTGTTAGATCATTGTATTACTACATCTAATGGTGCAGAAGGCATAGAAGTGGATAATAATGGAATCATCCAAAATTGTAATTCTAATGGAAATACTTTTACAGGTATTAAAGCTGGTAATTTTTCAAAATTATATAATTCTAATTCTTCTTCTAACGGAAATCATGGTGTAGCTGTTGGTCAAGGCAGTCATATAAGCTCCTCGAGCAGCAATGAAAACATAAACAGTGGTTTTTTTCTTTTGGGTAATTGCGAAGCAGACAATAATAATGCTCAAAACAATTCATCTTATGGATTTGAAATCAAAGGGAGCTATTGTCAGATAAAAAACAATAATGCCTTCGGTTCAACATTGTCTGGATTTTATACAGATTTTTCTCACAATACGATTGATGGAAATACGAGTAATTTTAACGATACCCACGGCTTTGAGATTGAGTCTACAAATTGCCTTATAATTAAAAATAATGCAATGTCGAATGTTATATTAAATTATTACAACCTAGCTGGAAATCTTATTGCCCCAATTATTACGTCTGCAAATATTGGAACAAACAACAACCCAAATGCAAACGTATCTAACTAAACAAAACCAAATAATCATGAAATACATTTTCAAAATCCTATTCTGTTTCTTATTCGTAAATCTATCAGCACAAGAATTACTTCCTGATGACTTTTGCATTACAATGGGAGACTCTACCATCTACAATGTGTTAGATAACGATCCTTTTTGCAATATGAACCCTAATTGTATTGTAGAAGTCGTTGGAAATCCTAACTCTTGCATTACAATTCGACCAGATGGGCAAGTCATCATTAGCAATAATAATATTTGTTGTGGAGAGGATGTAATTATTACTTATACTGTAAAAGACCTCGGATTTAATACCGAAGCCCACATCGAAATTAAATGTCCAAAACCTGATTGTAGCCTAGTGGATCTTTCTGATCTGGGTTCTGATGATCCAACAGGAGGGAATGGAGGGCAAGCCAGTTGTGTAAATGCTTGTGAAAACTCTGGTGCTTCATACTACCTCAATCATACACCTGGAAATAGTTATATTTGGGCAATATTAGGTGGAACTTACACAGTTACAGGCCCTGGGGCAATTAGCATAAATTGGGGTTCCCAAGGTTCAGGACTAATCCAAGTAACAATTATAAATGGAACCGATACCACTTCTCAAGAGTTTTGTGTTGATATTCTTGAAGGTCCAACAGCTTCATTTATCTCCGCCCAATCATGTGTTTGTTTAAATTCACCCATTTCGTTTACGAATACGAGCATTGGAGGAAATAGTTATTTTTGGGATTTTGGAGATGGCACTTTTTATTCTGGATTTAGTCCACCTGCTCATATTTATAACACAGCAGGGACATTTACGGTAACCTTAGTTGCTACGAAAGACAATTATGATGTAAATGGCAATCCTCTTTGTTGCTGCACTGATACTTTTAGCTCAGAAATTATAGTGGATCCCAAACCTGGTCCAAATATTTATTGGATTTCTACGCTTTGTGAAGGTGATACATCTAAGTATTGGACCGATGCAGGTGGATGCAACTACATTTGGTCACTCACTGATGCTAATGGATTTCCACTTTCCCCTATAGTGGGAGGAAATAATGATACAATCTGTGTTGTGTGGCCTACAGGTCCTTATGGCACGGTAACTTTACAATTAAGTGGATGTGTTCCAAATATATGGTGTGAAAAACCAGTATCAGTCCAAGTGCCTATCATACCAAGTGTAAGTGTTGTTGCTGGCCCTACCGTGGTTTGTGACAATTCAGCTCATACATACACCTTACCAAAATGGACTAGTACTTTGTACGACTGGAATGTAGTTGGAGGTGTAATCGTTTCTGTTGATTCAACTACCAATACGGTTACAATCCTATGGGGCAATGGTGATACGTCTATGGATATGGGTACAATTACGGTTAATTATAAAAGCAAATTTCTATCAAATCTTCCAGCACATGAGGAGGATGATTGTGAAGGTACTGCTTTCTTAAAAGTAAATATTAAACCTAAATATAGTATTTACCCAACACCATTTACTGTTTGTAAAGGGAGTACAACATTTGTAGGATCCGATATGATTGCCCCTTCCGGGTTTACATGGAAGATAAATCCTGCTGTAGCTCCATTACCAATAGTAGGATTAAATTCTATCAATATTACGTGGCCAGCCACAGGACTATATACTTTATTGGTATATCCAAATGCACCAAATCCATTTTGTAATGATACTATTTATAGAAGCTTCAATGTCGTTTCAACCCCTGCATTGACAAGTATTACTGGACCAGCGACTATTTGTCCAGGGGATACAGTATACTACACAGCAAACTCATTAAACAACTCTTATGTAAATTGGACCATCTCTGGTGGGATGCTAATTGGTAGCCCAAATGATAATCCAATAGCTGTAAAATGGGATGCAAGTGGAGTATATACCATTTCTGCCACACAGACTTCTTTATTATCTCCTTATTGTACCTCATCATCCATTTCTTTCTCTCCTAATAAAAAGGTAATAATTGGACCATTGAGTATTTCAGGCGGAGATACATGTATAAATAGTTCAAATATATATTCAATAGCTCCTATTCAAGACCCTGCAGCGACTTATAATTGGAGTATCTCACCACCGGCAATTGGATCATTAAATAACCCTTCTGGAAGTGCTGTGAATATACAATGGAACAAAATCACAGGAATTGCTACTTTAACATGTAACGTCACATTGTGTGGAATTACACAAACCGTCATTAAAACAATCAATATTACAGCTCCAAATGCAATTAGCATATCTCAAACTGGAGTTTTATGTCCAGGAATGTCAGCATCTTTAACTGTTTCAGGGACTCTTACTAATATTATGTGGTCTAATGGAGGTACTTTAGCCACGACAGCAATTACATCCCCTGGCACATACACAGTTACAGCGTTAAGCAATGGATGTAGTGTGTCAGAAAGTTTTACCGCGTATAATAATACCGAGCCTATTGCCGATATTTCAACACCTGACTTAACTGGTTTGTGTATACCTTCTACAAATTCAGTTACGCTCTACGCCATGACAAATTTAAATTATTCTTATCAATGGTTTTGTAATGGCTCACCTACTGTGACAACCAGTTCTTTAACACATACTAATACAAACGTTATAGGTACATTTGCATATCATTGTGTCGTAACTCACATTCCTACAGGTTGTTTGAAAACAAGTAACACAATAGTTGTAACTCAATCTATATGTCCAGGTGGAGGATCAGGAGGATGTACACCAGAAACACATTCAATTTCAGCTACAAATAGTTTTCCAGCTTGTAATCAAGTTACATTTACAACCAATAATATAAATGTTACAAGTTGGTCCTTTGGTGATCCTTTAAACAACACTTTTACAGGACCAATAAATAATCCTGTACATGTTTATTCGAAAGCGGGATATAAAATTATTTTCGCTAGTGGATATGTACCAGAACTAGGAGGAGGCCCAACAGATAGTTGTTATGTGACAACAAACACCTCAGTTTGTATACCTATTGTAGCTAATTTTAATTACACAAATGTTTGTAGAGCCTTTTGCTTTAATGACTTATCTACGGTATTGTCAGGACAGTCCATTACTGGATGGTCTTGGGATTTCGGAGATGGTTCTTCGCTAGATCCTAATCAAAATCCTTGTCACACATACACAATGGCTGGTAGTAAAACTGTGATTCTAACTGCTACTGCTTCTAATGGATGTACTTCAACTTTTAGTATAATGATTAACGTTCCTGTGTTGCCAGATTCTTCATTTACACTATTTCCTACTGCTGTATGTCAAAACATTTCAAGCCAATTTAATCCAACAAACTCTGGGTACTTAATTTATGATTGGGATTTTGGAGATACATATACTAATGGAGCGGTATCACCTTTTCATTCATATAGTGTAGCAATGTCATACACCGTTACCTTGACAGTTACGGACATTTATGGTTGTATTAATACAGGTACACAAATGATAACTGTATTTCCTAATCCTGCTCCAAGCAGTATAACTGTGTCACCAACTAATGAAATTTGCCTTGGAGATACAGCTACTCTTACCGCTGCAAATGGATATTCGAATTACATGTGGAGTACTGGTGAGACTACACAATCTATATTAATTGCTGCTTCTGGAGTATATTATGTTACATTAACAGATGTTAATGGTTGTAAATCTTATCCAGATTCAGTTGAAATTATTGTTAGGCCAAAACCTATGGTTAATATCTCTGGCCCTCATGTGATATGTGACAACGGATGCATTGACCTCACGGGATCAGTAGGTTTAGGAAATACATATATGTGGTTGGATGCCGGACTCAATCCGATACCGGGTGCAGTAAACAATATTCTTCAAATTTGCCAAGCAACTTACACTAGTCCAGTCTACTTTGTGGTTATAGATCCTAAAGGATGTACGGATACTTCTGCAGCTTGGATTATCACTTTAGAAACCGCTCCCTTGCTTTCGATTCTATCTGCAGATACCTTGTGTGCTGGTGATCTAAATTTATTGCAAGTATCACCGATATTAAGTGGTGTCAATTATCATTGGAATACGGGATCAAATGCAACAGGAATTATTGTTAGCCAGGCAGGAACTTATTCAGTTATAGCTACAGATACCTTAACAGGTTGTAAAAGTAAAGCAAGTAAAATTGTGCATGGTGTGCCAGACTTATGTTACGTGCCATCAGGTTGTTACAAAATTTGCAAACCAGATACACTTTGCGCCCCACCTGGATTATCTTCCTATCAATGGAACCTTAATGGTATCCCCATTCCTGGAGAAACGATGCAGACTTTTGTAGTCACAATGAATGGCACTTATACATTTACAGGGACTAACCAGTGGGGTTGTGATGCTACTACAGATTCCCTTATTTTAGAAACTATGATTTGTTGTAAAGCAGGAGATATTGTTGTGAGTGCAATTCAAGTGCCTGAAGAGGATTGTTGTTGGGATATTTCATTTACGAATAACATTGATTCTGTTTTTGCAGTAAAAATATTTAGCCCAAATGGAGATATTGATATTACAGCAGGTAGTTTAGATCCAGGTTTTCAGGTTGTAGGCAGTACTTCCAGTTCTGTAACTATAGCTAATAGCACTTTAGGTTCGCAAATAAGCCCAAATACTTATGCTAACTTTATCACAACTTGTTTTACTAATATTACATCAACCCCAGTCATCGTTTATTTTAACTGGTATGATAGTCTTAATAATGTCATTTGTAAGGATACTCTATCATTTGAATGTGAACCTCATGGAGATTGTTTATACCTGTTAGAAGATTCAATACATTGTGATAACGAATTAATGGTTTATGAGATGACTGTTTGTAATCCATCCAATGCTTCTTTTGCAGTTGGATACCTAAATATTAATACTTATTCACCTTCACCAGGATTATTGCCATCCAATATAATATTATCACCTTTACTCTTACCTGGCCAATGTACCACACTAGTTTTTACGTTTCCATCAGGAACTTATTCTAATGAAAACCTTTGTTATAATATCGTGTCACATGAGGATGATCCTGCTACTATGCCAGGAGCTTTGTGCTGTAACTTAGACACTTCGTATTGCTCATTTATTCCGGGATGTTCACCTTGTGATAGTGCATATGTTTATAGTATTACTAATGTAAGTGTAGACGATGATACCTGTTGTTATGATATCATTTTGGACAATTATTATGATGGAGATACTTATACAGGAATAAATCTATGTGTTTTATCTGCAGGTAATACAATTACTTTGAACAATGCTCCAGGTTCAGGCTGGAACACAACGCTATACACTGGTAGCAATATTAACTTAGACTATAACAATGGATCCAATAATACGATTCCTCTTGGTCATTCCATACTACCAACTATATGCATTGATGAAGCTTCTTTGCCTATTACTGATTTAGAAATAAAGTGGATGCAAGGGACTGTTTCTCCATGCAGAGATACTGTTTCTTTATTATGCAGTGACTGTGGTCAGATGGAATATGAAATCGTTTGTGATAATGGAACATGGATCATATTAGCTACATTCTATAACAATACAAACGTAATTGTTCAAAATGCCTATGTGTCTTGGACAGACGCTAATTTAACAGGTTACAACATTCCTATCAATTTTGGTTCATTACACCCTTTGGGTAGTTATGGACCTGTAAAAATACCTATGGGCCTTCCAGCAGTTGCTGGTCAGGATATTTGTGCTCAAGTTGTTTATCATGCTGCTGATGGAGGCATTTGTTGCGATTTTAAAACTATTATCAATCTGCCTGAATGTGATATTACTACTCCAATTAAATGCGTATGTAATAAAGCATTTGTGAAAGAGGTAAATAAAGGCATCTTGTGTACATTTAGTGGTACGACAGGCACTTTTTCACCGCTCGGGTTACTTAGTGAAAATTGTGATAAAGTTATTTGGACATTGAATACTGGTGAAAGTTATACAACTTATGGTAATGCTTCTATAAATCATACGTTTATGAATGACCAAGTTTATGAATTATGTATGACTGTAATTAGAAACACTGGGTTTGAAGAGTGTAAGGTGAAAGTGGTTAAACAAATAGAATTTGGTAACCCACCTAATATCATAACTAGTAAACCAAACCCTGTCTTAAATAAACTCTTATTAGAGTGGCCAGTTTCATTAGAAAAGGGAGCTACGATAGAAGTAATTGATCAAAGAGGTAGATTAGAAATGACGAAAATGGTGTTAGAACATTCAAATCAAATAGAGCTTGATGTCTCTAATCTGCATTCTGGGTTGTACTTTTTGAAATTTAAATCTGACAAAGAATCAAGTATTCTTAAATTTATTAAAATAGAGTAAATGTTTAAAGCCATCGGCTGCTTATTCTTTCACAGAAATGTTAAAGTAAGCAGCCGATGGCTTCATTATTAAAAGCTTTCAAAATGATTGTGTCTTAACTTACAGCATCTTTTAAATTTGTTGCCAAACCTTTTAAATAGCTACATTTTCACCACCTTTTTAATATACACCTTTCCATTCTTGTTCAATATCATGAGATAAATACCCGAACTTAGCTCTGATAAATTAACTTCATTTTTTATTACTTTTATTGTAATGGATTGACCAAGCAGGTTGGTAAACACTGCATTGTAATAAGCATAATCATCTTCAATAACTAATACGCCTGTAGTCGGATTAGGGTAAACTCGAACATTATTAATATCAAGGTAATCCGTGCTCGATAACGTAAAACTGTAACAATCCGTCACGTTTTGGCAATTGTCACCGTCAATAATGATCTGATATAGTCCATTAAATACTGGTGTAAAAGTAGATTCTGTTGATTCAAATGCAATTGTCTCATCTTCACAGTCGATCCATTGATAATTTAGCCCTTGGTCGTCAGCAATCAGAGTGTTTCCATCTTGGTTAATCGTATTAGAGATATGGTAACACGGTAAAATGTCCACCACCGTATTTAAGGTAGAATTGGTGATAATTGGATCATTTTTATCAAAGATGATTTCTGCCTTGTTTTGCACCAACTCGCCTGCATCGATGTTCTCTGTAGCCATGATACTAAAGGATATAAAGCCTTGGCTCAGTTCAAAATTGGTGGTACTATCTACCAATGCTATTGGATCAAAAATGAAGAATACTGTATCCATGTGGATTTGTACTTTCATATCATGACTTGACTCTCTTAAAGTAATGGTACTTGGATCCAAGTATGGACTAATCACATCGACCACTTCTACATAGAAAGCGGTATCGTTACCATTGTTTTGGAATCGGATGTTGTAATCTATGATTTCTCCTGCTAGTATATGGCACAAAATATTTGTTCAATAAAACAACCATTTTGATTATATCGATACACCTGAACGTTAAAAGTGTGACCCGAAGTGTTGCAACTAGCTCCGTTGAAAGATAATGAAATTTCACTATCGCCAAAAGGTTGTACAAAAGCTAAAAAGGTGGCTTTTCCTGCAGTACCTTCTGCTATGGTACAGTCCGATCGAACATCAAAGTTTGGATTGGTAAGGATGTCAGTATCATAATCTGTAAAATCCACAAAATTACACACTACATTTTGAATGGCATCTGCACAATTTAAGTATCCATTTGGTTGGGCACTGAGTAAATTGATTGTTAATAATTGTACTATACAGGTAATTAATAAAGTATAAAGTGTTTTCATTTCTATTGGATTTAATATTGAATATCACTAATTGAAACTGTGACACCTTCTAACAAAGGCTTTTAACGATCAAAGAAACCATCTCCAGTACTATCGTGCCACACCTTGCCACTGATAGATTGGCTTATTACAACTGCTTTAGCATATATGCTTTGGAATAAAAAAAAGGAAATCAGTAATAATGCAATTTTTAACACAAATATTTTTTTCATTTTGTATCGCTTTACTAATTAGATACACTTACCTCTGGATTCGTTGTATATGGCTATTAAATTTTCTTAATTATTTGCTAATATAGTTCTTTTATAACGTACCTAATCTAAGTTTAATAGTTGCAAATCAAGAAACTTAGTAAATTCTCTATCCCTATACCTCTACAACCAATCCATCATATGCGGCATGGAAATTTTCTGGAAGCTGTTTAGTCCATTCTACATGTGGCCCCAAAAGGTGGCTCATATGGATCAAATAAGTTTGCTTGGGTTTGACTTTGTTAGATAGATCTATAGCTTGCTCAATGGTAAGGTGTGAGTAGTGGGGTTTGTTGCGGAGAGCAGAGATTATTAACACATCTAGGTTTTCCAACAAATGCATTTGATCCGGATCTATGGAAGATACATCTGTACAGTATGCAATAGTGTCAATTCTAAAGCCTAATATAGGTAAGCCTCCATGCATGATATTAATGGGGAGGATGCCAATGCCCTTTATTGGCAATGCTATTTCAGGATTAATGGTGTGAAGGTTGATTCGTGGTGCTCCAGGATATGGATTTGAGGAAAATACATATTCAAATCTTTTTTTAAGATCATGTACAACTCGATCCATGGTATAAATGTCCAAATGGCTTGACGATTTAAAATTAAGTGGACGTACATCGTCCAAGCCCGCAGTATGATCATTGTGCTCATGGGTGATCAATGCAAAATCAAGCTTTGAGATATTATGGGTAAGGAGTTGCTGCCTAAAGTCTGGACCAATGTCTATGATAAACGTTTTGTCTTTGTGTTGAATGTATACAGAGCATCTTAATCGCTTATCTCGTGGATCCTGTGATAGACAGGCTTTACAGTCACATCCTATGACGGGTATGCCTTGAGAAGTACCAGTACCGAGGAAGGTTATTTTCACTGATTTTGTTCGTCTAAAGTTAACTCTTGAGCTTTCAATATTTGTTTGAAAAATTTCAAGCTTTTTTCTGTAAGCATTGATTCTATTACAAGGATTGTGGATAGAATATCTAATAACACATTAATACGGCCTTCGATATCATAGAATATATTAATTACTACAATCTTTTTATGCTCAACTAGGCAATACCCAGAGTTGAAATTGCCTTTTTCATACCGAACGGTGTATTCTAGTTCGGTAAAGAGCTCTTCTAGTTTTGTCAGATTGGATTTAGTGTATTTTAGCAATGTATTAAGATTATGACTAGGACAAATATACTCAATATTTAATGTCTCTCTTTAAGGGGGTATTATTTTTTTAACATTTTCAGTATGAAGGGTACCAATTAAAATTAAAATGAGTCTGTTTTTGAGCCCTTCACATTCCACTAATTCAAAGGAATTAGTTTGTTATTTTACCTTTTATTGATATGTCAATAAAAATCATATTTTGTATAATTACCATTTAGCTGAATCCAATCATTATTCTTTTTGAATAAAAGAATCACAGTATGCTAAACGAATAAACAAGAGGTCGAAAACCCTGTAAACAAAGGCGAAGCCGATAAACAAAGAATCTCCGGCAAATACTGATATTTAAAAATCAGCATCTACTTTAAACACAACAGTTTCTTTTGTAATGGGATGTACAATCTCTAATCGCTCAGCATGTAAATAGAGTCGGTCAGATCTATTGCCATATAAGTCATCACCTATGATTGACATATTTAGTCCTTTGGGATGTGATGCATGCACCCTCAATTGGTGAGTTCTGCCCGTGACTGGGTAGAAATATACTTTTGTTTTTGAATTTATGACTTCTATCTTTTCCCACTTTGTCCTTGCTGTTTTACCATGTTCAAAGCATACCAATTGGTGAGGCCTATTGTCTAAATCTACTCTGAGTGGTAGGTCAATATAGCCTTCTTCTGAAACAACTACACCATCAAGTAGTGCAACATATCGCTTTTTAACCTGCCTTCTAACAAACTGTTTTTGCAGTTCTTTATGAACATCCTTCGTCTTAGCCAATACCATTAATCCAGACGTGGACATATCTAATCTATGGACAATGATTGGTCCTGTGAAATGTGGGTTTTTATGTTTTATTCTACTAAAAACAGAATCTTCAATGTTAATCCCAGGAACTGATAAAAATTCGGCTGGCTTATTTATCACCATCAAATATTCATCTTCAAATACCACAGGAATCTCCTCATCAAATATGGGTGCAGTCAGCATCGGATTTATATCCACCTCTATGCCTTCAAGCATATGTCCAAGGATTGGTTCACACTTGCCTCTACAAGCAGGATAGTATTGACCATGTTTTCGTACAGAGCTGCCAGGAGGAGACCCCCACCAAAATTCTGCCATCGAGATGGGCGTCATATTATGAAGATACGCATATTGTAATAGCTTCGGAGCAGCACATTCACCTGCTGCGGCAGGAGGGTTTATACCCAATTTGTGTTGAAAAATATCACACAAACTCTTGTCATCTCCATTCCCATTTTTGAAAGAGTAAGCGTCGAATAATTTCTGTTGCAAGATGGCTGATCTGGTCTTACGCTCTTCTTTTAAAGCTACAATGTCTTTAGTCAATTCGTCATATCTAGCTTGAATTTTCTGTTTTTTATCTGCATAGTAGACTGCTAGTTCTCTATAATAAAATTGTTCATTTAGACTTGTTTGGTGCATACTTTCAAGCAATAAGTTATATTCTTTTGAGTCCATTTGCTGGACAGATAACTCTCTTTCTATTTTCCTTTCTTTCTTGGTTTTTTTTATTTTCTTTTTGACATCTTTAAGAGATTTTTCTATTTGTGAAGATAAGTTAGAAAGTTGCTGATATAATACGTCAATTTCTGGATTTGGCTCTAAATCAGCTAGTCTATCATTGAGTTTACTAATTTCAATCTCTTCTATTCTATAAAACCCGTCTTCTTTTAGAATATCGAAAACAGGCGGCACAAATCGTTCATGATCATTGGAGTTAGCAAGTTTGCCGGAGAATGCAGATAAATAACCTAAATCACCATCCTGAGTTTTTACGACTAAAACCCCGAACATTTTTCCAATGGCCAAGCCTTCCATGTTTTGATCAATGCCAAAATTATGTTGCCAATCAGACTGAGTTTCTAAATAATGCTGCAATTCTTTAGCAGCTATTTTACTCAGCTCTTCGGGCTCATAATAAAATGGGAAGTTGAATTTAGAAGGCAAATTGATCCCAGTAATATCTGTGTCAAATGTTGTAAAACAAGTATACTTCTTAATCATGCACCTCTTTTTTTTTTTTGTATTTGGCAAAAGTAAGCTTTTTAGAATTACAATTTTTAGAAAGCCAGATTTTGAATGCCGAAGAATTGCTAATAATAATTGGAAGTATTCAAAGAACTTTAAGAGAAAAAAGAGGTTAATACTAGAATAAAAGAATTATAAATTACAAATTGTGTATAGTTGATGGATAAACCGAAATACCTAATTGGCAATATTG
>JBBKVK010000212.1:0-9229 GCA_037968395.1 Saprospiraceae bacterium | reverse complement strand
ATTGATAATCAGTAAGTTGAAAGTTTTTTTTAATTGAGAGTAAAATAAAATTAAAAATCTTTAATGATTGAGGCAACGAAATTGACATTCAATGTATCTATATAGTAGATCAAAATTTTTCTACTACACAGAAAATCTTTAGCACAAGCCACCAATGCCCCGGTGGCTTTTTTTTTTCTTATGCCCAAGATCAAATAAATTGAAGTTTTGGGTATCCAATTACCACTCATTTTATACTTTAATTTGCAGATATTATCATTGCTTAAAATGATACACCTATATTTGTCACTTACAATTTATAGTTATGATCAATAGAGCGAGTGCAAGCCTTGACAAAGTTATTGTACACCAATTAGGAAAAAAGAGTGAAGGAGAAGATGTAATATTTTCCAATGAAGCAATATCATTAGAAAATGTTGACACAAGAGAGGTGTTATTATCTTATTTTTTGGATAGTTTTAGAGAGCCAGACTTTTTCACATTTACGTTTAACGATGGGGATTTTGTGCTAAACCCACTCTATAATTATATCGGAAATATTTTTGACGAACCTGCATTACTTTACGAAATTAGCGTAAAAATTGCTAGACTTCTGCATGATAAATCTAATAATCCATTAATAAAATCAGGAGATTTTTGCATTACTTATATCAAAGACATATTGGTAGATGATGAGATGGTAGATGCCGTTGGGATATTTAAATCTGAGGACAAAGATGCATTTATAAAGATAGATAAGGACGGTAAATCATTTAGCATTAATATCGATAAGGGAATCAATACCAATAAGATGGATAAGGCATGTCTGATATTAAATACTGAGCGAGATACAGGATTTAAAATATTAAATATTGACCATTCTAATAAAAATAGGGAAGCTCGATATTGGAGAGATGAATTTCTAATACTAGAGGCAAGATCTGACGATTATCATAGTACGACCAATATGATAAGGATGACGGCAGAGTTTGTAAAAAAGAGATTGCCCGCAGATGCTCCATTGGATAAAAAAGACCAATCTGCATATCTCAAAAGGTCAGAAGACTACTTTAAAAATCAAGAAGAGTTTGAGATTGATGAATTTAAAGAGAAAGTCTTTAAGAATAAACAAGTGTCTATGGCTTTTGAAGATTACCGACAAGAACAAGTACAAGAACGAAAACATGACGAAACATTTGCTATCTCCGAATACGCTGTAAAAAAACAATCCAAAGTTTTTAGGTCTGTCATAAAACTGGACAAAAATTTTCATATTTATGTCCACGGTGACAGTTCAAAAATCCAAAAAGGTGAGCTAGAAAATGGCCAAAAATACTATATGCTGTATTATGATGACGAGAGTTGAGGAATGATAATGGAGGATAAAGATATTTTTTAAAGTTGTGCCTAAGGTACTAGACTTCTTGAAACAGCCCGCCTTTCTAATTCTATAGGAAAGAAAATTTTGCGACAAATTGATTCTATTGAATTGACTGATTGACATTTATTGATCTAAATGGGATAAGCTTAACATTGAACTTTTAACATTCAACATTCAACATTCAACATTCAACATTTAACAACTAAAGTATTCTTCGACCTCCTTTAAATCCAGCCACATAAGCACTAGGATAAACAGCAATCAGACCTTCTTTTAAAGCTTTTTCAGCTTCAACTGTACTGTCATAGCCTGGTAGCATGTAATAATAATTGTTATCTGGCGAAACATAAGTCTCAAGTTTTTTATATTGCTCAAAAAGTGGGTTAGATTGGTCCAATGGTATTCCAGCAAAATGAATGATTATCTTATAACCATCAGATATTCTATTTTTTCTTGGTGTTGGATCAATTACTTCATCATTAGGCATGTCTTGAATGACTTCTTCCACTATTTCTTGATCCATGTTTTCTAAGTTATCTTTCGTTTGTAACTTTTCATTTATAGGCTCTTTAATCTTATTTTTCATTTCAATAGAGTCTAGATATGCCTTCTTTATTTTTGCGATACTTTCTTCTTTTGCAGTCAGAATAGCTGATTCTTTATCAAATGCAGCTTTCTTTTTATCAATTACAGCTTGTTTTTTCTCCTGTATTTTACGCAACCTTTCTTGCTCTCCAGCTGCTTCTGCTTCAGTAATATTTTCATCCATTGCTTCAAAGATCACAATGTCGTCATTATTATTTACCGGCTTTGAACTGCTTATTGGTAAAGAACTTGATTTTTCAAGAGCCTTCTTCTTTTTGTATTCTGCCTCCGTTAATTTTTCTGGTTTACCATGGATCATTTCATAGATCTCTTTTTCCATTTTGATTTCATTTTTAATATTTTCCAATGGTTTAAATATCCAATCTTGATCAATACCAATTATTTTAATCTCAGTTCTTCTATTCTTAGCATGATCTGCTTCTGAACAAATTACACCATCTCCACATTTATTGAGTAACATAGTCTCACCATATCCTGCTGCAATGATTTTAAATTTTGGAATACCACCAACATCTGTAATGTATTTCACAGCACTCAAGGCTCTTTCTTTACTCAGTTTCATATTAAAGAGATTTTTACCTCTTGAGTCAGTATGTGACCCTAACTCTAATGTCAAGTTGGGGTTGTAACGCAATACATTTATTACTTTATCTAACTCCTTCTTGCTTTCAGTCTTAAGTAATGCACTGTTAAGATCGTAGAGAAGGTCATTGACATTAAATGATTTGCCAGAGTAAATTTTATCCATTTCAACGTTAGCTAACAATGTTCCATATTCGTTACCAGCTGTAAGGTTTTCGGTTACACCTGGAGTTACTTTATTGATTCCTTCAAAGCATAATATACATCCTCCAACATTTACATAGGCTTCCATTTGTTTAGCTAAGTAGCCCTTTTTTCTTACTAAAATGGTATAGTGATTCCCTTTTTCCATAGCCAATTTAAATTCAGGATGTGGGTGATTTTCTAATTTTTGAACCAGTTTTTCTGTTGTATTATTGTACACTTCTATCAATGCGCCTGTGATGGCATCAGCATAATCCTTACCATCTTCTTTCATATCAGCCAAAGTTATTTCAAATAAGTAACCTGGTGCCCTTTCCATTACGGCTTTTATGAAAGTCTTACCTTCTTTTAACACAACAATCTGTTCGCTAGCTTTAAACATTTCTTTGTTAAACTTTACTAACACTTCTCCAACAGGTGGCAGATCGACACTAAAAAAGCCATCTACTTTTGAAACCAAAGAACTTAATACTTGACCAGTAGAATTATCTATTACCTCTATATCGACTTGAGACAGAAATCCTCTATTACCTGTTTCGTAGGTATAGCCTTCTATCACAAACCCTTGAGATGAGCCATTAATACTCAATAAGGTTATAAAAATTAATGTAAAGAGATTTTTAATAATATTCATATTAATGATAATTGGTTATTTTATTTAAACGATGCAAAATTAACTCTTTTATTTTAGAGATTGTTTAATAAGGATATAATGAGTTTTGATTGTGTAATGAGGACTATAGATTATTTACCAAATATCTCCATTATATGGACTCATTTAATGTGATATGGTCACAAGATAAATCTCTTGTTGATGTTTTTTACAAACATTTAATTACTGTCTCAGTAAATAACCTAATTTGAGTTACCTTTTTTTTCTACTATTTTATCTTGTCCATCGTTTCTGCCTACGATGGGTTGGGGACCATTGTCACAATTGCCAATATTTGCCTTGAGATATGTGCCTTGCTTCGCTTGGAATCCTGGAAATAATTTTATTTTTCCTGATTGCAAGAATATGCTGTCAATGTCATTGTTGCCTGGTACAAAAGTAGAGGCTCGTATTGAGTCGATACTTTCATATGCCAGTTTGCCTTTGAGGGAATCAATTAAAACTATCTGATTGACACAATACTTTCTTTCCCACAATCCTCGACCAAAAGTGGAACAAGTGATCGTGCCAGTATTTTCATCTACAAAGATATCTGTTACTGGTGTTTTTGGCATATTGTCTCTAATCGATGTCCAATTAGTGCTGCCATTTAATTTAGAATAAACCCCTAAGCTTGTCCCAATATATATTTTACTGGATGATAAGACCACACTATATACTATTATGTTTGGAAGATTCGAACTGATGTTAGTAAAATTGGTTCCGCCATCAGTTGAATAATAGATTTTACTTCCTGCTGTAAATCCTCCTACTGTTACACAAAGTGTAAGACTATCTGTAGGGTGAATGGCAATGTCAGTGACTCGAATGTTTGTTATGGCGGGAAACCCATTACTTCCTGTATTAAGAGTTGTCCAATTACTACCTCCGTTAGAAGAACGGCTTATGCTGCCTGTTCCAGCCCCTAACTGTGGCCCGCCTGCGGCATATAGTTGCCTCGGATTTGATGGTGAAATAGCTATACACCATAATCCATTTGAGCCAACATTGGTCCAGGACGAAGCACCATTAGTAGACCTATAAATTGGATTGCTTCCAGTGTACACTATTGTTGTATCAGTAGGATGGGTGATAACATGCTTAAAAAATTGAGTGATCGGATTGCTAGATGGAATTGTCTTGCCTGTAACAGTATTAAATTTTGCCCAACCACCATTTATAGTGGAATACATTATATTAGGATTATTGGGTTGAAAAGCGGCACTAAAACCATCTGCACCATAGATATGAACTGCGTTTTTACTCCCAAGACCTCTAAATTTTATTCCATTGTCTTGTAAACCTCCACCAAAAACAAAGGGAGTATTCTTAAATTGTGCCAAATGATAAAATTGACTTACAATCAATCCTTTTGTAATATTGGTCCATGTGGTACCATTGTCATCACTATAATTGATACCTCCATCATGTGTAGTGTACAACCTATTGGTTAATTTATTATAAGTAAGACTGTGGTGGTCAGGATGCACATATTGGGTACTAGAAACAATATTCTCATGCCATTTACTTCTAGTGCTAAATCCAACTCCTCCATTGGTCGAGCCCCAAACATTGATGGCTGCTGTTGTTACAATATTAGTATCAATTGGAGAAATAGCAATGGCTAGATCGTAAATTCCTTGATCTTTGTTGTCTTGGCCATTATCTACATACCCCAATATGTTTGGGGTATTTACTATTCTTGTAAATGATAATCCAGAATCGGTAGATTTATAGATGCCTTGAAAATTTCCAGTGCCTGTTGCCTTTCCACACAATGCATAGACATTTCCAGTCTTGGCATTTGTTACACCCAGTGCGATTCTATTATTGGTAGATGGAATAGCGATATTTACAGAGCTATTTAACCATGTAGTGCCATATGTAGTGCTATAAAAGATGCTATCATTGTCCGTACAATATACTATGTCTGCATCGTTTGGCTTATATTCTACATCAAAATGATTTCCATCTTTTACTTTAGTCCATGATGTACCACCGTTTAGAGTAAGAAATACTCCATCACTTGTAGCAACTAGTAGTTCAAGAGGATAAACTGGGTTCTGAGCTATATCATATCCTATATATGAACCAATATTTGGGGTGGTAGGAAGTGTGCCAGTAGCATTCCATGTGACACCACCATCGGTAGATTTCATTACCCCGGATGAAGGGTTATTAAATTCAAAAGTAGTTACAAAATCTCCACAACAATTATCACCTGTTCCAGTTAGGATGTAGATGATATTTGGTGTCGCCCAATCTACGACGATGCCTGAGATACCTATAGAAGGAATTGTATCTGTTAAGCATTGCCATGTGGTACCTCCATTGAGTGTCTTCCATAATCCTCCATAGGGTGTTCCTACATAAAAAATACTTGGATTGCTTGGGTGAAAAGCTATTCGATCGACTCTTCCAACTCCGTTGGCATAAGAATTTGACATCGTATCAGGACTGTATAAACTTTCTTTTATACCAATGCTGGTCCAACTGCCTGATAATTGGGATCTATTCATTCCCTTATTCTTTCGGTTTTCTTCCGCATCAGCTCTGAGTACCATTTCTGTAGAGTTGACAAATTCACCATTTGGTCCAAGCTCTTTTCCTTTTTCCCATTCCCATCTTTTCCAGTGTTTGTATTTCATCAAGCCATCACCACCATTATCTCTAATGTCATTTGGAATTACAGCATAAAAGGAATCGACTGTTACCATTATTTCTTTCATGGTCTTTTTTGACTCAAGCGATTGCCTTAATTGATCTCCCAAACTTTGGCTATTCAAATGTGAGACAATAAGTACAAAGAAAAATATTTTAAATTTCATTGAAAATCATGTTTTACAATATATAGAAATAGTTGATTCTCTAATTATCATTCTTTCTCTTCCAATTTTTTAATCCTTTCCTCTTGTTGCAAAATGTACAAAGTCAGCTCTTCAATTTTCTCTAATAATATTTTATTCATATTTCCTAAAAGCAATCCATTTTTTTCTACTTCTTCTGCAGAAGGGACATTGGGCAAGTGGCCATGTTCATTGATATGTTTTTTTATTTCATCCAAAGTTTTTAAGTTGTAATCTGACTTAAAAACATAATCTGGCCAATCTGCTTTCATATCGACAAGCACTTCCTCACATGCTACTTTACCAACCACAGACAATTTGTAACCTGTAGCAAAATCACCGGATGATCCACCTATAGAAGTATTCCCACTGATATAAGCGTCACCGATGAAAAATCCTCCAAAGTTTTTTGCAGCACCGCTTGCATTCCCATAGATTCCATAATTTGTTCCTGTATTGCCTCCTATGGCCGTTCCAACGACACCATAATAGAAATCAGCTCCCGTAGTAACGTTTGCAACCCCTTCGACTCCTTTCCATCCACCTTCCCCTCTTACCCCTATCCCATAAAAATTGGTTGTTTTATTCATGCCTAATACTGCAGGAACATCATCAGTTGATGAAGTTTTTGTAGCATTAATTGCAGATTTCCCAAAGTTATTGGTATTGACTTTTGTATCTGCATTGATGATTAAATTATTATTGTCAAAATTTCCAAAAATTAATGCCGCAGTAGAGTCTGCATTACTATTTTCGATATACAATTTGTTTGATCCTATCTCATTATATCCAGCTTGGGCACCAATGAAAACATTATTGCTACCATTAATATTTGTAAACCCAGACCTCCAGCCTAAGGATATATTATTACTTCCCAATTGGTTGTTCCACAAACTTTGTGTACCAATGGCAGTATTTGCCCCTCCAGACATCATATTAAATAATGTACTCTCGCCAATTGCTACATTTGATGACCCAGAATTTGAAATGTTCAATGCTTGAAAACCGACAGCCGTATTTAATACACCTGTAGTATTATTCATAAGCGAGTTATTACCTAAAGCAGTATTCATCCTTCCTGTGGTATTTTGATATAAAGCTTTTCTTCCTAGGGCTACATTTTCAATTGCTTGATAGGAAAATGACGCTCCAATCCCATTGTGATACAAGGAAGAGTCACCAATTGCAATAAGATTAGACCGAGTCGTATTAGAGTATAAACTAGATGCACCTATGGCAACATTATTAGACCCGTCTGTATTGTTTGATAAAGCACCATGTCCAAAAGCATTATTCTCATTTCCTAATTTGTTAAATAACAATGCTGAAACTCCAACTGCAGTATTGTTAGAGCCATTTGTATTAGAATTTAAGGCACTTACGCCTAAAGCAGTATTACTTGCTCCAGATGTATTGAGTTGTAATGCAAAAGTACCTAGTCCTGTATTGAATACTCCCGTATTATTCTCGCCGTTGAGTCTTCCTACAAATGTTCCGCCCTTACTAAAGTTTTGGTGTTGGATTAGGAGCTCACCTGAAACATTCCTTTTTAATATTAATTTATCCTCTCCATCCAGTTTAAAAGTAATGTCATCATTGGCAGGTTGGTCGTTGGCTGTTATTTTAGTATCTCCATCAGCATCAATCACTCCACCCAAAGATTTCCATGATCCAGATGAATAGTAATAGAAGGATTGTGTAGAAGGTTGGAATACCAAAAGGCCTTCTACAGGACTCGTAACAGCTGAGGTTTCTGCTCTCGGAATCAAAATACCTTTATTACTGGCAACAATGTCAAGCATTGCTGATGGATCCGGCGTAGTGGTTCCTATTCCTACATTTTGTGCATAACTTGTAGAAAGGGATAAAGTAAAAGCTGTAAAAAAGAGAAATTTTTGAATGAATGGTTGGTTTCTCATTATAATTATGTTTTGGTTAATTGTTGTTTTCAATGTAAATATAGCGATTAGAAGTAATTATTTGCACTTATCTATGGTAAAAATCAGATTTAATAGCGAACTAATTGGTAGTGCAGGATTAGATCATAATGTGACGCAACTATTTTTTGAAAAAAAAGACCCACCATAAAGGCAGGTCAATTGTATTAAAAAGTATGTTTGGGGGGTGTTTTAATTTAGAATTGAACTATTGAAGATAAATTATGATATTAAAAAACATTTTATTCTCCGAATAAGCCCAACTCATCATTTTCACTATTATAGTTCATGATGTTATAATTGTCTTTTCTAATCTGGTCGATATTATTAAGTTTAGATCTGTTTTGAGTTTCAACAAACAGTTTGATATTGTTTTCATTGTATCCACTTACATAGCCTAAATTAATATAAACAGACCCTGTTCGTGATTCATTGACAATATTAAATTCTTGTGATTTAAATTCTTCACCTCTATTGGTGACCAATTTTTTAATATATATCATACTAGAATTACAAAATGTCAATTCTTCATTATTTAGCATTTTTAAAAACACTGCCAATTTAGCTGGAGTAGTTTGAATTGTTGCCATCGTTGATAGAACACTACTTTTCTTTTTATAAGTGAAGAAATTTGAATAGTTCTTTAATACAGTTTCAAGTTGATTCAGATCGTTCTTAGACAACATACTATTTAGTAAGGCAGTATTTCCTGAAATTAATGCCCCTTCAAAAGTGTCATAGTACTCTTCATTATAAAATTTATCAATTAGGTCGGCAGAAGAAGAATTTATATTTTTCTGAGCCTTATGGTTGACATCAGTGTCAATTTCTAAAAGTATTAAAGCATCTAATAAAGCAAAATTTCCACCAATTGTAATTTCTTTATTAAGCATCTCTGTGTTATTAGATGTCATGGTTTCTGAATCAAGTTCATAAGTCATTATCAATTGATTAGATGCTATTAAGTTATTGTACTCTTCTGTTTCTTGTGTGGTGATTCCTAAGGGAGTTTCACCCAAATATATTGAAGAAGAAATAAGGA
>JBBKVK010000211.1:0-3236 GCA_037968395.1 Saprospiraceae bacterium | reverse complement strand
ATATCGTAAAAATGTTGAATTATAAGATAATAATTTATTATCTTGCACATGAAACCAATCTTATTGTTTAATCTAATAAAATTACCAAAATGAATATAACTTTCGATGAGTTGAGACAGATCAAGCACAAATTACCTACAGGAAGTGTAAGTAAAATTGCAAATGACCTTCAATTATCAGAACAAACCGTTCGAAATTATTTTGGTGCTGCCAAATACGAAGATGGTAAAATCGTTGGCAAACACATACAACCTGGTCCAAATGGAGGAATAGTCAACTTAGAAGATGATACAATCTTAAAAGCGGCAAAAAAAATACTAAGAGATACACAATTTGCAGTTGCAAATTAAAAAGTTTAAAAAAGAGAGAACTAAACACAAGTTCTCTCTTTTTTTCTTTCTATTATATTATTATGCCCGCCAAGAATGAAGTGGCGCTAAACATCTGGTAAGTTTCACTGGATGTTTGGCAATATCTTTTCATTTCACTTCTATTAAAAAAGAATCTATTTATTAGCTTTACATTCAATTATAATGTTGACCTAAATGGCTAGACTCAATTTTTTATTGCTTTTTTTCTTACTATCCTTAAGCATACAAGCTCAGGAAGAAAAAGTGTATGATGGATTGACTCTGGAAAATTTAATAGAACAATTTATAGAATCAAATGAACTAACAGACTTAGATGTTACCGATATTATTGAAAGGATAGCTAGCTTTGAAAAACACCCAATTAACATTAATATCGCTACAGAGTCAGAGCTGGCTTCATTATTTATTTTATCACCCATAGAGATTGGAGCCATACTTAACCATAAGGAAAAATATGGTAATTTTATTGCCATACAAGAATTACAAACGATAGAAGTCTTAGACTTTAATAAAATAAAGCTCCTCTCAAATTTCTTATCAGTTAGTATTACTGATCAACAAAAATATAATATTAAAGATGTAATAAATTCTGGAGGTAGCACTTTATTTCTAAAATACAAGAGGGTATTTCCTCTAAAGAAAGGATATAAAACTAGAGATGATGGCAGCACTCCATATGTTGGATCACCAGATCATTATTACATGAGATATAGATTTGACTCAGGCAGAGCACTAAAAGCAGGAGTGACCATGGAAAAAGACCCCGGGGAGTATTTCTTTACGGGTAATAATAAATCCGGTTTTGATTTTTACTCAGCTTATGTTTATGCTGAAAAAATTAAACCTTGGCTGAGAGTTTTAAGCATAGGAGATTATACTATCAGTATGGGTCAAGGACTGATCATTCACAATGCATTTGGCACAGGGAAGTCTATATATACAGTAGATATTAAAAAAGATGGACAAACCATAAAGCCTTATAGTTCTGTAAATGAGTCTAACTTTTTTAGAGGAGCAGCTATTAGTTTAACACCAGTTAAGAATTCAGAGATATCAATATTTTATTCTAATAAAAGTGTAGACGGCACCGTAGATATTGATACAACAATAATTGATGATTTTGGCAGATTTAGCTCTATTGCAAGAGATGGATTACACCGAACAGAAAGTGAAATTGCTAAAAAAGGAGCTGTCAATCAACAAAACTTTGGAGGAAGATTGACATATCGTATTGGAAATCTAAAAATAGGTTTGAATCATCTTGTCTATGATTTTTCTGTATCAGTAGAGCCAAGAACAGACCTATATAGACTTTATAATTTTAAGGGAAATGGATTTTCAGCCACCAGTGTAGATTATGGCTGGAGATATAAAAATCTAAACTCTTTTGGTGAAGTGTCTAGAAGTAATAATGGCGGACTTGCCCAAATACATAGTGCCATTCTATCACTAGATAAAAAATTGGACTTGGCGATTTCTTATAGAAAATTTGAAAAAGACTACCATACTTTTGAGGCAAATGCATTTAGTGAAGGTACCTTGCCTGTCAATGAAGAAGGTATTTATTTTGGCTTAGAAAACCGTATTAACACACAATGGAAAATTAGTAGTTACCTCGATTTTTGGAAAAATCCTTGGCTGAGATTTAGAGTAGATGCTCCTGGGAGAGGTAGAGAATTTTTAATAAGAGTTGATCATGTTAAGAAAAGAACATATCATCTCTACTGGCAATACAGATATGAAACGAAAAACTTGAACAGCTCCTTAAATACTCAACCAATAGATCCCATAATATTTACCCACAACCACCGAATGAGGTTACATTTTTCTTATCAGATAAATAAAGAATTTGAAATTAGATCAAGAATAGAAGGCAGCAGTTTTGATAAAGATGGGTCACAAGGATTTGGGTATTTACTATACCAAGACATATACTATAAACCTATTGCTTTACCTATTTCTGTAAATGCTAGAGTTTCATTATTTGACACTGATGGTTTTGACACTAGAATATACACTTACGAGAATGACCTATTGTACGAATTTTACATCCCATTCTTTTCGGGTCAAGGCATGAGAAGTTACCTTAACTTTAAGTATAAGATCAAAAGAAATCTTGGATGGGAATTCAAACTTGCTCGAACAATATTGACTAGTGGTGATACTTTTAGTAGTGGAAATGAACTTATAGAAAACAACAAACGTATAGAGTTTAAGACTCAATTAAAATATACATTTTAGTGATAAAATCTACTAAAGATTTGTGGATAGGTGATCTATTGCAATTAAAAAATAGCGGGAGGATCGGAAAATTTACTGGGACCAAACCGGATGGAAAGCTAATTGTCCAAACAGATGATAATATTATCATCACTCCACTTTCAAATGTTACTCAATACACTCCACCACAAGATCCTGATTTAGGGTTAGATTTCGATCTTGATTATAAATCAAAAGCGATTGATAATATTAGTGAATTAAAAAATCTATCCCAAATAGATCTTCATATAAGCATATTGGCTCCTCATATGGAAAACCAACCTGCTGCAAGAATTCTTGATTTTCAAATGAAGAGTTTTAATGATTTTGTCAACGATGCTTATGCTAGAAAAAGAAATACAGTCAAAATTATACATGGTAAAGGGGAAGGCGTATTAAAGACAGAAGTACAATATCACTTAAAAAGAGATAATCGAGTCAGCATGATTAGTGAAATAAACAAAGGTGGAGCTACAGATGTATGGTTTAATTATTGATGGAGCGTCCTAAAATCGAAAACTGGGTTAATAATATGTGAAAAATATAACTATGATTTGATTAGAAATAAAAAGTAAGTAATTTTGCACTATATTAAATGAGTAATAT
>JBBKVK010000210.1:0-2782 GCA_037968395.1 Saprospiraceae bacterium | reverse complement strand
TTTTTGAGTTTATTTAACTGAGATTTTGTTTTATGATCCATTGAGTTGACATCCATTTCCTTCAACTTTTTAATAATGCCATTTAGAATTTTATTCTTTTTTACTACCTGTAAAGAATTGTTTACCAGTTCTTTATCTTTAGCTAATATGCTAGTTTGCAGCTTGTCTCTATTTAGCTTTTCAATTTCTTTTTCTAATTGGTACTGCTCCATTTTAATTTTGGATTCTTTTTCGAGATACAGCTTCCTTTGTTCAATCATTTCATAATATTTATTTTTTCTAATTGTCATTTTGACCTGAAGGGAGGCAATGTATATCGCAAGAAGAAAAATAATACCATAAATGATGTATGCTATGATATGCCTGTACCATGGTGGAGCAACTGAAAATGATAAAGTATCAGGTATGGATGTTAAACCATATCCGTTTTTTGCCTTCACATTCATGGTGTAATTGTCTTCTCTTAAATTTGTATATTCTTTGAATGTGGTATGAGACCAATCGCTCCATTCCTGATCAAATGGCTCAAGCTTATAGGAATAAATATCATTGTTTAAGTTTTCAAATGAAGGAGAAGAGAAAGTGAATTGAACATTATTAGCAGCATATGGTACCCTATAAGTCCTGACAGTATCTTGTGGGTTCCCATGAAAGAAGACTTGGTTGTCATAAGAAAAGCTTCTTATGAATAAACTTGGTTTCTCCTTATTATTTATAGATGCATTATGTTCGTAATTCGCAATACCATCTATAAGGCCAATTAGCGTATTTTCCTTATCTATATTGTTAACTGATAAGTAGTTCACAACAAGATTACTAGTTAAATTTGAAAAAGGTTCTGGGTTTAACAGATAGCCACCATCAGCTTTTAAGACCATTTGACCAATAGAATCGTTCTTGGTATACCATATATTCCCGAGTTGATCTTCAGTAAACAACTGAATATTATCTATACCGTCAAATAATTCATTCAGACTTTTATCTTTATAAAAATAATCTTCTTTTGAATTGTAGTTATAAAACTTATTATTAGCCTTAATTTTCAGAGAGTTGTTTATTTTTCCTAGACCGTTGATCGACTGATTTTCAGGCATTTTGCTCACTTTATTTATGATTTCTACCTTCAGTAGATCATCAGATAGCTTCATTTGGTAGAGAAAATCATTTTGCAATAACCATAAGAATGATTGATCTAGTTCAAAAAAAACAGAAGACATTTCAAAATTTTGAATGTAATTTCTAAATTTTAAACCTCCCTTAGTTTTTTCAAATATAGAGAACCCACTGTAATTGGCTCCAATAACGAATTTAGGACGATTAGGGATCTCTTTGAAGCCATAATAACCTTTATTATCTAGTATTTTAATAACATTTCCTTGCTCGATAATTAACGCCCCGTTATTATTAGCACAGATTAACTCATTGTCTATTACTTGAATATTCCAAGACTGTACAGAGGTACCAAGTACTTTTTTAAAAGGCTTATTTTTTCTAACAGAGAATAAGTCATTATAAAAAACGCCCTGATTTGTAGCAACATATAACAATTGTTTGTGAACCACTGTTGCATAAACAGTACTGAAATTAAGGTTTGAACGAATATATTTGAAGGGTGAATTTATATTAACATATGAAATTCCGTTGTCTAATCCGAGCCATAGATTTTCTTCATCATCTACATATGAAGCAAGCGGAGTATTGTTTTGAAGTCCAGTACTTAGATTGAAATGTTGAAGAATCTTACCTTCCATGTTGCATATAATCACTCCGTCTTGTATGGAATTAAATATGATTTCATTGTTTTTAGATAGCGTTCCACCTAAGGAACTATTTTTAATGATGAAATCATTGGCCTCTGTATTCCAAGGTTTAAGTTTATTACCATCGTATAAAAATAAACCTTTTTCCAAGGTCGCGATTAAAAATTCCTTGTCTGAGTAGTCAAAAATTCCCCATATTTCTATATTATTGAAAAATTGCGTGTTAGTTAATTCATGTAATGTCCCATCCTTGTATTCCAAGATTCCTAATTTGATATCTTGAATATAAAGTTGATTCCTAACCAGAAAGGAAAACTGAAATCTATTAGGGGCTTTAACAATACTTAGATTTTTACCCTCTAAAACATAAGCAGCATTAAAAGATTGGAAAATGATGGCTTCTCCTAAAATATGGATCTTCCAAATGTAATTGAAGTTTTCGAAATCTTTATTTTCAATTTTAGATATAAGAGAAACATAAGTTAATACGCCATTTTCATCAGACTTAAAATAACCGAACTCATTATATCCACCGACATAAATCTTACCAGATTCAGGGTGTATTTTCAAAGATCGAATGTTAGCAGATCTTGGGATTTTATATTGATTCCACACGGACCCATCATATTGTAATAGGCCACTATTATTTGCAAAATAAATGTTGCCATTCTGGTCTTGATCTATGTCCCAATTTTGAGTTCCACTATGATAATCCGTTTTACTGTAATTAATAATTTTAGGGATCCCACTTTTTTGTGCTTGAGAATAAGAGAACCTTGGTAAGAATTGTAAGGATAGCAGGACTATTAAAATTTTAAATTTGATCATTGCTGATTGGACATTAATGGATTTTAATTCGTTTAATGGATAGCTAGAAATTGAATAATGTTATATTTTGTGTTGAGATTCATTGTAGGGGTAGTATTAAATATGTAAATAGTCAAAATAAGCCATATTTTATATAATTCATTGATTGTGTGTTATATATAATTTCAATGATAGGTTTTTGTTGGGTATTAAAT
>JBBKVK010000209.1:0-12627 GCA_037968395.1 Saprospiraceae bacterium | reverse complement strand
ACCCCACCATTTTAGCAAGGTCTTTCATTTTTACTGCTTTAGTAGAGATTATTCTTCTTGCTTTTTCTAGTCTAAAATCATTAATATATTGGGTAGTCGTTATACCGTAAAATTTCTTTATTAGTCTGTGCTGTGTCGTCCTACTGACCTCAATTGCTTCATAAATATTGTGTAAATTATAATCTGAATTAGTATAGTTTTCTTCCAACAACATATTTATTTTCTCAATTAAAAGTCGATCTTTTAGCTTCGGTAATTGTCCATCTTGCACCATTCTAGTCATCAGCTATTTTCTATCTTATCAAATTTAATCCTACCAAAATTTTACAATTTCTATAATTTCAATATTCCCTTTGTTTTTTATTAAAGCTATCCCACTATTTGGAATTGATTTAATGTCTACATTTTTTAAGGTTACATTTCTATTGGGTTCTACCGTAATGCTATTTGGACCTAATTGATCATCTAACTGTATCTCGGGCCTTACTAACTGACTTAATCCATGAATTGACAAATTTTTATCAATCACTATTGCTGCTGTTAATAAACTATGAGTCACTAATGGCTGATCATATGTAATCGTATCGCCAGATGTCAAGCATTCTATCACATTTCTTAAGGAACCAAAGCCTTCATTTTGTGTATTTCTTACTACCTTACCCTCAACTTCAATGGAAGCCTCCCCTACTCCCTTGCATCCCGCAGCGAATGTCACTGTTACATAATAAGTAGTATTATTGAGTGGTGACACATTAATGGTTGAACTGGTTTCGCTTGTACTCCATTCATAACTAATACCGCCTGAGGCTGTAATCGTTACATTACTATTGGCACATATCTGGCCATCATCGGGTATACCTGACGCCTCTGTAATGGATACTGTGATGCTTGGATCCAAGGGATTCGTATCATCGCAATCATCTCCATTATCTACATAACCCACAGCATCACTGCACGTTAATATCATCACATTTGGGTCACCAAGACCATCACCATCCATATCAGCATATAGTATTACTAACTCTGATGAATCTGACACAACACAATAAGAAGCAGCTGTCTCCGCTCTTAGGTAATTGGGATACATTGGATCGAATGCGTAAAATTCAAAACTCTCTGTACCTAAGTAAGTCGTGTCTAATATCTCAATGTCCATCACAGCATATCCGCCTGCAATTGGATAATCTGGCACTAAGGGTCTTAATGGTGCAAAGTCCAATAGATAAGGTATATCTATGCTGCCTTCTATTTTATATGAGCTGTATGCTATTTGATTTTCTATGGTGATTATCTGTTTCTTTTTTCCACTGTAAAACTTAAATGTAACCGAGTCCTGTTCCCCTATCGATCCACCTATAGTAATAAAGTATAAACCTGTGGTTGGATTTAGCTTGGCTACTCCCCTTATTTCATCATTAATAAAAGCAGCTACCACGTCATCTACATGACTAAATTGGTACTTTGGCGTATAATCCAATCTGGATACTATGGTCATATTTGTCGCTAGGGTATTGATGTATGACCATGTTGGCTTGGCCTCTGGTGTCATGCTCTCTTCTACTATTGGCAAATAATCATATTGTATTGCTGGACCTCCGTATTGGTATTCGTAATCATGTAGATTAGTTGGAGCAAACTGTCCTCCTATTACTATCCCTTGATTTGGGATCTGATGCCATGCTGGTGGCAAATATCCTGGGGTTACATAAAAGTAGATCACCACTTCTGCATAGTGTTGGATGGTCGCTCTGGAAGATTGTCCATTCCTTAAGGTAGTGTTCATGGGTAATTCTGTTGCTCGTACTGTTAAGGTCGTCAATCCTGAAAAACCCGTAACTCCTGAGACATTTAATATGCTACCAGTAAGTCCTACTGTCAAATTTGGATTTGGTGTATAGGTCCATGCTACATCTTGGTCATCTACTTGTACTAAATAGTCAGCCAAGTCTATTGGGTTGAATGCTAACCCTTCTATCGTAACCTGAAAGGGTATGTTGCTGACACTAATTGGTGCATCATCATCTGCATACACTTTGATATTAACTGGTGCATCTACACTTCCAAATATAGCTTGTATTTTGAATTCTATGGGCTCTGCATACGTATACACTCCGTCACTATCTTTGTGATATACTTTGACTTCCATGTACTCATTTGCCACATTAGCATATAGTGTCGTAAAATGTAGATAATTACCATTTGATAATAGTACTGGTTTGCTCAAGCCTCGCAATTCATTGCCTACAAAAAAGGCTATTCTGTCTTCTCCATTGTTGGACACTATATCATTTAACTGGACATCTGCAATCACAGTTGCTGTGTAGGTGTATTGGCTACTTACTGGCGCTTGCCAGTTAGGGTTTTGAGTCTTTGCTTTTGGTAATATCACTACTATCCAAAACAGCAACATGACCCCGTATTTATATATTCTTAGCATATTCTATTCTATTAAAATGTGGTTAAAAGTTGGTGTAGAATTCCATCTGTTTTTGATAGAACCCTACACCTTTATTTATGCTATTTGATATATAATACCTTCTCTTTAAACAAAGCATTTGAACTCTGGATATTGATGAAATAGGTACCCACTGCCACATTTGGGCTAGGTTTCCATTCTATCACATTCAGGCCTCGGTCTGCTTCTATTAATCTAGTCTCTATGATCTTACCATAGGCATCAGAGTATTTTACCGTAATCTCTTCTCTACTTTCAGAATAGAAATTTAAGAATATACTTTGTGCAAATGGATTAGGATATACTTCCAAACGTGACGCCGTCATGTTTATTTCTGATGTCCCTGATACTTGTGCCAAGTGTAAAAACTCTGGATCGTCTACCAATCCCCATAAGCTATTGATGTCAAAACCTGTATTCTCTTCTATATCATAGACAATATTATCTGAACTGTCATAATATTTAAACGTCATCAGCTCACCATCTTGATTGGCATACACTGTCAAAAACAACATATGTGCATCCAGGCCTTGTATGTAAATTACCTTTCCGCTACCTCTCACTTCTCCTCCAACAAATGCTGCGACTTCATCACCATCTGCCAGCATATTTACACTCTCACCATTCACTACCACTGCGATCACATTCATACTGTGTTCATATTTGGTAGGGTCTACTTGCCAATAACTGTATGGCATCCATGATTGATCCGTCGCATCAACAGCTGTTTTAGAAGCGTCTATTGTTGGATTAATATTTCTATTAACAGATATAGTTTCACCCCTCAAGTTATTAGGATCTGGATAGGTCAAGATATCCGAATTTGTCAACTTCAAGAGGTATCCGTTTGGTGCATTTAGGAATTTTAAGTTTCCTATCCAGCCCAATCCTGTTACATATTGTGCAAAGGTCAATTGACTCTTGATGATATCGCCATGTTGAGGGCTAATTGATGCCAACGCTACATTAATCGGTAAGGCTGATTGTGGTAGATAACCTATCCAGTTCCAGCCTGCTGACAAGGGTATTGGTTTTGTCACATCTATTAAATTTCCAACTAATAAAAGTGAGTCATACGCCAAACTGTTATACTGATACATGGAGTCTATTGATACACCAGGTAGTGTTCCTTCCCATGTTTGTAAAATCAGGGAGTAATTACTAAAGTTCTTCTGACTTTTGATCAATCCTCCTGCTGGATTGGTCAAACTTGCCATCGCTGCATTGGTAGTCGTATCTAATAATGCCATATTTACCGAGATCCAGTTCCACCCTGGATGTATATAAATCCTCCTCAAGATCTCTCCTTTTGTATGCAATACTTGAGGTACCAATGGTGATCCCACTATTCCATCTGCTACAAATGTAAAGGTCTCTATCGTAGATCCATACAACTGGCAATCAGAAGCATCCCAGATTTGAAACTCTACCAACTCTCCACTAGATACATTGCTGTACACGGTCAAGAATGCTACATATTGTCCTAATATCTGATTGTATTCTACTTTAGAGATACCTCTCAACTGACCACTTACGTAAGCTCCTACTATGTCTTGAACATCTTCTGACAGATTTCCTTCTATATCTAATTCTACTGAAAAATTCATAGAATAGCTATATTCTGAAGGATCAAATCCGCCTGGATTCAATACCCAATTGGGTGGTCTACAGATTACTCTTGCTGCCATATTGAGTATTTCGTCGCCGCCCATAAAGAATGGATTTAGTCCAGTCTCCGTATGCAATATAATAGAATCACTAAATAAACCCAAAGCTGTCTCAGCATCAACTGTGAAATGAATCTCCTCCACTTCGTTGGCTACTAAAGTACCTGCATTCGGCGAAACATGGACCCAATCTGGGATATTCTGTATCGTATAAGGCACTGGATATCCGCCTCTGTTGTGAATCTTAGCTGTTATAGTCTTGCTTTCATCCACAAACTTTGTGAGTTGGATGCTGTCTGTCAACCATGCCAATTCATTTCGATCTACGTAGAACTCCCACTTTTCAAAAATCATATTATTGCCTACCAAATCTTGGATATTGTGTAACTCGGCTCGCATGATCTTATTCTCATAAAATTCATTTTGAAAATTAGGATCAATTATGATCTTATTGTTAAAACAGGATATAGTAGCATCAATTAAATTGCCTGTCGTTGCATCATACAATCCAATGTTGTTTGGCTGAGTTATATCCGCCTGAATCAATTTATTACAATTTACATCCTGATTAAAGGTAAATGATATTTCGTCACCTACGTGATAAACACCATCCGAAGGATGAGGTACACCCAATAAGGCAGGTGGCTGTCGATCAATTTTACCTTTAATTATATCAGAGAAACCAGGTTTATCTGAGGCATCCCCACTACAAACAGCCCAAGCATGAAACTCATAATTACCATCTTCAATGCCAGCTGTTTCCCAATAGAAATGCGTAAAATTAGGGCCTAACAACAATGTGTCTGGACCAGCGGTAGGAGGAGAAACAAAACCTGACCATCTAGGGTTAAATGCTTCAAATACACCATCAGTCGTGGGTAGGTTGATCCACGCTCCATTGCCATCGGATTGGCGGTATTGCATTCGGACAAGCTGAAAATCAGGCGAATTCAAATCATATCCAGAAACAGTAATTTTTCTTAAAGTGCCTGGTTGATCATCATCGTCGTTAATTACTACCCAGTTTTGTTCAGGTACATTGATCTTGACTTCGCTACATGGTCTAATAAAATCTACACCAAGAGGAAAGGAAGAAAAGAACAAGGTATCATCCAATAAAGGTAGACCAAGTCCAAAATTTCGATCCAATTCGCATTCGGAGACTAAAGCGACTAAAAGATTACTGTATTCATACTCAATTGGACCCCTGTCAACTGTAAGTGTAATTGGAATAGACTCGCCAAAAGGCACAATGAATTTTATAGTATTATTATTTAGTGTTGTTCCATTAACTCTAAGGATAGCACCATCCGGATTGCTACCTGCAATAGATGTAAATCCGTATGTCCAATCTTCATTTGTAGCACTTGCGTTGCCTAAAACAAATTTAAAGACAGCAGATTCATTAGCTGGTACATTTACGGCTGTGTATGGAGTACCCTCAGCAAATTGGAGGTTCGGTCCTTCTCTATTGGCTGTCCCTGGCTCCCATGGGCATGAGGACTGACCAGCTTTTAGTTGAAACACAGGTGTTTTGTAGACTGAGTCCATGGCAATATCTACCGTGAAGGCGTCACCAGGATCGTCGTCGCTTAGTATATAACCAGTTGTTAAACCCTTTTCAGTCCCGTCCTCCGTTTTCCATGTATTACTGGATTTTACTACGGCATTGACTTTGATACTTGCGCCAATGTTATCCACTGAAACTCCAAACGTAGTACCAATTTTAGAATCTGTATTGATGCCATTTTGGTCACTACTGCTTACAATGGTATCTGCGGTTTCAGAGTATTCATACGATACGCCTGCGTCAAAGGAAATGTTTCTAAGATATTTAGCATCTTGCTTAAGAGTATCGTTCATTCGAATGATAGCCTCCCATCTAGCTATAGACTCTTCATACTCTAGGCTATCTATAGGATCGACTAGAGTATCATTCTTCAGACGCTTTAAATTGGGCAAAACAGAGTTTATAATATTGAATTCAGAATAGATAAAAGTAGTAGCAAAGTCTCCTGGCTCCACTTGCATTTTCTCTTCAACGCTCACTTCACAGTTTGCAAAACTGACTTCGTCAATATTGCCAAAAATCAGGTTGATGGCCTCACCCATGTAAAGATCCCCTCCACGTTCACCCCCTACAATTACGTCGGCATCACTTGTAGAAATTTTACGGTTAAAAGTCACACATGTCTGGAATGATGAATCGGTTTGCTTTTCATAGGTAAGCTCAAATTCGGTATTAATTTGGAAATCTGGATCAACAGTTGTTATCTTTCCCAAGCCAAAAGGAGCAATAACAAAATTAATTGTTGGAGCGATTTCTATATCTGCGCTTATGTTTGCACCAGCTTCGACCACCATAGACATTTCAGTAGTCTTACACATTTTTTCTGATTTCTCAATAAATGATGAACTCCCGTCGCCTGGTGGATCCCGCAGAATCAATGAGGGTATTAAGGGCATCATTGTGGTGAAAGTATTTAATTTTTTTAGCACCCCAGTCACAACCGCATTCTTTACCAGGCTACCTACTCGGCCAGCTGGAACAGAAGTAGCAATTACCTGCATAGTCTTCTTATAAGGTGGAGAAGGATTAGGGTTGCCAACTATAAATGTATAATCGAGGCTACCACCACTCATAAATGTGTCGAGGCTTTGGTCTGCAAATCCGTTGATAATTTGTAGATCAGCGGTGTCTAAATAGCAAATACCATTATCGTTAGATGCTAAGATTGGAATATAGGTTTCTTTAACCTTTATTTCCACAGTGACAGTTGAAAACTTATCTAAAACGATCACCTCAGGCATACAACCGGGCTCAGGATCTAAACCATTGTTCATTTCCACCTCTGGAGGTGCCGTATAGATGAAGTCAATGATAGTATCTGCTTTTGTAAGATTAACCGTGTAGCCACCCTGTACTTGAAAGGCAGTTTTAATTTTGTCTGTGGAGTGTTCAATGACAGCCACATTCATTCTCTCGAGTGGAGGCAGTTCTAAAAACTCGAAGATTCCTTCCTGATTTTGATCATTTATAGTAAAAGTTCTTATTAGGCAGCCATTCACTGAACTAACCTCAACTCTGCATATGGCACCTGGCTCGATAATTGATTTTTTACAGGATGGATTTGATCCCCCAGCTACTTGACCACTTACTTTTCGTGTCGTGATGTCGTTAAATAGAATACCTGCTATAGGGCTGCTGACACTTGTCAACTCATAAAAAGCTGGAACAAATACATGATCTTCAAATTTTGGTTCAAGTATTGCTGTAGCACCAGGATCGAAATCTACTACAAATTTACCCAAAGAGTCTGTATATACATTTGGGCTAAATGAAGAACCATTTACCAAAATTTCAACATTTGGGGCAAAACAATCTGTGTTTTTATACCTGACATACCCTGATACAGGTATAGTTGATAAATCGGTAAAATCCACCTGATCTACAGATGTTACACTTGGATTAAGGGTAACTTGTCTTGTTTTTGGAGTGAACTTATGTGGCGTCGTCTCTTGATTGGCAGCAAAGTTTGACCACTCTGCACCTTCAATACTTCCAACGTCTAACAATATAGATCCAACATTATTTACTCTAATGCCACTACCTTCATCCATTGGGAAATAGACAACTAAACCATCCGCTGTCAAGTCTCTTGCATTTTGAGCATGGACTAATATCGTGGAATGGGATAACAATGTGTCATATACCGCTACCTCATCAATCAATCCATTAAAATAATCTGAAGTCATACTCCCATCTGAATCAGCTGCTACATACCAATTGTATGCCGTATCCGACCAATCACTTGGTATAGAATATGTTCTTGTAGTAGGTGTTCCTCCATTGATATATCCTTTGATTTGAGCATTTAAACTATCAATGGCAATTGCAATATGGTTAAATCCAGTTTGTAAATTTCCAAAAGATTGAATATTACCATTGATGTCAATTTTCAAGAGATTATTCCCTCCTTGGAGCTCACTATATATTTTAAAGCTGTTGCTGCCTGCTTTTTTCGAAAGTATGGTCTGAATGGATCCAGCATTGGTATTATTCACCCATAATTCGATGGTCGTTTTTGCTGGTAAAGCAAAATCAGGTAAGGTTATATGGTCTAATGAATCTTTTGTAAAATCCAAAGATCTGTGTAAATAAAAGTTTTTCTCTGGCTCGGCAATAAAAGTGGTCCCTGTACCGTAACTTACGCCTTCTATAAGATAATATCCTTCTTCGTTTGTTACTGCAGCAGTTCTTACCGGTGGACGTTCAGCATCAAATTCAGCACCACAAAAATACAATTGATGTCTATTCATAATATCAAACGATTTTTCACCAAGTTCCTCATCAAATTTCCAATAATGAGATAAAAAGGGTGTCGTTGAAGAAGCGGTGCCTTCCATGACCATACCAAGGTCTAATTCATCTAATAGGGTATGGTAAATCCTAAATTCGTCTAGGTATCCACTCCATCCATTTGACCCTAAATCTTGCCCAAAGTTTATAAAATCTGGTGAGCTTATATTACTCATAGTAGATTGATCCTGCAAGATGCCATCTATGTATAATCGCCCAGTATTAGCCGCCGCTTCATAGCCTAGGGTAATGTGATGCCATTCATTACTTGCAAAATTCGAAGTAAGATTATTTGCACCTTGTGTAATACTTACCCCATTGGCTCCTGGGAGTGCTTTTATTGCTAATGTTGATCCACTAAAACTAATGACATCCGGATTGGCATTAGAACTGTCCGTATTCATCCAAAAAGTCATCGTCCAATCTTGTCCTGCTGTAGGTAAAAAAGGTTGATTATCATCTTTGATTGCTACACCTCCATCATCTGCGCCAAATTTAGCTGAAAACCCTTGCATCGGCAATAAGGACACTTGAGCACCTGGTACGGGACGATTATTTAACGTACTTACCCATCCAGTCACAACACCATTAGGTACTTGAAACCCTAATCCTTCTCCTGCAAATCCTTCACCAAATTTATTGAGACCAGTCACAGAATAGGTGTATGGTCGTCCTGCAATGACATTAAAATCATTGAAATTCCGAACCTTTGGTCCAACACTCTGTATAAAGACACCATCTCTGAATAGATTAAATCCTTCATTTGGCGCCGAGCCCAGAGGATCTAAAGCCCAACTTACTTGTATTCGATCTAGCAGTTCTCCTTGACTAGCTGTAACTGTAGGTGGCAAAGGAGGCAGTAGAAACTGGGTATAAAATCCGTACTCCGCAACGATTGTTGTGCTATTATTCTGACCTATGACAGCCTGACCTAGAAGTATATTGGACGCGAACTTTGGGGTTACTGAATTTGTAGTAGCGCCATAGCTAATGATGACTTTGCCACCTATTATGCCGCCACCTCCACTTTGAGGTCCACAGATTTGTGTATAAGATAGTAAACTCCATCCTAAACATATTATCAGGCTGAATACTCTAATGATATTTTTATTCATTATAATATTTTTTAGAAGTAATTTAATAATGTATGTTAAAATGATATGTAAGTGCCTCGCTGTAAAAGCGGGATGTACCACTTGGATTTCAAGTCAATATTAAATTTCATTTTCATCCCGTAGTACTGCGGGATGGGAATTAAATTTAATGAAAAGTTGATTTTCAATGGCTTGCATAGGAATTAACAATATGTTTTTAAATTACTTCGATGTTTAAAAAAGGAAGTTTATTTACCTGCTGTATCCGTATTGCTTATAGTGTTATTCTCCGATTTAACCATCATAGCTTCTAAGCTAGAAAGCCTGTCTTCGATGCTAGCTGAACTAGACTTTAGCGCATTGTTTTCCTTAATCAAATTTTTATTAGCTTTTTGTAGATCCATGATCATACGATACATTTCTTGAGAGGCTGATACATTAAGCATGGCAATAGCATCATAGTCCACGCATAAGAAATCATCGACATATTTGCCATAGACAAATACATTTTCAGGCTTTTCTTTAACCTTTACTGAAAATGTGTGCTCATCTAGGACTGCTATTACTTCTATATTATCAAGATCTTTTTTCGGCGTTTTTAGATCTATTTTATCTCCGACTATAAAATCATGGGCCTTATCTGTTTTTACACTTAATGTACCTGCCTTATATTCGAAATCTTTTGCCAATTCATAAACATTTGGAATGACCATTCTAGTCATAGTGGTGGCATTTGGCAAAACTTCAGCTACCTGCTGTGCGATCACCTTTTTCTGTGTCCTATTATCTTTATCCTCGTCTATAAGATTGTATTCGGTAATCTCTATTTTATTCAATAATGCCAAGTCTGATTTAGCATTTGATTGTTGTAAATTTGTTTTAATTCTGTTATCTGACCAAGTGGTGCTGTATCCAGCAAAAAAACCTTCTGTATTTATAAAGCCATCAAAGTATGCAATAAAATCTCGATTACCAGCATCATTTTGCAGTAAATCATCTTGTCTAAAACGTGTAAAGTGTGGATCTGGATCGCCTTCTTTTGCAGTACCTGCAACATGTAACATGGTTACTGGAGTAGTAGTCCCAATTCCAACATGTCCATTACTGGCTATAATCGTCATTTTGGGAGTATTTAGTCCAGCATGAAAATTAAGACTACTTCCGTCTCCTGTAAAGCCAGACTGCCAGTGGCCAACACCTAAATCTAAAGAAGTACCTGGGCCTGTACTAGCTCCCCCACAAGCCATTTGTCCGGAACTTTTAATTATTGTCCCATATATTCCAGCACCAGTACTTTGAATTAAACCATTAGAAATTACAGTTCCAGTATTTGATATATTTCCAGTATTTGATATACCTCCACTAGTTAGTGCGCCACTAGATAGTGCGCCACCCACTGTCATAGAATTTGCTACTGTCAAAACATCTGCTACTGACATATCTTTACTGACGACAAACTTACCATTGCCATCAAAAGCAGCAGACTGTCCTGAAGCTGCCAAAGAAGAAACAGACATTGCATAAGGGGCATACCCTAATTTTGTCCTAGGCCCTAGTTCTATGCCATCAACGTTGACACCTAGGAATAGTTGTTGCCCAAAGTTACTAGGATTCAAATCAGTTACACTTCCTAATTCATGACTATATATACCACTTACTATTTGTACACTTGCCGTCTCGTCCCATAATGACGATCCACCAGTAGGAGCGCTATATAGGTTAAAAACGATCGTCTTTGAACCATCCGGCAAGGCATCACCAGATATACTTTTTAAGGTGCTTTGGATGCTTATGGTGTTTTTGTATTGAGCTATAGCTTGGGTAGTAATTGTACATATTATAGCTAGGATAGTTAATCTTAAAAACTTACTCATAATTAGGTTGTGTTTTAGGTTTCTATAAAATACTTGCCTGACCGAATAATTTTTTCAACACCGCATTCCGAAGTTCTCAAGATTTCTCTTTTTTGTTGATACCAATTTTGACCCGCTGTGCTGTTCTTACCAAATAGCCATTCAGCTAATTTAGATAGATGTTCACAGGCATGATAGAAATCAATCAGGCAGTGGAAGTCTTTAAATAACCTTGGATGGACAAAAGGGCATCGGCCAATACGATTTTTACTTTGGGACTGAAATCCATTGCATGCTTAATCTCCTTTTCATGCGCTTCCTTGAAAGTGCTAAAATGATTTTCAGGCATTCTAGAGGTATATTTACTAAGTAGCTGATTCGGTCGAATCTCATTTTTATCTTCCTGATATTCAGTATTATACAACGATATTGATCCACATAGCATTTTCAAAACTCGATCCAGATAGGTCATTGCTGTCAACATGAGGTCTCTCTCTTGGTCGTCCTTTCCGCTTTCCTTTTTCACTAGTCGGGACATTCACGCCATCTAAACTACATGCCATTATATCGCATTCTGGCGGCAAAGACTCCGCCTGATAGATCCCGTCAGTAATCTGTTTTCTGTGCTGCTCCATGACCATCCCAACTTGATGAACTAAACAACCATTGACACCTCGGCACCGGCCAAGATGGTCCTTCATCTATTGCTGCAAATCAGAGAATCCTATGGACTTTAGGTGGGTTTCTTAATTATTATATTAAAGGTGCGACGAAAAAAAGCCACAAAAAGAGGAAGAAGAGTTAAGAGAATCAGAATCAAAAATATCATTCCATAGTTCTTTGTTACCCACGGAATCTCTCCCAATAAAAACCCAACGGTTATAAATAGTGAAACCCATAAAAAAGCGCCAATTACAGTATATCTGACGAAAAAACGATAATCCATCTTGACAACCCCCGCTACAAATGGTAAGTAAGTACGAACGATAGGGAAGAAGCGACAGATTATAACCGAATATTTACCATGTTTATCCAAAAATGTTTTGGTCGGCATATAATATCGATGAAAGAGCGCATACTTTTTATTTAGTAACCTGGATCCAATCCAGGTTCCTGTTTTGTAATTGACAATAAAACCCAATATAGCAGCCAGGATTAAAAGCGGGATTAAAAAGTAGACATTTAATTGAGTAGCTGC
>JBBKVK010000208.1:0-16147 GCA_037968395.1 Saprospiraceae bacterium | reverse complement strand
TTCGTATAAGAACTTTTTCTTCTCCATGTCAAAGTATATGCATTGCCTGCGAGAATTTCATCCGTCAAATCAAGAATAATAATATCAGTATCATCATAAACTTCTGCATAAATTCCATCGGGTACATTTAGTGCATTATTTGGGTTATCAACACCTGTTTGAGAAGTCACAACATCTGCATTCCCAGATGTTGAACAATCTGGATCGGCACAATCTATTAATCCATCTCCATCATCATCTATGCCATTATTGCAGATTTCTACACAAGCCAATACTGTTACTGCTGATGTTTGATTGGAAGTACAGCCCGTTGATGTATTGGTAAACGTAAAAGTTGCTGCACCCGCAGTTACTCCTGTTACCAGTCCTCCATTTGTAACGGTAGCTACAGATGGATTGTTACTTACCCATGTACCACCAGTTGTTGGTGATAAAGTCGTCGTCAAACCTTGGCAGATGGTACTCGATCCAGTGATGGATACCGTCGGATTTCCAACAATAGTAACCGCGGAAGTCGGATTTGAAGTACAGCCCGTTGATGTATTGGTAAACGTAAAGGTTGATGTACCTGCAGCTACTCCTGTTACCACACCTCCATTTGTAACGGTAGCTACAGATGGATTGCTACTTACCCATGTACCACCAGTTGTTGGTGATAAAGTCGTCGTCAAACCTTGGCAGATAGTACTCGATCCAGTGATGGATACCGCCGGCTTTCCCACAATAGTTTTTATCACGGAATTGGATGTGGCAACAAAGGTTGAACAGCTACTTCTCTTTGCTTTTCGTCTGTAATGAGTTGTAACAGTAATAGTAGGAGGATCATAAGTGGCTGACGTGGCTCCTGATATGTTGCTCCAGTTTGTTCCCGCATTGATACTGGATTCCCATTGATATTCAAGGGTCCCCGTTCCTCCTGAAGGAGACGTAGCATTGCTAATAACTGAAGGATTATAAGAACCACATTGACTTTCATTACCAGATATCGACCCGGCATTGGTAACATTTGAACACGCTGTTACACATGATAAAGTAGCAGCCCACCCACTATAAGTAACTGATCCGTCAGAAACAAATTTAAAAGTCAAGGTAGTACCCGAAGAAATAATGTCATTAGGAATAGTTGTGCCATGCAAGGTGAATATTAATGTTGCACTTGTACTTGCTCCATCGTACACAAACAATTTATCATATCCACTTTCTGTATTGAAAGCAGTGAACTGAACTTTCATATTATTGCCAGTAGTAGCTGTGAAGGTAGTCACATCATTTCTATTGTTGCTATAGTTGGATGAACTACCAGCATGATCATAAAAATTTCCAGAGCATTGAGACTGGACATTACTTATGGAAAAAACTAGAATAACTATTAACGCTAAGAAATTATAGCTAGCAATTAGTCTTTTAATTTTGTTAATCGGTTCTATTTTATTCAAAAGAATCATGTTGTTTCTTTTTGCAGGATACAAGGCTTGGGAAAACACATGTGTCCTATCGGTTATTTCATTCAATATCAATATCATTTATCAGTGGAATATTAAAGGGCTAAATTCATTTATAAAATGCTGACGATAATTATTTTAATTCGTCACCATTTTAAAAATGAACTATCACAGCTCACTTTAGCTTATCAAACTTAAGTAGTTATATAGAGTTATATAGCTCAAAAATAACACTCCATAATGTCATAAATCAATAATTGGTCCAAACTGTAAGGATTCTTACATAAGAAAAATAGAAAATACAAGTAATGCAAGATATCTTACATAACCAACAACAGGAAATGATGAAGTTTGCGGGGAAAGGTTTTGAATTCGGGGTTATAAATGAACCAAAATTCAATAACTATTTTAATGGAAAAGAAGATAATTAGATAAAAAAAAGTGGTAAAAAAATAATATTTTTTTTACCACTCAATATTTTAAATTTTATTTTAAACTTATTAATTGCTCCTATTAGGTACCTGTTGGATAAATGATCCAAAATTAGACGCAAAAGATTGATTTAAAGTATACAATAGGACTTGAGTAAATAGCATATTTGTATCATCACTTGGATTTGTAAATTTAACTTTAGAGTTCATATCATAATCACCGTTAAAATAGCCATAGGCAAAATCAAAGTTTGCTTTAAACTCATAATTTTCCGGATACAATAAGACGTCGGTAATAATGACATTAGAGTCATCATCTCCACCAATAAATCCAACCTTACCATTGCTATTAAAATCACCTGCCCACAAGGCTCTATATCCTGGTTTTACAGAGGTATTAAAAGTTAGCCCTTGATAATCATAACCGTTTGGAGCATAAAAACCAAAATTATGAACAGTGGTATTTAAGTCAGTAAAATCGACAAAATCAGTACTTGTGACCAAGTCAGACATAACTCCCAAATGATTTCTATGCACTAAAACTATATAAAAACTATCTACTCCAAAGCCGGTGAACCTAACAGGACTTACACCATCTAAATCTACAACATCTCCATCTCTTTGTATTAATGCTGATCTAGAAGCAATTGCGATTGAGTTATTTGTTTTTGATCTTAATTCAATATAGACCCAATCCACAATAGCATTATCCCCGCTCACCGAAAATACTGAAATAGAATCTTGAATCATTTGATTTGAACTTAACAATCCTGGCCCTACGTGATTTTTTATACCATATGCCAATAAGCCTGTACCTGTAGTGTACGGATCAATTAATGGAATATGATTATTACCGTCGAAAGGACTTTGTCTCAAATTATCTCTCATCAAAGGTTTACCTAATGAAGATGTCTGCCCTGCATTGTTTAATAATGCACCTTCAAGGTATGCTTTGACAGTGACTTTCATATCACCAAATACCAATAAATGTACTGTCGCATCCATACATGCTGATTCTATATTGTCATCGCATATTGTGTAAACAAAAGAAGTAGGCCCTTCAAAATTTAAGTCCGAAGTGAAAGTGTAATCCCCATTTGAGTTTATATAATATGATCCTCCATTAATTATTATTGGCGAAGCCACAGACCCTTGAGGCACAACATTTATTATGTCTCCTTCAGGATCACTATCATTATCTTTAACATTGCCACTGACGGCTTCACCAGATAGAATATAATTAAAATCATCTGGTGCTACAACAGAATTGTGAGCTGAGGTACTTGCCACCGTAATATAAGTCGATGAGGTTGAACAATTGGTTGGATCAATGTCAGAACATACTTTATAAGTTACAACGTCTTTTCCTAAGTACCCAATGCTTGGGATATATGACAATTTTCCAAAGCCAATGTAATTACCAATTCCATTTGTAGCATTATTTATAATAGTCATATTAGTTATATTCAAATTACATCCATAACTACTAACACAAAGGTCATTTTGCATGACATCATTGTCAATGTAATTTCCTGGTAGAGAAATATTGTCATTTGCAAAAGTTGTCATAAACTCAAGATTATTGACAGGATTATTCGTACCATATATATCTCTTAGCACTGTAATTTCGAGTAGGGACTTAGGGCAACCAAAATCTATCAGAGGAACACAAACTTGAGTATCAAAAATATATTTCCCTTCTTTATTTGCACTAAACGAATAGACTCCATTCGAACCCATTGATAATGAGTAAACACTTCCAGAAGGTTTTGACTTTAAAGTGGGCAGAGCATTATATATACCATTTATAGGAGTATTATCATTTGTACTAATATCTCCAGTTACAGTAACATTTGCAAGTGTTACATTAAAATCATGATTCAAACATTTTGAAATTAGGATTTCAATATTTGCTCCTTGATTTTTACACCCTGTCAGTCCATCGATAAAACTTATTTCAACTACTCCTGGTGCTAAACCTGTAACTATTCCATCATTTGATATTGAAGCTATTCTTGAATCTGAAACAATCCATGAACCATCAGATGTTGAAGAAACAGAAGTAGTATAGCCCATACAAATTTCTGAGTCTCCTATTAAAGTAATTGTTGGTGGTGCAAGTATATATATTTCTATTTGAGCTACAGATTTACAACCTGTGACAGCATCTGTAAAAATCATATTAACTATTCCTTCAGAAACTCCTGTAACAATTCCATTATTATCAATAGTCGCAACGTCGGAGTCTGAACTATCCCAAGTACCCCCAGTATTAGGATATACACTTGTAATTTCTCCAATACAAATATACTGTGGCCCAGACAGTCCAGTAGGAGGAGCAGAATTTATTGTAATTGGGCTACTCAAGTCTGATGGGCAATTGTAACTAGAAGTGAACCTAAATTTTGATATCCCACCCATTAATCCTATGACTCTACCACTATTGTTTATTGCTGCAGTAGCAGGATTATTGGATATCCAAGTACCCCCGCTTGAAGGTGACATATAAGTAGAATCTCCAGCACAAATTGCCGAAGGGCCTGATAAAGATATTGTTGGCTTAGGATCAACGGTAACTGCATTTGATAAAGCGGATAGACAACCAGTTGCTAAATTCTGATATTGAAACCTGGCTGTCCCAGCAGATTTACCAGTTATCAACCCTGAGTTACTTATGGTAGCTATCGCAGTATTAGTAGATTGCCAAGTACCTCCTGAGCTAGGCGCTGCATTTAAAGTGGCTCCTACACAAATTCTTGATCCAACAGGAAGAGTAATTGGTGGGAGATTATTAACCACTAATTTGGAAGAAATATCTGAGATGCATCCTGTGACTGTATCTGTAAAAGTAAATGTAGCTTCCCCCACACTAAGTCCTGTAACAAGTCCTGCATTAGTAATACTAGCTATTAATGGGCTATTACTAACCCAAACTCCACCAGCATTAGGGAGTAAATTAGTTGAATACCCAATGCAAATCGAAGGAGAGCCCGTAAAAGTCGGTTTAGGCTTTCCGTTTACAATAATTGGTGATGTTTGATTGGAAGTGCATCCAAAATTAGAAACAAAAGTAAATTTGACCAGTCCTTGACTTTTACCTGTGACAATTCCTGATGCAGTTACGGTTGCGACAGTAGTATTGCTACTTATCCAATATCCACCACCAGTAGGCGCCAATGTTGTAGTACTTCCTTCACAAATTACTGATGGGCCTGTAATTGAAACTATTGGTTTTGCAATAATATTAATTGGAGTGGATACTTCTGAAACACAATCACTTAGGTTCTCTTTGAAAGTAAATGTAACTGTACCTCCACTCATCCCAGTTACAATTCCAGATGCAGAAATTATGGCGACACTGTTATTGCTACTCGTCCATACACCTCCGGTGCTAGGAGACAAGGTAGTCGTAGTTCCTACACAGATTGAATCAACACCAGTCAAAGTAATTATTGGTATTGAAAATACTGTGATTGGGACAGAAGGTTCAGAAGCACAATTTGTAGCAGTATCAACAAAGCTAAATGTTGTAACCCCAGTACTTATGGCAGTAACTATACCTGCTGATGATATAGTTGCAATATTGTTATTAGTACTGTTCCAGTTTCCACCAAAAGACGGTAATAATGAAGTTGTCTCACTAGAACACAAATAGTTGTCTCCATTTAAAGAAATAGAAGGTTTAGGAAAAATAGTGATGATTTCAGAAGTATCTGATATACATAATCCACCATCAGAAACATAATAAAATCGTGATGTTCCTTGATAAATTCCATTTACAATTCCATTAGAAGTAATGGTTGCTATACTATTGTTAGTACTATGCCAAATTCCTCCAGTACTCGGTAATAATTTTGTAGTTTGTCCTTGACAAATCGAAGAAGGTCCATCTAAAATTGGTATAGGGTTATCAGAGACAAATAATATTGACGATGTATCTGACAAACAGCCTGTATCCTCATTTTCAAATATAAACTTTGATGTTCCTACAGTCATTCCAGTAATTAATCCATTATTATCAATTCCCGCTACCGAAGGATTGACTGAAGCCCATAACCCATCCGTAGTTGAAGATATTGAAGTAGTTTGACCTAGACAAAGATTGTTTCCTTCTTCAAAGGCTGTTGTTGGAGTTGGGTGGACTGTCATTTGCCCTATCGTTGTAAGAATACAGCCTAATCCATCTAAAGTGAATTTGAATTTGCCCTGGCCAGCAGCTAAAGCGATGACCATTCCATTATTTGTTACCGAGAAAGCGGAAGTATTTGTAGTACTCCAGACACCACCGATATTTGGAGACAAATATGTTGTATCTCCAACACAAAATTCATCATCTAGAAACCCATTAATTTCATCTGACAAAACATTAATCCTAATTGGGTTTAATGAAGTACAGTAATTGGTATTTTCTATATAATAGAAATCTGCATATCCTGAGCTAAATCCTGTAACTAAACCAGTATTATTGACTTGAGCTACAATTTGATTTGTCGAATTCCAAAATCCATTATTCATAGGAGTTAATTGAGTAGCACCTCCCATACAAAGTGTATCAGAGCCTGATAAACTTACGATTGGAGCTGGGTCAACGTTTATAACACCATTTGCAACAGCTACACATCCTAAATTGTTAGTTATTGAAACATAGTAACTTGACATTGGGACTACTGGTGATACTGTCACATTTGGTGTAGTTGCATTTCCTGCATTTGCACTCCATTGATAACTAATTGCATTAGACGCATTGACATTTAAGTCTACTGTAGTTCCTTCACAAACTTTGTTTTGTACATTAATAATAAACGGCTCATATTTTTGATATATGAATCCAGAAGATGTCTTATAGCACCCATTAGCATCTGTAACCGTTAGATAATAATTGCCACCTTCGTTGATAGATATATTTTTAGTAGATCCAGCATTACCACTTGGACCAGCCCAAGTATAAGAATATGGAGCCAAACCTCCAGAGTGTATCGCGGTAATACTTGATGTATCTGTCAAACATAAACCACCGATAAAATCTAAATTAGCCGACATTGGGTCTACAACCATAACGGTTGTACTTTTTTCAGATGTACATCCATTACCTAGAGTAATTGTCACAGAATATGAAGCTGTGCTAAGCGGATTGATTGAAATATTCGATCCAGTTGCAGCATTGGACCATAGGTAACTTACTCCTCCCGTAGCTATCAAAAGTTTTGTATCACCATGACATATAGTATCATTTGGAGAAAGTGTTCCTTGATTTTCGAGGCCATTTTTAATAACTATTGTGGCATTTTCTTTTGCACAGCTATTATCAATCCATTTTGTATAAATATTATAGGTATTAGGAGATAAGTTGTTTAAAACATATGTACCAATATTATCATTAATTGTATATGGCCATGTATTACCTCCATCAATACTAATCAGCAATTGAGATTGACTAGGATTATCGGTAATTTGAAAATTAATACTTCCTCCATTTGTTGTACCACAAGGTTCATTTGTGCTTGTAATCACAACTTGAGGAGCAGGGTTTGCGTCCACTAAAGTTACTTGCCCTAAAACTACCTCACATTCATTATTATTCCATTTTGTAACTAAATTATAAGTTCCTTGAGCTAAACCACTAAAAATATAAGTCCCAATAGTATCAGAAACCGTCACAAATGTGGAACCGTTATTTATAGACAGTTTAATATTAGTCCTTGTAGGGTGATTAGTTATATTAAAACCTATGCTTCCATTATCTTCATTGCATGAAGAATTAGTTGATGTTATAGATACATCTGGAGATCCCTTAATTGTAATTGTTTTTGTTGTTTCGATACTACAACTTCCTCCTTGGTGGTCATACTGTATACTTACAGTACCTTCTGAAACTGCTGTAACGAGTCCTGTATTAGCATTCACTGTTGCAATAGAATTGTCTAAACTGATCCAAGTTCCATTACTAGGACTGGCACTAAATTGAGCTGTTTTTCCACTACATATAGAGGATGGTCCACTAATATTTGCTCCATTTCCTTTTTCAACAGTAAGGTTTGAAGTAGGGTTTGAAGTACAACCAGTTGCACTGTTTGTAAAAGTGAAAAATGCAGTTCCTTGATTTATACCCGAAACTAATCCTGTATTGTTAACGGTCGCTACATTAGTATTAGAACTAGTCCAGACTCCTCCTGTAGAAGGAGATAACTGTGTAGTTGAATTTTCGCAAACAACATTTGGCCCAATAAATTGAACGGCAGACTTTGATCCAACTTCGATAATTGAGGATGTATCGGAACTACAATTATTACTACTTTGTGTAAAAATAAATCTTGCTTTTCCAGCACTTAGACCTGTTACTACTCCACTACTATTAATTACAGCGATACTGGGGTTTAATTGAGTCCAATTACCTGCTGAGGAAGGAGTGATTGTAGTCGTTTCACCTACACATATAGAATCACTTCCGTTTAACGTCAGAGTTGGTTTAGGTGTAGCATTGATTATAATCTCAGGCACAGAAGTGCAACCTTGATCGTTTGTCACAGTGACATGATATGTTGTTGAGGGTGGTGTGGGATAAACAGTCGCAATTTTAGTTGTTTGATTTGAAGCATTAGCATCCCAAATGTAAGATATTGCATTTGGGCTTTCTACTGATACATTTACAGGGATTCCTTCACACACATTAGTATTTAATGAGATGATTGAAGGAGTAAATTCTTCATTAATATAACCTGATGTAGCAATATTGCATCCATTATTATCAGTAATAGTTACTATATAGCTTCCATCATCCACTAAACTAACGGTTTGGGTGCTGGCACTAAAGCTATTTGGTCCAATCCAGGCATATGAAAAAGGCGAAAAACCTCCTGCCACATTTGCTGTTAGTTGAGAATTTGTAGTAATACATACACTCCCATTATAATCAATAGATGGAGAGGAAATATCACTTACATAGATGGTTACACTTTTACATAATGATGCTCCACACGAACTTATACCTTTGACAAAATAGGTTGTAGTGTTACCAGGTGTAACTGTAATTGAATCGCCAGCACCGATAAATATACCATTACAGTTATCAGTATACCATTCCCATGTACCACCTACTCCTAATCCTCCATTAACATCAAAACCATTCAGCAAATCTTGGATACTAGGCTGAGTTCCATCAATTACATCAAATCTAGGATAAACCCATTGTTGTCTTACTGAATTATCAATACACCCATTCAAATATGAATTGTGAGCCGCTTGAGTCGTTTCTGGCAACCATTTGTAATCGTTGTCTGTATCACCTACTCTTCCTCCATTAACAGTATAAAAACCTGACTCTAAGTGATTAGAAGTTCCAGAATGATTACTTGGAAAGACATATCCAACTACTAAAGTCCATTCGTTTTCATTAAGATTTGAAGGAGGGCTATTTGTGCTTTCCAAATGTGGGCTAATATATGTATTCCCATTAGAAATATTTTTAACTCCATTTACACTACCAAATCCATCAAGCCCTAATCTAAATCTACCACTTGACCCAATAATTTTTCTCTTAACCCATGTTGATATTCTGTATGCTTTTGTATGGTCAATCGGAAAAGGATCAGATTCCCAACCTCCATCATTAACGGAATAAGTATTTGGTATGGCTTCCCATACAACTGTAGTGTTACCCCAAGGGTCCAAATCGTTAATTCTCTGATTTCCATTGGAAGGACCTGAACCATTAAATCCATTGGTATCACCTGTCCCAATTGACCAATTGCTGTAGTTAATTAGTCCTCCAGTCGCTATTTTATCATTAACTTTAAGGGTTGCTGATGCTCCAATACAAATTGAGTCATTTGAGGCAGTAGCCAATAAAGGAATTGATTCTTGAAAAAGATCTATATTATGTGAATCCGAAGATTCGCATCCTAAAGAATTAGTCACTGTAACATAAACAGTAGAGTCAGTATTTGGATTAATAGATATACTATTGCCAGAATCGCCATTGGACCATTGATATGAACTAATTGCAAAAATATTATCAGATGCAACAGCTGTCAATACAATAGGATCACCACTGCAAATTACAGAATCGCCGCTTATAGCAACTGTAGGGTCATCAAAGACAGAAATTGAAACGGTATCAATAGCTTTACACAGTAAATCATCTGTTGCAATAACAACATAATCAGTAGTGATAATTGGTGATGCTGACAAAGTATTTGTAATTGAACCGTTACTCCAGTCGTAAGATATGCTAGAAGCAAATGGTCCAGCTATTGCATTAGCAGTTAAAACTCCTGTATCACCAATGCATATAGAATCACTTGTAACAGAAAGTATTGGGTTGGCATATGATGATATTGTTGTGTTATCTGTGTCAGTACACCCATTGGTATCCGTTACTGTTATAGCATAGACAGTTTCAGGAGGATTAGATCCAAATGTACTCGAAGCTGCTGGGTAAACCGTAACAGTATCTGAGGTTGCATTACCCGCATTTACATCCCATTGGTACAATAGTCCAGATGGACTGGCTGTCAATAAAATGGAGTTGTCATCACAAATATATGATGATGGATAAGAAATGGATGCTGAAGGAAAAATATAGATATTCATAGTATCTATAATTGTATCTACGATAGGTAATGTCGAATTGAGTGCAAAATTGAAACCCGTAGCACTTGAGCTGTTTATTAAAGGCCCAGGTAAATCACTTGATTGTATCTGATATTTTTGAGTTATAATTATCGTACTGTTAGCATATATGGTATCTGTGCCAAAAGATATTGCTCCCGTTAGAGAGGAGTTTCCACTTAAATTACTAATCGGCACATTTGCAAAGTTATGTAGTGTATAGGTATAAGTTACCGAATCACCAACTTCTCTACATATTTCATCAGAATCTACTAATAATACAAGTCTTTGATCACATTGTACTTGAGCAGATATTGCCCCGGATAATATTACAGTTTGTCCATTTGAAGCAGGAGAAGTTATTTTAATATTCAAAGTCGAGGCTTCATTTGTAACATCGCTCAAATTAGAAATATAAACTTCTAAGGAGTTACCATCTGTATAAGAACTAATAGTATCCACAGTAGTTTTATTTCCAACGGTATACTCAATATAGACTTCTTTTCCATCATTTGTAATACCAGTAAGTGGTATACTTAAATATACATTTCTTGCATTAAGCATTTGTGGCAAATCATAATTAACCTCAAATGCTTCACCTGGATTAATGATTTTGTGTACATAAGTCCCAAAAGAATTTAATTTTTCTGCTTGTCTTACCGTATAAACAACCATTGATTCAGCAGTATTTGTATCTCCAATATAAGATAAAAACACGGAATCTGTTGCTGGAAGATTTGCTTGAAAATATCTTTTACCATTTATTCCACTCTCTCCATCTAAGTATTTCATTTTAACTACTTGTTGGTAGCCTTCTTTTGTTGTAAATCTTACCTTATTTGGAGCATTTACACCTCCAGAAAAAGTAGCTTCTACAATATAATATTCCTGCAATGTTGGATTAAGTACCTTAACGTGGGGATTAGCAACACCTTTTATCCCTTTGCCAGTCGGATATAATGCGTAAGTATCATCACAACCAAATAACCATCCTAGATTGTCTGGGCATACTATTAATGTAGGATCTATTATTTTAGAAATTATATTAGAATAAAAAATATCACCACAAGTATTTTCTTCAATTACTCTTCTATAGTAATGTGAACTAGTTAAAGGTCCTGGATCATAAGAGAGTCCATTTTCACCAGCTATTATATTCCAAGATATATTATCAGAACTTTCTTCCCAAGAAACTGATACTCCTATAGAAACAGGATCTTCATATGAATCAATTAATGTAGGATCATAAGAATTACAATTTACTTCATCACCTGCAAGAAGTCCTGGATTAAAATAAGTACCTTGACATTCAGGATCTAAACAATCAGTAAGGCCATCTAAATCATCATCTTTTCCATTATCACAAATCTCTGGAATACAGTTTGTACCTGCCATTACAAGGGCAATGTCAAAAAGTTCTTTCCCTTTAAGGGTCAAGTGTTTTGTTGGACTAAACCAAGCAGACATCGGTGATGGTAAAGCACCTCCATTAACATTATTAGCATAAATCCCATTCATGTGAAATCCAGAAAACACTCTTGGTCCATGACTGGTAATGCCTGGAAGAATATCCAATGCATCGTATCTATAAATTATAGCATTTTCTCCCGCTGACTGATTTCCACTATATGCCCAAAGATATTGGTCCGCACTGGATAATGGATCACCATATGTTGTAAGAGCATTATTCAAAGCTCCTAGATTGTCATACCTCAATATTTGTTCACTTGTAGTATTATCGGTGTATGCATTATTACCAAAATTTACACCCTCCGTAGAACCATTGGTCATCCCAAGGTCATCCTGCAAAAGATAGTTACTTAATAATATACCACCTTGATAAGTCTTTAGCGCATTGATTAAGTCATTTGAAACATGACCTTCTGTAGTTGCAGAAATGATAACCAGCTCATAATTATTCAAATTAATTGGAACAAAAGTAGTAGTATTCATTGGGTCATATGTACCCATTCCTATTTCATCTTTTGTTAGGATATGGAGAAGATTACTATTCCCATTGTTTTCTAATATATATTCCATAATCCCATGATCCCAAGCATCTCCATCATCTGGTTTTTCTAACCCACTTAAGTATAATATAGAACAAGATAATGTATCGGTAGAACAAGCATTTGGGACATTATAAGTTGATGAGCTAGCACAATTATTATTAACTTCCCATTGTGCTTCAACCAAATTATTATTAGATCCATCCGCAACAACTGTAACGTCTAATACCTTCGGAGAAGTGGCCCCTCCTACTACATCAATTTCCCAGGATTTTCCATCTAAAGTAAGAATAATGTTTTCATTTGCAGGTGCATTACTCCAACTGACAGAAACCGTTACTTGAGCTACATCTATTAATGCATGATCTATGCAATTACTTACAGTTGTATTGATTCCAATTGGGGTTGAAACTTCAAAGCTATAAGAGGTATTAGAATCACAACCAGTCAGTATATTTGTATAAGTTAAGTTTGCATTCCCTATCCCTACTGCAGTAACTAAACCTGCACTGGATACAGTAGCAATTGAATTATTATCACTACTCCATGAAACATTAGAATTAGGATACATCTGATAAGTATCGCCGACGCATGCAAATTCAACTAAATTATTATTATTGTTCGCTTCAATGCAAGATGCAGCTAGGATTGTACCATAAATATCATAGTAAACATGATTACCTCCTACAGTAGAAGTATAGGATAATGTAATTTCACTAATTAATACATTAGGTCTTATTGCTATAAAATTGCTATTATAGTTAATATTATTAGAAGTAGTAACAGTACCTAAAACTGGGTTGAAAACTGGTGGAGGAGCAATGATTGTCGAAGGACCATTAGTTTCTATCTGAGTTGCATCACCTGTGCCCCTAACGATCCAGCCAGATAAATCTGATATAATATTATTATTAGCATCTTTAGCTGTAATTGTAATAGCATCATATTCATCTATATCAAATAATAGTAAATCAAAATCACCCATTGGGTTAGCAAAATCGAAAATGGTTGTTTGTGTTCCATTAGCATTAGTTTCTAAATACATTGGATCATTAACTCCAGACCCATATCCTAAGTATTGATAAGCTGGTTTATTAGGATTTGTAAAGCTTGATTCTCTTTTTGTGCTTCCATTGGTTAATACCTGTGTTACTTGCATTGTGCTATGTCCAGGTATCGGAACGCTAAATGTGTTGGTTAATGGTCCACTTAATGTTGATGTACTAAGATTTGACCAATCGGCATAACCTGTATTTGTTGATCCATCACAAAAGCAAGGTATTTCGCAAGAAGGAATCACAATTTCTACTGTATCAGTACAAGTACCACCTGTCAATGTAGCTATATATTGACCTGGGTAATCCATATAAGTAATTTGTCCAGTAGTATTATTGATATTTGGAGTTGAGCCTGATGGAGAAAGTAAAATAGACCATAATCCTCCACTTACTACATCTGGAAGGTCAAAACTTGATGGTGCTATTCCACTATTACATACTAAGATAGTATCTGATGAAAAAAGGCAGTTTTCACATTTTTCTTTAAATTGAACATTATCTATCCATATGTCTGTGGTTGTCTCTCCAATATTAAATATCAGATTAATCTCATTTGTTATGGTTGTATTTGCGGTAAACTCATAATAAAATGATTGCGCAGTTGTAGTAACATTCACATTGGTATAAAAGTAAGTTGACCAAGGACTTTTATCCAATTGCATCGCCATAGATATAGGCTTTGATGAAGCGGCTTTTGCATCAAAATAAATGCTATAAGTCTTACCTGCGATTATACTATGCCCTCCATTACCTAGTTGAGTATGCCAATCGGCAGTACCATTAGTTGTAGCGATATCCACATAGGCAGAATTAATACCTGAAAGTTGACTTGTGTTGTCAATTTTAAATAATGCACTATTACCTGATTGATTATATAAAAACCATTCAACAGTTCCTTCATTAAATTCTCTATTTAATACTTCACCACAATCAATATCATCACAGTCAATATCTCCATCTCCATCATCATCTATATTATTATCGCAAATCTCAGTACAATTTGTATTAATAGTAGCTGTCACGGGACTTCTTAAATCACTGACACATCCAACATCATAACATTCGATATAGTACGTTTTTGTAGCAGTTAAGATGGGTGTTATAAAATTTGTACCATCATGAAGACTGGTTCCGCCATTTGATGAAGTAAACCATCTCACCGTTCCATTACATCCAGTAGATGCTAATATTACTGGTCCTGTTCCACACCTTGACGCAGAAATCCCCGTTGGAGCACTAACAGGTTGACAAACAGTTTGATCAAAACCATAACATTTAAAAAACAATGAATTATATCTTTCATCTGTATAACTATTAGCTCCATTATAATTTGCGCCGTAATCAAATGAGATAGAATTTACACCTGAATAATTATAAGATATCATTACATCTAATGAATTCTCATTAATTTGTGGATAGTTTGTGACAGGTCCTAGGGCTTTTAATGAACCACTTAAGGAAAGCTGTGTAGAGCTTTGTAAACTATATGATAGATATCCCGAGGATCTTATAAATTCCCTAATGCCATTTGTTTGGGCGTCTCCATCAATGTCAACTCCAGTAATGGCAAGTTGTGGAACAGTCACGGGTTGATTAGTACCAGCACTAAAAAACTCTACTAGAAAAGAAACATATTTATCCCCAGTCGGATCATTTGAGCCATTACTATTTTTAAAGTCATAATCAATTATTGGTTGAAAAGCCTCATCATATCCACCACTAGAACCATTAGGCGCATCTAAAGTCGTAATTACTATATCTGAATGAGATTTGGAAACTATTGTTAATACTGCATCTGCAATACCTGGTAATACATCTGAAAAAAGGTATTTTGAACCTGGGCTCCCAAAAGTACCTGAAATTAATGATGGGTTTTGAAAGTCTAGTGAGGGAATATTGGTGCAATCTAAGACAGTATTACAAGTAATGTAAATTTCCCATCCTGGTCTAACAACTGAATTGTCTGATTTAAATCTAAAAGTAATGTATCTACCTGATGATGTAATATCATTAGGAATGGCACTGCCTGATAAAGTAGCTATAAGTGGCGAACTTGTGGAAGGTCCATCGTACACATATAGTTTATCATATCCTGTTTCTAAGTTGAATGATATGAAATCTACATTAATTGTTGATCCAACAGGAGCGGTATATGTTTGTGTATAATGTTGATTATTACTATAATACCCTGACGCTCCACCAGTATCATAAAATGTGGAATTACATTGACCACTAACGTTGTGTAATGCAAAACCTGCCACAACTATTAACAAAAGAGTAATCCTCTTTAGACAATCTAGCGCTCTATTCCGTGTTTTATAGGTAAATACTGTCATTGTTGCTCAATTTCAAATTTTTTTTCCATTTGATTATTTTACATAAAAAAATAATAATCAACGGACATAAAAGAATTATTAGAAAATCACTAACTAACTATAGTTTGTACATTTATCATGCCAAACATATTAGAATAATGTATAATATTTAGATAACTTATACGTTATCAAGTAATTTTACATTAATAATTTCTATAATATTCAATTTGAATTGAGAATTTTGAAAATTAGACTTTAGAATTCTAATTTTTCTCAAGTATTTGG
>JBBKVK010000207.1:0-4636 GCA_037968395.1 Saprospiraceae bacterium | reverse complement strand
GAATAAGCACATTGAACCATATAAATTCTTTTTTTTAGAAAATGAAAACATTTCAATCATAGGAGATTATTCTGATTTTATTAATGCAAAAGTAACTGGTTCAAACCAAACGGATTTATATTCCAAATACGATTCTATTTCTGTAAATAGTAAAACAGCAAACAAAGTTTCTAATGAAATTGGTTTTCTGTTTTCAAATGCCAATAACCAAATGGCATTGAACGAATTATTATACAAGAAAAAAGAAATTTCAAAAGATAGTTTATTGCTGTTTTGTGAAAAATTAGACTCTATAAATTCAAATTCACCGAAAGGACAAGAGTTGTTAGCTTATGCAAAAAAAGTGGATATAAAAGTTGGAGATAAGTTCAGAGACATAATTGGAATGGACATAAATGGTAAACAACACAAACTATCGGATTATTCTGGAAAAGTTATTTTATTGGACTTTTGGGCAGCAGGTTGTTACCCTTGCCGACTGCAAAATAAAAAAGAGTTTCCAAAATTAGTTAAAAAGTATAGTAAAGACGATTTTATTATTATAAGTTATTCACTTGAAACTAATGAAAAAGCGTGGAAGGAATCAAGTGAAGACGACAATATTAATTGGTTGAGTATTTCGGATTTGAAAGGTATGAAAGGTGAAAACGTAGCGGAATATGCAGTGACAGCAATTCCAAATAGTTTTTTAATTGATCATAACGGAATTATAGTCAAATCGTTTATAGGATTTTCAGAAGGAGCGAATATCATTGAAAAGGAAATTGACCAACTTCTGAAGTAAAAACGTGTGGTAACAATGTGGATAATGTCCAGTGCCTCCAAAAGGTCAGCACCGTCATATCCATTCACGTTAAGTGCAACCTCCATCGAATAAACTATGAATGAAATAAATAATTATATAGTATTGATAATCTATGGCTCCCTCGTAGCAATTGCTTTCCTTCTTTTAACAAATCCACTCGGGGTCAATAGAAAGGCAAATTTTTGTTTTGGAATATTCTTGGCATTGTGGTCTAGCTATTGGATTGAGGAGATTTTTATTTTATGTGGAAGCCCTATTTTAAGTGACCTTATCAATTTCTGCATTTTGTTTCTTCAATCATTTACTCCAATACTTTTTTATTTAAGCGTAACATACTTTACTAATCCTGATTTTCGCATTAAGCTGAAGGATGTCAAATACTTAGTAGTACCCATATTAATTTTAGCTAGTATAGTATTGGAGCAGTTGACAAAACATTCCTTTCTATCGAATAATCTGGAAGCTCTACTTGTAATAAGCCAATCATTGGTATTCATCACACTCTCTCATCTCAAAATTAATCAGCACAAGAATAAAATAAACCTCTTTAACTCTAACAAAAACGAAATTGATCTTCGATGGATAGAGTTTATTGTTTTTGCATTGTTGGCACTCTCTGCTTTCATTGGATTATACAATGTTGTGTTCAATACAGAAAACCTAAATATTGTTGCCAATGTTTTCGTATTGTTCATCGTCTATTTTGTTGGCTACAATGCCCTTAGACAGAAAGAGATATTTACAATTTCTTCAAAAGAACGAGCATTAATCATTGAGACATGTGAGGATCCGTACTACGAAAGAAAAAAACTTGTTCCTGATTATGAGCTTGATAAACTTAAATTTCAGCTTAGCGACATGATGTCGAATAAGGAGCCATTTCTAAATCCTGATTTAAAACTAGAAGGGCTAGCACAATCTATGATGATCACACCTCACCAACTGTCCTATGTTATCAATAAAGGTTTTAATGAAAATTTCTTTCAATTTATCAATAGGTATAGAGTGGACAAGGTAAAAGAACTGTTACTTACTGAAAAATTCGAAGAATTATCCATCATGGGTATAGCTTATGAGTCTGGATTCAACTCCAAAACTTCATTCAATACAACTTTCAAAAAGTTTATGAATCAAACTCCTTCTCAATTTAGAAAAATGAGTTCTAACTTATAATTACAAACCAGTTGGACTTGTATCATGTTTTTCAGGTATTCATGATTTGTCACAAACAAGGTTCACATTTATAAGTTAGAACTAGGTCTAGGCTATTCATTTGTAGTTTTATATTTTAATTCAATCAATAACACCATGAATAGATTCTTGATTATTCTTTTATTATTATTTGTATACGGCATTTCTTACTCTCAGTCATTGACCCAGAATATCAGAGGTCAAGTGATAGAAGCCACTACTCTAGAACCCATTCCCTTTGCTACTATTTTGATTCTGGGGACTTCTCCTCCTGTGGGAACAACCACAGATATAGACGGAAATTATATTTTGGAAGAAGTGCCTTTAGGAAGATACGATCTACAATTCTCGTTCATTGGTTATAATCCTGTGATAGTCCCAGAACTAATATTAACGTCTGCCAAGGAAGTTGTTCTCGATGTCCAGCTCAATGAGAGTTCACATATTTTAGACGAAATAGTAGTTAAGCCAGAAATTCTAAAGCAAAAACCACTTAGCCAAATGGCATCTGTAAGTGCTCGGATGCTTAGCGTCGAAGAAGCTAGTAGATATGCAGGTGGATTTGACGACCCTGCAAGATTGGCATCCGCTTTTCCAGGCGTTGCGACTAGCACCGTCGGGTCCAATGCCATCATCATTAGAGGCAATGCCCCGAAATATCTCTCGTGGAACATAGAAGGGGTAGAAATACCAAATCCCAATCATTTTGCCAATCTCGGCGTATTTGGCGGAGGCGGTTTGACTGCATTGAGTAATAACTTAATGGCTAATTCTGACTTTCTTACAGGTGCTTTTCCAGCAGATCATAATAATGCTCTCTCTGGAGTCTTTGACTTAAGAATGAGAAATGGCAACAACTCAAATTATGAGCACAGCTTCGAATTAGGCCTGTTAGGTGTTGACTTTGCTGCTGAAGGTCCAATAAACAAAAGTAAGGGCTCCTCTTATTTATTTAATTATAGATACTCAACTCTCGGTCTTTTATCATCGTTTATACCTGATGATACAGGCATCAATTACCAAGACTTGTCTTTTAAAATTAATCTGCCTTCTAAAAAATATGGTCTATTCTCAATTTGGGGTATAGGACTTTATGATAGAAACACTTCTACCTATCAGGAGGATATTTCTAAGAGGAAATATATAAGTGACTTTGAAAATACAGATGCCACATTATCCATGGGAGCAACAGGAATAAATCATAAGAAAATACTGAATAACTCATCCTACATAAATAGCACTCTGGCCTTTTCTATGAACGAGATTAATTTTGTTACTAATAGATTAGATCAAAGTGAAAACTTGCATCCTTTAAATCAAATTAGAAACAGAAGTAGTGTAGTCACTCTACAGTCATTTATAAACAAAAGATTTTCTCCAGCACATAGGAATCAGACAGGTGTTAAAATGAGGATAATGAACTATGATTTGAAGCTTCAAGAAGCTCAAATTCTTGGTTCAGAACCCACAGAATTAGTTGATGAATCTGGAAGGAGTAATCTAATGTCCTTTTATTCAAATTCAAGTTTAACGAAAAAAGATTTCACAACTAACTTCGGTGTATCTGGTCAGTATCTCACTTTGAATAAAGAGTTCATAATAGAGCCTCGATTAGGGCTTACTTATAAACTTAATGATAAGCATAGCTTGAGTATAGGTTATGGAATGCATAGCCGCTTGGAACCTTTACAGACTTATTTTGCCAATACAGCTCCTAGTCTACAAGGCAACAAAAATTTAAAATTAGCAAAAGCCCACCATTTCGTTTTTGCCTATGATTGGGACTGCACTGATAAATTACATCTTAAAATTGAACCATATTTTCAGTATCTGTTCGATGTGCCTATTGTTGCAGGCACCAATCTCTCAATTCTCAACAATCATGATGATTGGTTTGTAACTGATAGCTACATCAATGATGGAGTAGGTATGAATTATGGTATCGATCTTACCATAGAACAATACATAAATAATGGCTTCTATTACTTGATTTCTGGTTCTGTTTTCAATTCTCGATTCAAAAATTCAACTGAGTGGTATAATACAAGATATAATAAAAACTTCCTTGCAAATCTTCTTGTAGGAAAAGAGTTCAGAGTAGGCAAGGCTAAGCAAAATCTATTGGGGTTTAATGCCAAATTAAGCTATCAAGGGGGAGATAGATTTTCTCGTATTAATATATCAAATTCCGATTTATTGCAAGAAGTAGTCTTCGATGAGTCAACACCATTCAACCAGCAGTTCAACCCTGCATTTCTTACCAGCTTTACACTAAATTTTGAGTGGTATAGGACTAGATTAACACATAGATTATCTCTGAAGGTCATCAATGCTACGGGATTTCAAGAATATATAGGTCATGACTACAACCTTCTCAGTAGTAAATCTGATGCAGTTCGAGAAGCTATTATAATTCCTAACTTAAGCTATAAAATAATGTTCTAAATTGGCAGCACCTAACAAGTGATGATGAGATCAGACTTGCTATCGCTGCGTCCGCTCCATATCACAGAACCGTTGGCTTTAATTTAAATCTGAACCTTTTAGACAAACTTATTCATACATATGTGTATAATTATTTACATAAATAAATACATATAAGTATTCTTATTTTTGTTTATTCATACATATTTGTATACT
>JBBKVK010000206.1:0-14715 GCA_037968395.1 Saprospiraceae bacterium | reverse complement strand
CTAACCTATCCTATCTCTACTCAAAGTCATGCAACTCAATGTCAAATATCAGTACACTATTGCCAGGGATAGAACCTTGACCATTTGATCCATAACCTAATGATGGTGGTATGATTAATTTGCCTTTTCCTCCTTTGCCAAATAATGGAATGCCTATTTGCCATCCAGAAATGACGTTTCTTAATGATATAACTAAAGGTTCCCCTCTATCATAAGAGGAGTCAAATTGATTCCCATTTGTTAGTGTGCCTTTATAGTCAATGGTGACATTGCTGGATACCGTAGGATGTTCGTCATTGCCAGGCTCTTCAATAATGTAAAATAAGCCCTCTGCTGTGCTTTCTGCTTGTAAATTGTTGTTGTCAAGATACTCTTGAATTGTTTCTTGTACATTCTTCTTTGCGCAGGATGAAAACAGAGTTATTGATAGTAGTAAACTAATGATTGTAAGTAATTTCATTCTTAGTTGTTTGTCATTTTTATAAAAGCAGAATGACACTAAATTGATTAGTGTCATCCTGTATGTAATGTCATTAAGTAACGTATCTAATGGTAAAAGTGTATTAGACCGTCATAATATCTTTTTCTCTTGAGGCAACCATTTTATCTATTAAAATTACATGGTTATCTATTGCCTTTTGCACCTCGCCTTCTTTTCTTTTGCCTGCATCTTCTGGAAAACCGTCTTTCACTTCTTTCTTTATGTTTTCCATTAATTTGTGCCTAGTAGTCCTGATACTTACTTTAGCATCTTCTCCTAGGCCTTTACAGTTTTTGACAAGGTTCTTACGCCTTTCTTCTGTAAGTGGGGGTACGATTAACATTACCACCTCACCATTATTCATCGGAGTTATACCCATGTTTGCTTCAAAGATCGACTTTTCAATAGGGCCTAACATTGATTTTTCCCATGGTTGAATCGCTAATGTTCTAGCATCTGTAGTTGTAATGTTGGCTATTTGTGCCATCGGAGTTGGTGACCCATAATAGTCCACCATCAACCCTGATACCATGCCTGGAAATGCCTTACCAGCCCTTACATTAGAGAGTTCTGTCTGAAGGTGTTCGATCGAATCATTCATACTTTGGTATCCTTGATTCAATACTTCTTCTAAATTCGCTTCCATCTGTTTTGTTATACTTTATTCTAAAAATTATTATACTTTATTGTTAGTCGTTACCTAAGAATGACAATAAGAAATATAGGAACATTACTAAGGCACTTAATGCTTGTGCTACATATGTCATTGCTGCCCACCATAGAGCATCTTTAGCTCCATCGTATTCTTGGCCTCTCGTGACACCTGAGTTATCTAACCATACTAATGCCCTCTTACTTGCATCAAACTCTACTGGTAACGTTATCAAACTAAATAATGCTGTTATACCAAAGGTAGCAACCAAGGCTAAAAGTAAAATACTGCCGATTCCACCGCCGCCGCCAATTCCTAATCCAAATATCATACCCATGAATAAGAATTGTTGCATTTTACCACTTATCTGTACTACTGGGACCAATTTTGATCTCATTTGTAACATGTTGTATGCCGTAGCATGTTGTACCGCATGGCCACATTCGTGAGCAGAAACCGCAGCAGCAGCGACATTTCTACCTTGAAAAACCGCTGGAGAAAGAGATACCGTTTTGTTTGCAGGATTATAGTGATCTGTCAAAAAGCCTTGACCTTCAACAATGTTTACATCATGAATGCCATAGTAATTTAACATCTCTCTGGCAATTTCTGCTCCAGAAAGTCCATTAGACAACGGCACTTGGCTGTATGTTTTGAATTTTGATTTAAGTCTCGAACTTACTAACCAGCCTACTAATGTGAAAAAACCTAAAATAATAAAATACATAATGTTAATAATTAATTTTTAATCAATAATGTTAAAACCAGTATACGGTGTCAATACACTAGGTATAACAATTCCTTCAGGCGTTTGGTTGTTTTCTAAAATCGAAGCCACTATTCTAGCCAAAGCTAATGCACTTCCATTTAAAGTATGAACCAATTCTTTCTTACCGTCAGATGTTTTATACCGTGTCTTCAACCTATTGGATTGAAAAGTTTCAAAATTAGAAACAGAACTTACCTCCAACCATCTCTCTTGTGCTATCGAATAAACTTCAAAATCATAAGTCAAAGCTGAGGCAAAACTCATATCTCCACCACATAAACGCAAAATCCTATATGGCAGTTCCAATTTTTTTAATAGGGATTCTACATGCCCAACCATTTCCATCAGAGTCCTATAAGAATCCTCAGGTTTTACCATCTGTACGATCTCTACTTTATCAAATTGGTGTACCCTATTTAGTCCTTTGACATCGGCACCGTATGATCCAGCTTCTCTTCTAAAACAAGGAGTGTAACCCGTTAATTTAATAGGCAAATCTTCTTCTGATACGATTTCGTCTCTATAAATATTTGTCACTGGCACTTCTGCAGTTGGGATAAGGTATAAATCATCCTTTACAGCATGATACATTTGTCCTTCTTTGTCAGGTAACTGACCAGTTGCATAAGCAGAATCACTATTAACAAGTAGTGGTGGTATGATCTCTTTATACCCAGCTCTATTGGCTTCATCTAAGAAAAAGCTGATCAAGGCTCTCTGCAATCGAGCTCCCTTACCCATATAAACAGGAAAACCTGCTCCTGTTATTTTGACACCTAATGGCAAGCTAAACAATTCATATTTATCTCCTAACTCCCAATGCGGCAAAGCTCCATCATGTAATATAGTAAACCCTTCATCCCAATCTTGATAGACCTCATTATCATCAGCTGATTTACCAAAAGGGACTGATTCGTTAGGTATATTGGGCAATCCAACCACCAATTCGTCTAAATCTATAATGACTTTAGAATATTTTGCTTCCTGCAAACTTATATCTTCCTTTAGTGTCGTAACAGAGTCTTTTAGCGCATTTGCTTCTTGCGATTTTCCACTTTTAAAAAGATCACCTATCTCTTTGGAGAGTTTGTTTACTTCTGCTAACTGACTGTCTATCGACGTTTGAAGCGATTTACGTTGGTCATCTAATGAGATTACAGTTTGAATTATCTCATCTGCATTTAGAGAAGGGTTCTTTTTAAGTAAACCTTCTTTTACTCTTTCTGTCTGATTTCTAAAGAGATTAAGCTCTAGCATATTTATAATTATTACTCAATGATTAAATAAAATGCAAAGGTAGTATTTTGTAATTCAAAAATTAAATGTATTTTTGCAGCACAGTGTGAATAAGAATCCTTCCAATCAGGTATCAATCCTGTTCCCACATTAATTTAAAAAACACTTTTTATTAAGTTTATCTTACAACAAACATTTCAATTCATATAGATATGTACGATATTTTGCAATTAAGCGAAATGCTATTACCACAGCTTAAGGAATTAGCTGAGAAATTAAAATTAAAAACCTATAAATCGCTTGCAAAGCAAGATCTTATTTACAAAATCTTAGATGAACAAGCAATTGCATCTAAGGATTTACCTACTCCGAAGCCAGCTGCAGCAAAAAAAGCACCTGCGAAACCTAAAAGGGCACCAATAAAAAAGAAGGAATCAAAACCAACTCCTGCTAAGCAAGAAAAACCAGCTCAGAAACCAAAGAATACTCCGGCTGCTAAAACTGAAAAAGTAGACAACAGTCCCAAGTCAGAATCAAAACCTGCAGATCATAAAGATCAAAAAGCAAATCAAGATACTCCAAAACCAAATCCTAGACAAAGGAGTAATAAAGATAGGCCCAACCCAAGAACCGAAACTAAGAACACTAGAAATACAAATAACAGGGATAACAATCCTAACAAAACGGAAAACAAACCAAACCCGGCAGAATCTAAAACGAATACCCCGTCAACCGATACCAAAGAAACTTCTCAAGAAATCAATAAAGATCAAAAAACGGATACAAATAAGTCTAGGCATTCTGCCGAGGGCAGGAATAATGCCAATAGACCAAATCCAAGAAGAGATGATCGTACACCAAGGAAAGAAGAAACTAAAGCACCAGAACCTGTAAACCCTAATAAATTCAATATAGAATTTGATGGCTTAGTAGAAGGAGAAGGTGTATTAGAGATGATGGCTGATGGGTACGGATTCTTAAGATCTTCGGATTACAATTACCTTTCTTCTCCAGATGATATTTATGTGAGTCCTTCTCAAGTAAAATTATTTGGATTAAAGACAGGTGATACTGTAAGAGGCACGATAAGGCCTCCAAAAGAAGGAGAAAAATACTTTGCCATTCTTAAATTATCAAGAATTAATGGATTTGAACCTTCTCAAGTAAGAGAAAGAGTACCATTCGAATATTTGACACCACTATTTCCTGTTGAAAAATTTACCTTAAATACAAGAGCAGACGGTGGCGATTATGGTAACAGAATGATAGACTTATTCTCTCCAATTGGAAAAGGACAAAGAGGATTAATAGTTGCTCAGCCTAAGACAGGTAAGACATTCTTATTAAAAGATGTAGCAAATGCTATTGCCAAAAATCACCCTGAGTGTTATTTATTGGTCTTATTAATAGATGAAAGGCCAGAGGAAGTAACTGATATGAAAAGGAGTGTAAAGGGAGAAGTTGTAGCTTCTACCTTTGATGAGCCTGCTGAAAATCACGTTAGAGTAGCTGGTATAGTCTTAGAAAAAGCAAAGAGACTGGTAGAAAGTGGACATGACGTAGTAATATTATTGGATAGTATTACAAGATTGGCTAGAGCGTATAATACCACTGCCCCTACTTCAGGTAGAGTACTATCAGGTGGTGTCGAGGCAAATGCACTTCACAAACCAAAGAAATTTTTTGGTGCAGCTAGGAATATAGAAGGAGGAGGGTCATTGACGATCCTTGCTACAGCACTGACTGACACAGGATCTAAGATGGATGAGGTGATCTTTGAAGAATTTAAGGGTACGGGTAACATGGAACTTCAATTGGATAGAACATTGGCTAACAAGCGTATGTATCCAGCTATTGACCTTACTAGATCTAGTACAAGAAGAGAAGAATTGCTTATGGATGAGGTTACACTCAAACGTATGCATGTATTGAGAAACTATCTTGCAGATATGAAGCCTGATGAGGCAATGGATTTCTTAAGAAAACAAATGAATGGTACTAAGACAAATGACGAGTTTTTATCCAATATGAACGGATAATAAACAAGTCAAAATAAATATATTGAGAGGCTGCTGTGTAAAAAAACATTGTAGCCTCTTATTATTTTAAGCATAGTTGTTGTAGAAATATATTTTATTGATTTAATTAAAAATCTACATTATACAGCAAAAATTAAATTTGAGCTTACTAATTTGAGTATTACCCTTTCAAATCCATATTTTTGTGTCAATTTCAAAATATAATTAAAAAATAGCATTTAAAATGAAGGTTAGAAATTTCTTTTTTTTATTGATAATTACCTTAATGTGGTCTTGCAATAAAGGTCCTAAAACAGCAATAATAGAAACCGAATTTGGGGACATGAAGATTGAGTTGTATGATTCTACACCTCTACACAGAGACAATTTTATCAAGTTGGTTAATGCAGGATTTTATGATGACTTGTTGTTTCACAGAGTGATCAAAGGATTTATGATACAAGGAGGCGACCCTAATAGTAAGGGTGCTGCACCAGGAGTAAGCTTAGGTGCAGGAGGACCAGGATATCAAATACCGGCAGAAATAGGGTCACCTCACTTTAAAGGTGTATTGGCAGCGGCCAGAACTGGAGACGGCCAGAATCCTGAAAAAAAATCTTCCGGGTCACAGTTTTATATAGTACAAGGAGCCCCACAAGAAGGGATGATATTGGATAATATCGCTACTAATAAGAATATAAAATACAATGATACCCAGCGTAAGAGATATATGGAGTTGGGTGGAACACCTCAATTAGATATGGATTACACAGCATTTGGCGAGGTGATTGAAGGATTAGATGTAATAGATAAAATAGCAGATGTAGAAACGGCTCCAGGTGCCAGACCAATGAAAGATATTAAAATGAAAATCAGAATGCTTAATTAATAAAGTCATTATAAAAAAAAGACAATTAATAATATGAACTATAGATTTATGAAAAATAACATTCACTTGATTCCAGCAGTACTTTTGATATTGATGGTAACTTCTTGTGCTAAACCAATTGCAATGTTTTCGTCAGATGCGGATCATGTCAAAGCCCCTGTCGAGATCAAGTTTAATAATGAATCAAAAAAAGCAGATACGTACTCTTGGGATTTCGGTGATGGCAATACATCTGTTGAAGCTTCACCACAGCATAAATATTATTTGTCTGGACATTACACAGTACAACTAAAAGCAACCAAAGGGTCAAAAGAAAGTATCATGGAGAAGCAAATAGTGGTAGATCCTCCTCATGACTGTTTGATAGAAATGGAAACGACTCTTGGTACAATGACTATACAATTATCAGACTTGACGCCATTGCACAGAGACAACTTTGTAAAACTAGCAGAAACTGGTTTTTATGACGGTTTAATATTCCATAGAGTAATTGAAGGTTTTATGATTCAAGGTGGGGATCCTGAGAGTAAGAATGCAACTGAAGGACAAAGATTAGGTAGTGGTGGCCCAGGTTACCAAATACCTGCTGAATTTGATAAAACACTTTTCCACGTAAAAGGAGCTTTAGCATCTGCAAGGACTGGGGGCCCATCTAATCCTGAAAAGAAATCTTCTGGATCTCAATTTTATATCGTAGATGGCAAACCGCTTCCAGAAAGTCAAATCGCCATAATGGAAGCACAAAAAGGCATCAAATACGACGAAAAAGCCAGAGAAATACTGATTAACGAAGGTGGAACACCATTCTTAGACCAAGAGTATACGGTATTTGGTCAAGTAGTAAAAGGTCTTGATATAATTGATAAAATAGCCGCAGTAGAAACAGCTCCAGGTGATAGACCGTTAGTAGATGTTAAAATAATAAGAGTAAGAGCTATTAAATAATTTAAACCAGTTAGAGGATCTTAGAAGTATGAATGAAGTATTAGGAATTGATGTAGGAGGAACAGGAATAAAAGGTGCCGTAGTAGACTTAAGCACTGGTAAGTTACTGACCGAAAGATTAAAACTAAGAACAATTCAACCTGCTACTCCAAAGACAGTAGCCAAACAAATTAATGAACTCATTGACTTACTAGATTATAAAGGAAATGTTGTAGGTATTGGATTTCCTGCTGTTATTAAGGGAAAACACTCTCTGACAGCAGCCAATGTAGACTCTTCTTGGATAGAATTTCCTATTATTGACCATTTCACAAAAGTACTTAACAAAGAAGTATTTGTTCTCAATGATGCCGATGCTGCGGGATTAGCCGAAAACACATATTCTAAGAGCATTACACAAAAAGGGCTTACTATCTTTTTAACGGTAGGGACTGGCATAGGTTCTGCATTTTTTTATAATGGAGAATTAATCCCCAATACAGAATTTGGTCATATAAATTTTCATAAATCATATGCTGAAAAATATGTTTCCAACTTTGCTAGAGAATCAAAAAAACTGAGTTGGAAAGCATGGGGTCTTGGCTTTAATGAATACTTGGAGCATTTAGACTTTATATTAAGACCAGATGCGTTTATCATTGGTGGAGGCATCAGCAAGAAGATAGATAAATACGAAAAGTATCTTACTGTGAAAACACCTATAACCCCTGCTACACTTTTGAATGAAGCTGGTGTGATTGGTGCTGCAATAGCTGCAAGTAAAAAAATGGTATTTTAAACTGTAATTATGCAGACTTATAATATCAAAATAGAACAATTTGAAGGCCCTTTTGACCTATTATTGTTCTTTATTCAAAGAGATGAATTAGATATTAATGACATCCCAATCGCCCAAATCACCAATGAATTTTTAGAATATATAAGAAAATTAGAGTCTCTAAACTTAGATGTTGCAAGTGAGTTTATCCTTGTAGCTGCTACACTGATGCGGATCAAAACAAGAATGTTAATTCCAAGGAAAGAGATCGATGAACTTGGCAATGAAATAGATCCTAGAGCGGAGTTAGCTGATAGACTTTTAGAATACAAAAGGTATAAAGAAGTAATTGACGAATTTGCGGATCTAGAAGAAGTAAGAGCCCATAAATATTACCGAGGCAATGTCACTTCCGAGCTTAAAAGTATAGCTAACAAAGCATTGGTTGATGTTGAGTTAGAGTCATTAAGTCTATACAAACTCATGACTACTTTTCAAAAGCTGATGAAGGAATATGAGTTTGAACAAAACAAACCTGTACACAAGATTATACAATTTAATTATACAATACAAGAGCAACAACACTTTATATTTTCTAAAATAAAGATTGGAAAGAAAACCCAATTTAAAGACCTATTTATTAAACTTGAGAATCGAATTCATGCTATTATCACCTTTATAGCATTGTTAGAACTGCTCAACCTTCAGAAGATAAATATCATCCAAGGAGAAGGTATAAATAATTTTTGGGTAGAGGGAATTGGAGAAAGTTCTTAGTTGTTCCTAATTTTAAAAACACCTGCGTATCTTTTCCAAAATTGTTACGGTACGCTGTAACTTAATAATTACTAAACAGAATAATGCTGGGCATGTAATTAAGTAAAGCCATCATTTTTATGATTCACCAATAATTTTATCTAGTTTTTCATACTACTGAATATCCCTAATTAACTTCCTTCAAAAAGATTTTGTGCTTTCCTTCAGTTAAGATTAGTTCGTTGCCTTTTGATTTTACTTGATACGTCTTCTTTTCTCCCTTTTTAAAAAATTCAGTAAATGTTTCCATTAAGTGGACATTGTACAAAGTAGAAGTTTGCTTTTTAATTGGAATTTTGAGAGCTTCGTAACCAAACATATTGACAATAATATAAGCAGATTTGATGTCATTAGGTATATGCATCCTGCATATATTATCATTGCCTACAACACCGCCACTCATGAAGCCCATTTTATTATCAAAGACGCTAACCGAAGCTCCAACCATGTTATCATTACTAGTGATTTGATATGTAGTAGCATCTGCATAAGATCTATCAATCAAATGCTCAGTGTAATGCGCCAAGACTGCATCAATGCTATCGAATGTAATCGTTAAATTTTTACCATTAAGCTGATAAGAACCCTCACCATATCTATTACCAGTATCTGTCCAATGTAGAATATGGATCTTGTTGTTTGGTAAAACTTCCACATTAGTACCTGCAAAAAGGATCTTATCATTTACAGATGTGGTATAAGTACCAGGTACAATTTTCTGACTACAAGCCGATAGTAGAACCAACAAACTAAATAAATATATATTCTTCATTCCTTTATTTTAAAATATCCACACCTCCTGCATAGGCGATGTACCAAATATTATTTATTTTTCGAGCATCAAGCACTTTAGACCTATCAACACTAGGTGGTAAACTTACAAAGTAAAAATCCGGAAAACTGATTTTTTGGTATCTATAATTAGTTAAGGTCTTGTATAATAATCCTTTGCCATCAAATTGAAAATCCTCTACGTCTAAAGCAATTATAGACTTATCAAATTGCCCAAAATTGTCAAAAATCAAGAATCCATTATTTTGGGTCATTACTACAAGATGATTACCAGCTTCTCTCATTTTGATAGGAAGTAGCTCATTGATGCCTAAGTCAGAAAACCTATTGGTCTCTAATTTTACCTTAAGTTGATCGTCAACTTTTAATATTTTTTGAGTAGTGGGATCTGCAATCCACAAAAAACTGTCATTGGATTTACAAAAAACCTGAGTACCTACAAATTTTCCTTCCTTATTAAAGTCAACAGATTTGATTTCTGAAAGCGTATTGTCTAGTGATTTTACAACACCATAATTTTGGAAAAAAATTAAAATTTCCAAAGGATTACTGACATCTATTGATGAAATATCTCCAAGTCTTTTATTATAAAACTCAAAAACCAGAATACCATTTTCATTATACTTTAGCAGTTTGCCTTTATGATCTATTACATATACGTTACCCAGATTGTCTACATCCATTTTACTGACAAGTACTGGAATAGTCTTAGTTACATCCACAACAGCTCCATTCTTAGGCTTAATAGCACAAGATGTAGCAAGAATTACTATCAAAACATAGAAAAAAGTAAGTCTAGGTAAATGTATAGACTTCATGGTTTTTATCATTATTATAAAATATTAAAGACAGCTCATGTCCATTCCATACTCCATAAGAGCAAAATTCGAGCCAGTCTCCAAGATTTATATATCTCGACTTATCATTGGTAAGGGTACAATCTATAGGCAGGTGTCTGTGCCCAAAAATAAAATAATCTACATTGTCCGTTTTAAGTCGGTCCTCACAAAACTGGACCAACCATTCTTCCTTGATATCGGTAATTGGTTCTTCTGGTTGTCCACCTCTACTTTTCTTGCTAAACAACCTCATTAAAGGCAACCCTATTGATGGGTGAACCCACCCAAAACACCATTGTAATATTGGATTTCTCAATACATTTTTGATCACTTTGTACTTTAGGTCACCAGGACCCAATCCATCACCATGACCTATGTAAAATGTCTGATCATCAAATATGAAAACTGCTGGTTCATAGTACACTTTAATCCCAAACTCCACGGTAAAATAATCCTTCACCCACATATCATGATTACCTACAAAGAAATGTATCTCAACCCCGTGATCGACCATCCTCCTAAATTGAGCAAATAATCGAGTATATCCTTTAGGAATTGTATTGCGATACTCAAACCAATAGTCAAACACATCACCTACAAGAAATAGCACTTCACAGTCATCTTCAATGGATCGTAACCACTCCACAATTAGTTTTTCTCTTTCGATAGACGGCAATCTCCCATCAGTCCCAAGATGAAAATCAGATGCGAAGTATATGTTTTGTCTAGAGTTATTCAATTAATGGAATGCATTATTTAGGGTCAAAAGTAAGGAATAAAGTTGAAGTTTACTTAACCCTTGGTGTGTACTACTATGCTTTGGTCAAAGTTGGGTAAATCTTGAATATCTCCTCCTTGATATATCACTGGTAATGTTATGGTCTGCTCACATCCAAAATAAGTACTTAGATTAAGGTTATAGTACCCTGTATGGACATTATAAAGTATGCTGTCATAAGATCCTTGGTTGTCCCAAATATAGTCTTGATTGCATTTTAGAATCTCTATACTACCATTATCTTCATTTGGAGAGGAAGGTGGATTGACATGGTACTTTATATCTAACTTGCAATCTGATACATTCACCCCTACTTTGATATATTTGCACCTTTCAAATTCTACCCTTAATTCATAAATATCAGCAGGAATAACAAATCTACGTATGTTAGTGACTAAAGAAAAACTCTTGCTATGAAGACCAACACTTCCAAACTCTACACTAGAATCTATCTCAACTAATACCCAACCACTGCGATAAGATTTATAAAACTTTGCTTTAAATGGGCTAAGTTTTTGATGACTAACAATAGTTGGGTTTTCATCTTCAAAATTGTACGCATCAAGCATGACCATCATAGAGTCAAAATCCAAACTAGTGCTTTTGTATATCAAAGTATCTTGCCCTAATAAAAAAATTGGCAGAAAAAACAACATCAACAAATGATTAACAGCCTTCATAAGGGAATATTTTAAAAGTGAGTGGAATTAGCTGATAGTCAAGTTTGCTGGCTTTACTAACATAAACATACCTTGCACATTCGTAGTTGTTACAAACTCTAAAAAAGACATCTAACACTCCATCAGCATTAATATCAATCATATTAGTTATGATCTTTGTGTCATATTCGTTACTACCTAATTGTTTCAAATTTAGATCACATACTACATCGTCATTCTTCTCTAATCTTATCTGCAAATGATCATCTTTTATCAATTGATAATCATATCCATTAGAGATACTATCATTACTCACTTCTGAGTCATATCTAAATAAAAAACTAAGGTCTACATTACTATCAAGATACAATGATGTAGCTATCATGTTGACCTTATTGTCGTGATAGATCCTGTCTAAATTATTGGAAATTATGATTTTAGGTTTGGCAGCAGGTGTCAGAACGTTTTCATCTAATGTGTACCAATTCTCATTTTCAAATTCATGAACGCCTAGACTATATGACAAGGTATCAACCACATAGAAAAAGATAGCTGCAAGATATTTATGAACTGTAACTTCAGAGATGTAAGTACTAAATACGTATCCGCTATCTAGCTTGTATTTTACAGATTTCCAATATCCGTAAACTCCATCTACCTCGTCTTCTCCATAGAATTGTTCCTCAAGTATCTGAATTTTATCTCCGTGATTTAGTTTTGATTTTCTGGCAGAATTTTTAGTAGCTTTTTCTCTCAATGCTACATTATCTTTGGTTATATAATATGAAATTTCTGAAGTATCCTGACCAATGCAAAAATTAATTGCTAACAGTATTACTATTGCTATCAGGTTTAATTTTAGGTAATTCGTTTTCTTTTCCATCATTACTATATGTTTGTTTGATACAAATATCTATTGATAACATGTGGATTTCTCAAAGAATGATCTTTAGAGGAATTTGAAAGAGTATCTGTTAGCGAGTATTTATTATTCGTTTTGGGATGGAATTATAATCAATCCAAAGCAGCTAAATAAGCCCCAGTCCAAGCTGCTTGAAAATTAAATCCTCCTGTAACAGCATCAATGTTTAATACTTCTCCTGCAAAATGAAGGTTTGGCAGCAATTTACTTGAAAAGTTTTTAAAATTTACTTCTTTGAGATCCACTCCACCAGCGGTAACAAACTCTTCTTTGAAAGTACTCTTGCCTCTTACAGAAAATCTTTGAGATTTAAACTGGTTGATAAGCGATTGCATGGATATTTTAGATAGATCACCCCACCGTTTTCCTTCCAAATCATGATCAGAGAGCAAACTTGCCCAGAGTCGATTGGGGATCCCAAAAAGAGACCTAGACAAGACCATTTTACTTGCATTGGTGTTTTTATATTCTATAATTTCTTCTTCTGATACAGATGGGATCCAATCAACGGAGATATCAAATTGATAGTTTCTACTATTTAGCTCAACTGCACCCCAAGCAGACAATTTAAGTACAGCTGGACCACTCAATCCCCAGTGTGTAATAAGTAGTGGGCCAGACTCTTGCATCTTTGTGTCTAATACTTTAATCTCGGCATTTGGCATTGAAATACCTGGTAAATCCTTAATTTTTGGGTCTTTAATATTGAAAGTAAATAATGAAGGGACAGGTGGCACTACCGAATGCCCACACCTTGTCAATATTTTCCAGAAAAAAGGACTGCTTCCTGAAGCTATGAAAAGCTTATCTACCAAGGTGCCATTTCCTTCACCAAAATCGATCTGCCAAGTATCATCTGGCATTATATGGAGGTCTTTTACTTTGGTATTGGTCATAATACGAATGCCAAGTCTTCGACATTCGCCCATTAGGCAATCAACTATACTTTGTGATGAGTTACTTTCTGGAAAAACTCTGCCATCGTCTTCAATTTTTAATGCTACCCCACGAGAATCAAACCACTCCATAGTATCCCCACAAGCAAATGAATGAAATGGACCAATTAACTCTTTTTGACCTCTCGGGTAAAATTTAGATAGGTCTTTAGGTATAAAACAAGCATGAGTCACATTACATCTGCCACCACCAGATATCTTTACTTTACCAAGAACATCTTTTGACTGCTCATATATAGTAACTTTCGCTTCGGGATGTTTGATTGCATAGTTAATTGCATAAAAAAAACCCGCTGCTCCTCCACCCACTACTCCTACCTTCATACCTAGTAACTTAGTCCTTTTATCCCTTGGGTCAATCTTATCTTTATCTCTTTATAAAGCATCTTTGGCGTCTTTCTGCGCCAGTCAATATCATTATAATCTCTTCCATAATTGACATAGTAGTTGAGCCTTGCATAATCCATCTCTTGCACTACATGGTCAAAGGTATTGATAAGACATACCCATCCATCTTCATCTTTGACATCATCCCACCATTCTTCATAGTAAGAGTCATCAGATGCATGAAAATTGAGCACATTATCACATATCACAATAAACTTAGTGACGTCTTTCTTGACCATTTTATCAATTACCTCCCGCTTTAAGTACATGATATCATTGCCAATACAGTCATTCCACTCTCCAATGAGCTCCATGATTGCGTATCCCTTATCGTAGTCTACAAAGAGTACTTTGATGTATAGCGTCTGTGAACCAAACTCATCCCATTGTGGATGGATATAGTAATTATATATCTTAGTCGTAAACTGAAACTCATTATAAGTCTGTCCGTAGAAAGGAGACAAACTATCTTCAGCCGCTATATAATCGTCTCTCCATTTAAAGTATGGTTCAATATCATGCATGGTACAAAGGTAAAATATCAATTATTATACACTGCACTCAAAAGGGGGAAACTTGGGGTAAAAGTAAAATATTTATATTTTAATTCAAAAGTTACTTTGATGTAACAAAAAGCTTTCTATCTTTGCACCGCGATTGAAAAATGGCACACCTATTAGAAAGGGAGATTAGCTCAGTTGGTTCAGAGCACCTGCCTTACAAGCAGGGGGTCACTGGTTCGAGTCCAGTATTTCCCACCATATAAAGAGGAGTTATGAATTAGGTTTCATAGCTCCTTCTTTTTTGTCTTCAACTCTT
>JBBKVK010000205.1:0-2799 GCA_037968395.1 Saprospiraceae bacterium | reverse complement strand
CGTGGAAAAATACACCACAATCTGATGCCCCCATTTTAAGGAGGGGGTATCATTGGGCTGGATCTTAGATAATTGATTAGGTCCCTCGGTTCCCATCGGGATGACGATGCACATTTTTTATGAATAATGGTCTTGCTTCGCAAGGGTGCTTTTATCTGAACGCTCCTTATCAGGTTTGAGAAGGCATCTGCACATTTACAAATCTACACATCTACTCATCAGAATATTAGCACATTAGATTATTAAAAAATCAGATTATTAGAAAATTACTCAACCATACCGGTTTTGTGTAAAATGGTGAGTTGAGCGCCATAAGTTTTAGCTATATTTTCTTCTGTGAAAGTAACGCTGGTGTCACCATATGCGATTAATCTCTGATTGAGTAGTAAAGCCTGATCAAAATATTCCTCCACTGTTGATAAATCATGATGCACCACTAAAAGCGTTTTTCCTTGATCTGACAATGATTTTAGGATGGAAATAATTTTTTCTTCGGTCGTAATATCCACACCAACAAATGGTTCATCCAATAAAAAAATATCTGCTTTTTGAGCCAAAGCCCGGGCTATAAAAACGCGCTGTTGTTGGCCTCCAGACAAGGCACCAATCTGACGGTCTTTAAACTGTAATATATCAAGATCAATCATCGCTTCATGGGCGATTGCCATATCCTCTTTATTGAGACTTTGAAAGATCGTTTTATGCGGATACCGGCCCATTAAAACAATATCGGTGACGGTGGCTGGGAAAGTCCAATCTACCTCATCTTTTTGCGGTACATAGGCCATTCTGATTCGATTTTCTTTGACATCTTTTCCGAAAATCTTTAACTGACCTGCACTGACATCTATAAGTCCCAGTATAGACTTAAAAAGTGTTGATTTTCCGGCGCCATTTGGGCCAACCACGCCAACCAAACTACCTGCTGGAATATTTAGATAAATATTTGCGAGCACCCTTTTCTTATCATAAGACACAGAAAGCCCATCTATTTCTATTGGATATTCTTCCATCAGTTATGCCTTTTTCCTTTTTACAACAATAAGTATGATTAATCCGATAGCCGTCAAACCTCCTATGACATACATCCACAAGGGTTTTTTTTGTTGATTTGTACCGTTGTGATCAACGAGCGCGGGCCGATCTCTAATGAGGGCTGCTACGATCACATCAGTATTATTCCGAAGCATTTTAATATAAGTTGGGGCCGGACTATCCTCATCCCCAAGACTATCTGCAAAAAGACGTCCACCAATGCGCACATTGTTGTCTTTTGCAATTTGTTGCAGCTGTTTGGGGTTAATCGTACTTTCTATAAACACAGCAGGTACTTTTGTTTGCTGTATAACCTCCGTTAATCTTCGTATATCACTGGTTTGCACATCTGCATCCGTCGAAACACCCAAGATACTTTCGAGTTGAATATCGTATCGACGCCCATAATATTGAAAAGCATCATGTGATGTGATTAATATTCTTCTATCTCGTGGTATGGTTGCAATTTGAGCTGCAATATATTTGTCCAGGGCCTATAGCTCGGCTTTATATTTTTGATAATTTGAATCAAATTCACTGGTATATTCCGGCCATTTTTCTACAAGTGCATTTTTGATATTTTCAATGTAGATTAGTCCAAACTTGGCAGACATCCATGCATGCGGATCAGTAGCGTTCTGATATTGTTGACTTTCAATGGCAGGTACGCCTTTCGTAACTGTCACAATATTGGCTTTTGTCCCACTGTTATCAATGAGGTCCTTTAGCCATCCTTCAAAGGTTAATCCATTAACGAAAATAATATCCGCAGTAGCAGCCATTTTTGCGGAACTTGGCGTTGGGTCATAAATATGAGGATCACCCCCAATTGGTACAATGCTGGAAACAGAGGCAAGATCACCGGCAATGTTTTTTGCCATATCGCCAATCATCGATGCCGTAGCCACTATTTTTATTTTTTGCGTCTCTTGGGCTGCCATAGAAAAACTTATCGCGAGGCAGCTTATGAGTAATTTAGTTTTCATTTTTCATCAGTTTTTACGAAAATATTATCTGCGATTTTAGCGCTGATGATTTGATTTTGACCATCAATTTCTATTTCGAACATTTGTTCATAAGGACGTTTATTGTGCATTGTGATGCTTGACCCTAATGCAATTTTTAAGGCATCTAACCTTTTTAGAAATGGACTATTGTGCTGTTTTACGCCAACGACTGTTATTTTTTCGCCTTGTTGAACTTCAGATAGCGGTACTTGCGTGCGCAATGTAAATTTTCCCGAAGCACTAGGTATCGGGTCTCCATGTGGATCAAACCTTGGGTGTCCTAAAAATGACTCCAACCTATTGATCAATTCCTCGGAAGCGATATGCTCCAGTTCTTCAGCAATATCATGTACCTCATCCCAATTGAATGCTAAAATATCGACTAGAAAAACCTCCCAAAGCCTGTGTTTTCTAATGAGTTGCGTTGCTATTTGATTGCCTGCTGTGGTAAGTTTGACACCTTTATATTTTTGGTATTCAACGAGATCTTTTTCAGATAATCTTTTGAGCATATCTGTGACAGAAGCAGCAGAGGTATCAACAATCTCAGCGATCTTAGTGGTACTAATCTTCCTCGTATGGTTTTCTGCAAGCTTAAAGATTGCCTTTAGATAATTTTCTTCTGTAATACTCAATTTCATGATTCAATGGCCTATCGAATCACTAAAATAGATAAAAATTTAGAGAGGGATAAGATTGAGGCTAAAATTATAGTTACATTCCCGAATAGTTATAAGAAATTCTCTGAAAGTTCATC
>JBBKVK010000204.1:0-10972 GCA_037968395.1 Saprospiraceae bacterium | reverse complement strand
TCCTTGTACTTCACTATTTGCTCCTCTCTCGATAGATGACTTAAGTCCAAATTTTTTCTATTTTATGTGTGATAACGATGTTATATGTGTAACAAATATATATCAAACATATGGAAGTTTTAGGATTTTGGCCTTAAGTTTCTTAAGTTGTCTAATGGACTTCGTACACTCGTAGCCGTAGCATTCGTAATATGAGTGTAAATCATAGTGGTCTTAATATCCTTATGACCTAATAATTCCATAATATAAGGCAGCTGTGTACCACTGTCCATTAAGTGGGTAGCAAAGGAATGTCGAAGAGTATGAGGAGTGATCTTTCGTGGGATCTTTGCCTTTAGTCTGGCATTTCTTACAATGGCATTAACACTGCTCTCTGAGTATTGGTGTATTTTGTCTTGGCCTTCAAAGAGCCAATAGATCGGTTTGTATTCTTCAACATAGAGTTCCATTATTCCTTTTAACTCTTCTGCAAGTCCTACATATCGGTCTTTTTTACCTTTTCCTCCTTTGATAAACAGTTGATTGCGATCCCAGTGTACATCTTCCATCCTAAGAGCTAAGAGCTCTCCTCTACGCATTCCGTGTCCATACAATGCATAAAATATACAGAGGTGCTTAAGGTTGTCGGTCATTCGCATCATTCTATCTATTTCCTCTATACTTAATACAGTAGGAAGCGGTTTGCTTTTGCGAGGTCGCTCTATCTTGTCTATCGTTATGTCTGTCTTAAAAATGACATGAGTATAATAAAACTTTATAGCACTGATAAATGCATTAAGGAGGCTTTCAGATATAGTGTCTTGACAAATCAAATTTAGATAAGTATTTACTCTATCAGCTGTTATATCTGCAGGACTTTGATCTTTGAGATAGGTGCAAAATCTTACAAATTTTCCTGAATAGTCCTTTATCGTATTCCAACTGTATTTTAGTCGTACCATAGTATCTACATAGACTGTCAAGATTTCTTTATACTTAACAGGCATTTTACCTAATAGATAATCCCGTCGTTCACCAATGGTGTGATTTTTCATATAGTTGGAAGGCTGCTTAGATAGTCTATTGATTACTTTAGTACCATTTACGGTGTAATAATCAACCACTCTTTTGATGATTTCTACGTCATCTGGAATCACCCAAATGTTTTTATCTTTATGAAAGTCTCTTAGGGGAATGTGTTTCATGAAATCTACGTCTACTTCATAACCCTTGAGCTGCACCAAGCATTGCTTAGCATAGGCGGGACTTCTGAATATAGACATGGTAGGTGGATCAGATATCATTTGGATAATACCTTCAATCTGCTTATACTTTTCATCAGTCCAATACTTAAAATGTTTATGGAGCTTTTGTAGGTTCTCCAAAGTTCCAGCCATGACCCATTTTTTAGCAGCACTATTCCAAAACGATTTATTCAAAGATTTTACAAGCTCTAGGTCAGCTTTATTGTATGGAAACATTACATTAAACTTACCACCATTGTATATTATTTCAAGCCCATTATGAGGCTTTATGTCTGCAGCCGTCTCTTTGCAGGCTCGCGGCAGTACAGTAGGCGTAGTAGGATACGATTTTAACTTCTTTTCTGAAGGGTCTACTACTATGTCGGTATTGACACTTAACAACTCTGCATAGTCAGTGGTTCCGATGGGTTTTACAACAGTGTATGGTAAATTTAAATTTTTAAAAGCATTCCAGCAATAAGGAGTATAGGCAAGATGCCACTGTTTTTGTGAACCAGAATATCTTACAGATGGTAATGTTTTGATTGTTGAAATTAAAGCCTCATCATAGGCAAAATCTAAAAGAATCCTTTGTTCTTGGTTACTTTGGTAAGGTCTAATATGAATCATGTTTAACTATTTGTTGCAATAATATTAGAATAAATATATTTTCTGCTACTTTTAAGAACTTAAATATCAATGATATACGTAATTAAGTGGGTATAACAGTTAGTAACGGATAATAACCGTTAAAGTGTAGATGTCAAATGGTATAAACGCATATCTTTGAGGATACGAAAAAATTAAAAGTATGCCCCGAAAATGTAAAATGTGCAGTAACACTGTAAAAGGTAGATCCGATAAAATCTTTTGCTCTGTCGCTTGTAAATCAGAATACAATCACAAATTAGCCAAGGCCACCATTAATGCCACCACAAGAATTGATGGCTTATTACACCGTAATAGATCTATTTTATTAGAAATAATGGGAAAAAATGCAATTCAGAAAAAAATACCAAGAGATATTTTGGATCAAAAAAAGTTTAATCCTTCCTATATAACGCACTACCACATTAACAAGCAAGGAAAGTTTGTCAATTATGTATACGACTTCTCATGGATGATTTTTTCAAATCAAGAAGTCTTAATCAAAAGAATAGGAAAGGAATAATCTCTTACTTAAGTTTTATAGAGTTTTGCAGAAGTTGTATCAAGTTCGACTTAAGTCCAATCAAGTTTTGTTGAAGTTGTATCAAGTACGACTTGAGTTGTTTAGAGTTTTGCAGAAGTTGGTTCAAGTACGACTTGAGCTGTTTAGAGGTTTGCTGAAGTTGGTTCAAGTACGGCTGTTCTTGTATCGAGTAACGCTTAAGTTGTATCAAGCACAACTGTTCTTGTATTGAGACAAACATAAGTCAAACGACATTCTTACAAGAATTGCTGCTGCAAAGCTTCCGTTGTAATAAGTACTAAATGTAGGTGAAAAGGATAATCGCGACTTTTGTATCATTCTTCTCATATAGTTACAGCTTACTTCTCTCGTATAAGATAGCCTCTATATAACTCAACTTAAGATTTTTATATTTTAATAAAATAAGAAAGTGGTACAGTAAGTCGGCGGCTTCGCCTTTAAACAAATCAATGTTGTCATCCTTCGCTTCGATGACTAGTTCTACCGCCTCTTCACCGACTTTTTGAGCGATCTTGTTTATCCCCAACTGGAAGAGAGCATTGGTATAGGAATGTGCCTCATTAGCCTCTATTTTATCCTCAATGGTTTGCTCAAGCTCGTATATAAATCCTTTATCAGCTTTGGATTCGAAGCAAGAGAATTGACCCGTATGGCATGTACCTTCTCCAGGTAATGCTTTAATCAGAAGGGCATCTTGATCGCAATCTATTGCCACATCGACTAGTTTGAGATAGTTGCCAGAGGTATCGCCTTTCGTCCAGAGTTGGGCTCTAGATCTACTGTAAAAAGTAACAAGTCCTTTGGCCAATGTAAGGTCATAAGCCTCTTGATTCATGTAGCCCAGCATCAAGACTTGATTGGTGAGGGCATGTTGGATGATGACTGGTACTAGCCCATTTCCTTTTTCAAAATTTATTGCCTTTTTCATTATATTATGGTTTTAGTATAGTGTTTGTATGGATACTTTGTGAGGCCACAATCCGCATGGGTATCTCTTGACTTTGTAAGTAATATTTCAAATCGGGAATCAGGATCTCTTTATAATGAAATACACTAGCAGCCAAGGCAGCACTCGCCTCGGTAGCTTCAAATAAGTCTTTAAAGTGGGATCTCTTTCCAGCTCCACCTGATGCAATTACAGGGATTTGGAGAGCTGTAGATATGGCTTGAGTGATATTCAAGCTATACCCGTTTTTGGTACCATCACCATTCATAGATGTGAGTAAGATCTCACCCGCTCCGAGCTGCTCAGCTTTTATGGCCCAATCCAAAGCTAAATAGTCGGTAAGTACTCTACCTCCATTGACGTAAACGTACCAATTACCATCTTTATGCATCATGGTATCTATAGCTAGCACGATACATTGGGAGCCAAATACAGATGCTATGCTTGTAATCAAATCTGGGTTGTTGACTGCAGCGGAGTTGATGCTTACTTTATCGGCTCCAGCATCGATTAAGGCCTTTACGTCTGCTAAAGTATGTATCCCGCCACCAACCGTGAATGGGATATTGATCACATTTGCAACTTGGCGTACCAAGTCTATCAAGGTTTTTCGTTGCTCTATGGTAGCAGTGATGTCTAAAAAGACCAATTCATCCGCTCCTTCATCTACATATCGTTTTGCCAAGGCGATCGGATCACCCGCATCTCTTATCGACTCAAAATTAATTCCTTTGACTGTGCGTCCTTCTTTGATATCCAAGCATGGGATTATCCTTTTTTTTAACATAATTTAGCTAATTCTTTTAATGAAATATGCCCTTCATAGATGGCTTTTCCTACAATTGCTCCCGCACATCCTATGACTTTCAATGCTACTAAATCCTCAATAGTAGTTACGCCACCACTAGCTATCAATTTTACGTTTTCTAATGCTAGAATCTCTTTATACAATTCAAAAGATGGACCAATGAGCATGCCATCTTTGTCAATATCAGTTGAGATCACATATCGAATACCTTCCTTTAAATAATTGGATATGAAATCCAAGACATTGAGGGTAGTAGCTTCCTCCCATCCATCGGTCGCAATCATTTTATCTTTTGCATCTGCCCCTAAAATGATTTTGCTCGGTCCATATTTATCTAGCATGTTCAAAAACAGACCACGATCTTTTGCCGCAATACTACCGCCTGTAATTTGACTGGCTCCGTGGTCAAATACTTTCTGAAAGTCTATAGCTGCTTTTACGCCTCCACCGAAATCAACATGCAAGCTTGTATGACTGCAGATGGTATCCAAAACAGCATAATTAACGACACTTTTAGCTTTTGCGCCATCTAAATCGACCAAATGCAAGTAGTGTATGCCATGATCTTCAAAGGCCTTTGCGACTTCTAAAGGATCTTCGTTATAGATTTTCATACTCTGGTAATCTCCTTTGGTGAGTCTTACACATTTGCCACCGATGATGTCTATTGCTGGTATTATTCTCATTGCTCTAAAAAATTTTGAAGTATTCTTTCGCCAATAGATGCAGACTTCTCAACATGAAATTGGGTTGCATAATAATTGTCTTTTTGGAGTACCGCACTAAAGGGCAAGATGTAATCACAAGTGCCTACCGTATCTTGACATAACTCCGCATAATAGCTGTGGACAAAATAAACGTCGGATGGTTCTGGCACGTTTTCAAATAAGGTAGACTTCAAATCATAGATCGTATTCCATCCCATGTGAGGTACTTTCTGAACTGTAGAAAATCGCTTTACCTTCGCATCAAAAATCCCAAGACATGGGGTATCTCCCTCTTCACTGTGATTGCAAAGCAACTGTAAACCCAAACAAATGCCCAAAAACGGCTTTTGTATCTGCTTAATCACCTCATCCAGTCCACTTCGGCTTAAATCTGCCATCGCAGAACTCGCCGCACCTACACCGGGCAGCACTACCCTATCTGATTGGAGAATAATGTCTTTGTCGTCTGTCACGATGACCTCTTGCCCTAATCTATTGAGGGCATTTTTGACCGATTGTATATTGCCTGCATTGTATTTTATAATCGCTATCATAATACGCCTTTGGTACTTGGTATTTGGAATTCTCCATTTTGCTTTACGGCCATCTTAAGAGTTTTGGCAAATGCCTTGAAGATGGATTCTATCTTGTGGTGTTCGTTTAAACCTTCTGCCTTTATATTAAGATTGCACTGGGCATGGTCTGAAAATGATTTAAAAAAGTGAAAGAACATTTCAGTAGGTACATCTCCTATCTTTTCTCTCACAAAGTTTACATCCCATTCTATCCAAGGTCTGCCTCCAAAATCTAATGCCACTTGTGCCAAGCAATCGTCCATGGGTAATAAAAAACCATAACGTTCGATACCTTTTTTACTGCCTAACGCTTGATAGAATGCAGTACCCAATGCGATTGCCGTATCTTCGACAGTATGATGTTCGTCAATGTGCAAGTCTCCTTCTGCTTTTACAATAAGATCTATATGTCCATGCTTGGCGATTTGCTCTAACATATGGTCATAAAACCCCAAACCTGTAGCGATCTCGCTTTGGCCCTGACCATCAAGATTGACCGTTACAGAGATATTGGTTTCTGATGTTTTACGATTGACTGTAGCTTTTCTTGGGATGCTTTTAAGGTGCCTATAGATTTCAAACCAATTGTTTGACACCAATGTAGCATCTACCTCCTGATCAGGTCCCAGGTAGATGGATTTACAACCCAAATTGGCAGCCAATTGCACATCAGAAGCTCTATCTCCAAGTACAAAAGAATGAAGCATGTCGTACGGTCCATAGATATACTTTTGCAACATGCCAGTATTCGGTTTTCTTGTGGGTAAACCCTCTTTTTCAAAAGACCGATCGATGCATATTTCGTCAAAAACGATGCCTTCACTTCCTAGTATTTCGAGCATCTTATTATGTACTGGCCAAAAAGTCTCTTCGGGAAATGCATCTGTGCCAAGTCCATCTTGATTTGTTACTAGTACTAGTTTATAGTCCAATTCCTTAGCGATTCTACTTAAGTTACTAATGGCTCCTGGCAGAAATGCCAACTTTTCAAAACGATCTACCTGATAATCTAATGGAGGCTCTTGGATAATGGTACCATCTCTGTCAATAAATAATATTTTTTGCATACTTTGATTTATTTAGGAATGAGGAGATTTAATCTTCAAATTTTACGTTATCAAATGATTGTAATGCTTTTATAAGTGCCGAGTTTTCGTCCGGTGAGCCAATGGTAATACGGAGGCAGTTAGCCACTATTTGGACCCTGTTTCTAACAATGATGCCAATCTCTCGTAGCGCTTCATATCTCTGTACAGCATTTTGCAGCTCTACCAATACAAAATTGGCTTCTGATGGATACACCTTTGTAATGGATGACAAAGCGATGAGTTTACGGACCAATTTGGATCGTTCTGAGATGATAAGTGTGGTGTTTTTAGCATGTCTTACACTATTTTCTAGGAGATCCAAAGCGGTGGCTTGCACTAATCCACTGATGTTATAGGGAGGTTTTACTTTGCAGAGCAGTTTTATAATCTCAGGGCTGCTCATGGCCATACCGATTCTGAGATTTGCCATACCATAGGCTTTAGACAAAGTTTGAAGGACTACTAGATGATCATATTCTGATATTTTAGTTGTCCAAGATGCCGTATCTGCGAAATCTATATAGGCTTCATCGATGACAACGATTCCATCAAAATGGTCAAGTATATAAGTGACGGACTCTTGAGCGATCAGATTGCCTGTTGGGTTATTGGGAGAACACAAGAAAATGATTTTTAGGCTGTGCTCAGAGAGATATGGCAGTATATCGCCTTCATTTATTTTAAAATCTTGATTGAGCGGGAGCTTGAGCAACGCTACATTGTTTATCCCAGCAGAAACCTCATACATGCCATATGTAGGCACAAAGGTAAGTGCTTTATCTACACCTGGCACACAAAATATTCTAAACAACAAGTCAATGCATTCGTCACTGCCATTACCTAAAAACAACTGATCTAAATCGACTCCTTTCATACCAGCTAATCGTTCCTTGAGCCTATTTTGCATAGGGTCAGGGTACCTATTGAATTTTCCAAAAGGGCTTTCATTGGCGTCTAAATAGATATCTGCTTCTCCTTCAAATTCGTCTCGAGCACTGCTGTACGGGTTGAGATTCAGGATACTAGGCCTCACTAGTTGTTGGATGTTTCTGTTCATTTTAAAGCATTTAATCTGATAGAGACGGCATTCTTATGTGCCTGCAGTCCTTCTGCGGATGCCATCGTCTCTACGATAGGACCAATCGCTAGCATACCTTTATTTGTGATTTCTTGAAACGTGATTTTCTTGATAAAACTATCTACGGAAACGCCGCTGTAAGCCTTGCTATATCCGTTGGTTGGTAAGGTGTGGTTTGTACCACTTGCATAATCTCCAAGACTTTCACAGCTTAATTCTCCTACAAATACAGAGCCTGCATTGACGATCTGTGTTTTGTAGTCGTTAGCATTTCCTAAGGCAAGTATCAAATGTTCTGGCGCATATTCGTTGCTAAATGCTACACAATCATCTATAGATGGAAGTACTACTAGCTTGCTCCCTTTCACAGATTGCTCAATAATTTTTTTTCTGGGTAAAACCTGCAATTGGATCTGTAGAGCAGCTTGTACTTCTTGTGCTTTGTCGAGTGCATCTGTAAGCAGTATTGCTTGACTATCGGTACCATGCTCCAATTGGGCCAATAAATCTGCCGCTATATACGCTGCATTACTACTTGCATCTGCAATGATTAATACTTCACTTGGACCAGCAAGCATATCTATGGCTAGGCCCATACTTTGAGCTTGCATTTTAGCTTCGGTGACATATTGATTGCCGGGCCCAAAAAGTTTGTAGGCTTTAGGAATCGTGGCCGTACCAAAAGCCATAGCCGCTATGGCTTGAGCTCCCCCTACTTTGTATATTTTAGATATACCAACTTTCCAAGCAGCATATAAGGTAGCAGGGTGTATGCTACCATTCGGTTGAGGAGGACTGCACATTATAACCTCCGCACAGCCAGCAATGTTAGCAGGTATGCCAAGCATAAGTACGGTAGAAAATAGGGGTGCAGAACCTCCAGGGATGTATAATCCTACTTTTTCGATCGGTCGTGATTCTCGCCAACAAGACACCCCATTCATAGTCGTTATTATTTTGATGGTTTCTATCTGAGACTGGTGAAATTGAAAGATATTGGCATATGCTTGATCGATGGCTCTTTTCAATTCTGAGGAAATGGAAAGGGATGCTCCTTCTATTTCAGCCACGGTAACTTGAAGTCCGTTTACCAATTCACACTTGTCTAATACCTTGGTATAATTGATCAAGGCTGCATCACCATCCACTTTTACAGCTTGCATGATGCCGTTGACCGTAGATTCAATAGATGTATTATCATATGAAGGCCTTTGGCACAAGTCTAACCAAGTTTCTTTTGGTGGGTATTTGAGTACGGGTATCATAAGATCATTTTTTCAATAGGTACAATAAGTATTCCTTCAGCTCCCGCTATTTTTAAAGCATCGATTTTATCCCAAAATTCTGATTCATTTATTACGGAATGGAGACTGCTCCAGCCAAGGGTAGAGAGTGGCAATACAGTAGGACTTCGCATTCCAGGCAATATCTTGACGATTTCTGCTACTTTATCGTTAGGGGCATTTAAGAGCACATACTTATTTTCTTTTGCTGCGGAGACCGCATCTAGCCGGAACAAAAGTCGATCAATGAGGTCTTGCTTTTCTGCAGATAAATCATTGTTACTCACCAAGACCGCTTGGCTTTGCAAAATGCATTCTACTTCTACCAACCCATTGATCAGCAAGGTACTCCCAGTACTCACGAGGTCACAGATAGCATCAGCTAACCCAATGCCTGTGGCAATTTCTACAGACCCGGATAGTTCCTCGATCTGTGCCTCAATATGGTTATCAAGTAAGTATTGCTGCAAGATATTTGGGTAACTTGTCGCTATTCGTTTACCATTTAAAGACTGTATTCCTTTATACTCTGATTCTTTGGGAACAGCTAGAGACAATCTGCAGTTAGAAAACCCCAATGACCTAAGTACTTTAATATTCTTCCCTTTTTCTAAGACCTCGTTGAGGCCCAATACTCCTAGATCGGCCACACCTTGCTCTACGTACTGAGGTATGTCGTCATCTCGAAGGAATAAGGATTGTATCGGAAAGGTCTTTGATTCTCCTACCAATTTACGATCTCCATTTGATATACTGATGCCACATTGGGCAAAGAGATCAAGGCTTTTTTGGTTTAGTCTACCACTCTTTTGGATAGCAATTTTAAGTTTATTCATTATTCACTAATTTTTCTGTGGTGAAAAATATCTGAATAATCGGAGGTAGGTTTTTAAACCAAAAAAGACCGTCTGATTATTCAGACGATCTTATATATTTTGTAATTTAACTCATATCAAAATAAATACGCCTGAGGACATATATGATGGAGATGATGATGTAAATTTCTAAAAATCATTTTCGTTAAATTTCTAATGCAAATATAGAAGTATAATCTTATTCGCATAGAAATTGTTTATAAATAGTTTGTATTTTAAAAAAATATACCATCATAATGCCCAAATAAATTCAACTTAGATGACGAATTAGCTCTTCGTTACGAGGGTTGAAAGAGCAAGAAAATTAGCAAATTTCCTGACTGAATCATCTATTTGTACGGCGCACAACGAGATGGTAAATGAATCTGTTGAAGCCATATGCATTGCTTCTGGCTGAAATGAAACGTACGAATCACCCCGCAAGTAGGAGGAGTGATTGGTGAAGTCAGACATCTTTGCATGCAAAGATGTCTGCGGGAAAGGAACAAAATCGAACTTGCGCCTTATTTTGAAGATGTTTTAAGATTGAAAAAATTTTCTAATACATATTTCGAATTAAATTACCTCCACCCTTCCATCTTCTAACTTCGGAGTTACCACTGCTGATTCCTATGGTCACTTATCAACGACAATCTCTCCTACCCTCATTTTTTTGATTTCTACCTTTTGAGGAGTAGTCAACTTAATAGTGTAGAGACCATCTGGCAGCTTATTTGTCTTCAATCGCTTGAAGTAGTATCCTTTGTTTTTGTAATCATGGTGAATGATTTCTGATGCAACCTTATTGTCTTTGTCAATGATTTCTAGTTTTACATTGGTGGGATTATCCAAGTAGAAACTAATTATTTGTTGCGTTGTACCAATGACGGGTATGACCTCAAGTGTTTCTGTTTTTTTGTATGCTATCTTTTGTGTGGTGGTTTGAGTCAATCCATTGGGTAATCGCCCTGTTGGAGCCTGCTCACAAGTATCTATGCTCGCTATAAAATTTGTGTTTGGTTGAGTTTCAAACCCTACTTCTAGTATAATGGATTCTCCTGCTACAAAGCCTACAAAACTATTCTGATCAATGGTGCTTGTAGAGCTCACATCTTGTATGGCAGAATATACTTCTGTATATAAAATACTGTCTCCTAATATGAGGCTAATCTCTTGGCAATCATTCTTAAGTAGATCGATGCCTTTACATTCGCAAAG
>JBBKVK010000203.1:0-7940 GCA_037968395.1 Saprospiraceae bacterium | reverse complement strand
TTCCTTGATTTCCGATGGTTCGTGAACCTTCGCCTAACGTATTCGCCCTTCTAACTAAATGATCTCCATATTTATTTCTAATGAGATCCATAGCTTTATATAAATTGACTGTTTTGTTGGTGTTCTCAAACATATCGATTTGATAATGTCCTTCAGCAAGACCTGAAAACCGAACTCCAATCAACCTTACAAGAACTCTTCGTTCATATAACTTTGTAAATAAATCTACTACTGTAGGTATTAATATATGATCTGCCGAAGTATGTTTGATCTTAAGTTGTTTTGAATACGTTTGAAAATCTGAATATCGAATTTTAACGGTAACCACAGAGGTTAGTTTGTTACCTCTTCGCAACTGAAACGAAAGATTTTCAGCCATAGCAGACAGCGTGGTATATATAATATCTTGATTAAAAGTATCCTTTCCGTAGGTACGTTCACTTGAGATAGATTTTCTCTCATGAAAAGGTTTAATTGGACTATCATCAATTAATTTTAAATTTAAAGAAATGGAGGCTGGATTCAGGAATTTATTTTTGTAAAATTAACGCTGGAGAAACATCGACCGCTTTAAAATTTGTTGTTGAACAATAAATTGTTTTATACTAGGGGTCCGTTAAACTTGAGTCTGCAGCGGCTTTTTTTGGTTTTTCTTATTCAATTATGCCTCAAAAAGAAATCCTGAGGGTTTCCCAAAGCCAGTTTTTATTTGGAGAGGTTCGTGGTAAATCACACCACAGCACAAATACAAACACATTCCCTTCAATTGCAAAAGTATTAACTTAAAATTCCTAGAAAACGAAAGATAGGAATAATCATATATCATATGGTTATAAAGAAAGAATCCTATAAATCAAGAACTGAATACGTATTTCTAGATGAAAAAAGAAGACAAGTGGCATTGATAAGAAAAAAGAATTGCTAAATTTGGTATAGACCCTAATGAAATAGGGATATTTACAAGAACAAGTTATCAGCATGCTTATGAAAAAAAAGATGGCTGATAATCTGAAAAATAGTTAACGTTAGTCAGAATTTGAGAGCAACATTATCGGAAATTGAGCAACATAGAATTATAACTATCTTGAACTGTTTTAATAATTAAAGCCTTATCTGAATTCAAGCCTTCAATTTCATCAATTTTATTAAATTCTCGCATATTGGAATTCCCCCACAAAGTGAATTCAATAATGATGGGAGCTAAATGAGTTCCTTTTTCTGTTAACAAATAAATATTCTCTTTTTTATTTTCAGGAAGCTTTTGCTTTGTGATTAGTTTAAAAGATTCCAACAATTTAAGTCTAGCGGATAAAATACTAGGAGCAATCCTTTCATCCGAATCTGATATTTCTTTGAACGTCTTTTTATGTTTAATTAGCATATCTCGGATAATTAACAAAGACCATTTATCGCCAACAATGTCTAATGTTGAAGAAATTGGACAACCAGAACGAAATTCTTTTTTCATTTTTTACAGATTATTACTATTAATTCGAAAGTAATTATTAATTTTGCTTTCAATTCGATAGCAAAAATATAAAAATAAATCAACAATTATGGTAGCAGGTCACTTTACTACCGCATTAATAGCAAAGCAAAAATTTCCAAAAGGAACATTACTTTATTTTTTAATTATCTCGCAATTGCAAGATTTTTTATGGTTTGTCTTCCATTATTTAGGACTTGAACCCACCAACCCAAGCGATGCTTTTGATGCTTCCTTGAGCAATATGGTTGTAGATATGGTGTATAGTCACGATTTTCTTCCTCTATTTATTTGGCTTTTCATCGCTTTTGCACTAGGTAAGTTACTTTTCAAAAGCACACAAATAGGATTGGTAAGTATGGCTTTGGTGTCCATTCACTTTATTTTGGATTTCTTTTCTGGACATATGCATCACGTATTTGGTGCAGACACTATGGAGTTAGGTTTTGGTTTATATGCATCAAACCCTTATTTAGCAATTGTTGTTGAAGCCTTATTCAGTATTATAGCAATTTGGTATTTCTTTAGCGAAGAATCTAAAAAGGGAATTATTAGAACTACTAAAAATAAAGTTGCCATTATATCTGTATTTGCTTACGGAATAGTTTTTATGCTATTAATTGCTACTCATTCTTTTAGAGAGTTATTCGGTATTCCAGAATTTGATTTAGGGTTTAACACCAATATGCCTACTCTTATTTTTACTTATGTAGCTATGCTTTATTGCTTGAATTATTTAGTGCCTAAATTTAAGTCAAAAAAGGATTAATAATAATTTGATTTATGTCAATAAAAACGGCATACAACTTTACAAAGAGAACAAAGATTAGATTGGCAGCCTGATTTGTTCATTGCAGGAATAAATAATTCTTTAGAAAAGGTTATGACATTACACATCAATGATGGAGCGGTATTTTTACCAGAGTTACCAGATTGTAAATTAATGAAGGAAGATAGTTTATGGTTGACCAATAGATTGTTTACTGAGCAAATTAAATTCTCAAGCTAACGAAAGAATAAATGTATCTTATAGCAGCCCCGATCAGAATAACTTTCAATTATAAAATTACATATCCTAGAGTCCTTTTGATAATATAAATCATTATGGAAGATTTACTAAGAATGTAACGGAGAAATAAAGAGCGTTGTACTTCTGATTGTGGCAGTTGAAGCTACTAAGACGATTTGGGATTAAGGGAGAAAGTTGTTTAAACAATTAAGGCAATACCAAAGCATTGCCTTCATATTTTATATTATTTAAATTTATTCATTTCCCCTTCCTAATACCCATCCAACTACGCCCCCTGTAATACCAAGAAGGATCATAGTAACGACTACATGAGCCAGTGCACCTGTTAAATCCTTAGTATTAGTCACAGCATAGCTGATAAGATCAACTCCAAGGCCCATCAACAAGCCTAATATGGCACCACCTTTGGCTCCAGTTGCAAATGTTTTGATATTTGCCCACTGCATCCAGATATAGGTGACAAAGGCGCCAAAGAAAATATGACCTAAAATAAGAAAGAGAAAATCTGGTGTTTCTTTCATTACTCCTGTAGCTGATCCTCCATGATCTGCAAAAAAACCGGCGAGGAGAATTCCATAAAAAAGGTACCCTAGGAAAAAACTAGGGACAGCACCAGCTATTGTTCCTAGTAAAAACTTCTTTACATCCATTTGATTGTTGTTTTGTTGACCAAGCAATATACGGCAATTTCAAGAATGCAAAGCACTTTTATAACAATCATTATACAATAAGCAGTATTTTTGTTGGTAGGGCTTTTAGCTCATCTGCAAGAGACCCATTTGATTTGAAGAAAGAAGTCCCTTGAAAATTTAATACGATGGTTAATGATGGCTACTCTCTGAGAATATCTAGCCAAATAATTCACAACATGGTTCACAGTAGAAAACGGCTTTTTGGTGTAAACCACCCAACTCTTTGAGTAAAGCAAATTAATGAATGCTTGTACTTTAAAGCAGTCTTTGTCTGGTAGCTTTAGCTCATTATGCAAAAGAGCACTTTTGAGATGCTGCATAAAAAAGCCTTTGAACAGCTTATTCATCGCCAAAACAGGAAAGAGGAAGTTACAGTTTCCACGTTTAGGAAACCGTCATTTACTTTTATTGACGCATTATAAATTAAAACTTTGTAGCCAACTTTTAGCAGCACTCTTTTTCCTTCTAGAAATAGGAACTTCAGTATTGTTTTTTAATACAAAATGATCTGTTTTTTTAATACCATTAATAAAGGCTCCATTTACAAGATAAGAACGGTGACATCTAAAAAAAAGCTTATCCGATAAGATTTCCTCAAAAAACCCCAGTGTTTTAGAAGAAAGTAATTTTGTATTATCAGATAAGTGTATATAACTGTAATTTCTGTTTCCTTCAATTTTTACAATTCGTTTTAATGGCAAACGAATCATTCCATTTTGTGTTTGTAAAAACAACATTTGGTCTGATACACTTTCAGCTTTTAAATTCTCTAAGGCTTTTTGAATTTTATGATGATTAGCAGATTTGTTTTTATAATTAGATAGTTTTCTAATAGCGCTTGCCAGTTCTTTTTCATCAATTGGTTTTACCAAATAATCCAAGGCGTTAAACCTAAAAGCCTTAATTGCATAATGACTATGAGAGGTAATAAAAATGGTTTCAAAATTAATAGTATCCAATTGATTTAGCATTTCAAAGCCAGTCATGTCAGGCATTTCAATATCAAGAAAAATTAAGTCGGGCTTCAATATTTTTATTTTCTCTATGCCTTCTTTTCCATTTTTTGCAATAGCAATCACTTCAATTTCAGGATGATTTTCCTGAAGTTGATCTAACAGCACATTCACAATAAATGCATTGTCATCAATAAGTACCGATTTAATCTTCATCTTTAGAGCATTATTGGCTAAACAGTATTGGTGATTTAAAAGCTTTGGCAAGGTATACAATAATTTTAGTTTTTAAGAAAAGTGACCGCTTGATAATTGAATCACCCTTTGATAACTGAAATACGACTATTTAATATTTAAGCTATATTTTTGACGTCAAGAGCTTTTATGTTAGTAACAAAATCAGCTATAAAAATGAAAAAATCAAAAATAGTATTACTCTATCTTATTTTAATGCCTATCACCATTTTTGCTCAAAAAATAGATCATGAGAAGCTTTTTAATACCTGGAAAGATAGTACAGCATCTACCCAAGAAAGATTGGAATCTTTTTATGAATTATTTAATCCTAATCAAGAAACACAAGGCCCTCCTCCTTCAATGGATACACTTACTTTATGGTATAAAGAAATAGATAAGGCAGTAGATTTAGCCATAAGCACTCAAAATGAATCGTTAACACCTCGTTTTTTAAAGTTTCAAGTTTTCTATCAAGGAGTTTTTATAAATAATAAAGATTTGGCTTGTGCAAATATGACAAACGCCATGGATAAAGCTATTGAGTTTAAAGATTATTCAGCTCAATCTGAATTAATAATATGTAACGCCATTGTTTCTTGCCAACAGGAAAATTTTAAATACAATGAAGCTGCTTTACAAAAATTGCTACACAACATAAGTACTAAAATGACCAATAAAGAATTGTTACGATTTGAAACTTTTTATTCATATGTATTATTTAGTCAATCAAAATACCCTGAAGCCTTAATTCATTCAAGAAAATTAGTTGAACTTGCAGAAAATCAAAATAATCAAAAAGAACTCAGAGATGGACTAATTTATTTAGGCTCAATACATAGTGATATTGGAAACTACAGTGAAGCTGATAATTATTTTAAAAAGGCATTAGATATAAATTTAGCTTTGAAAGACTCTATCGCTATGGGTCAATGTTATATGAAATTGTCAAGGCTTAATTTACGCAAAATAAATTCAGAATTGGCTTTGAAATATATAGACTTAGCTATTTATATTTTAAAACCAGGAGCTAACAAAGATGATGTGTGTGAAGCTTGTTTACATAAAGCTTATACAGATAAAGCAGGGGTATATAATTTACAAAAACGCTATAAAGAAGCCTTAGAAAAATTACTGCAGATTCAAGCATACTTTGATGGTAGTGAGTTGTTAGCTAAAGATATTGACAATGCATATTTTCATTCTGAACTGGGAACTTCTTACTTGGGTTTGAAAAAATACAAATTGGCCATTGAGTCCGCAGAAATTGGGCTTGCCTTACCTAATATGGAATTAAGTGATTCTAAAAAGAAATATGAAATTTTGTATCAGGCATGGGAACAATTAGGTAATTACCCGAAAGCCTTTAATGCTTATCAAAAATTGATTACCGTTAAAGACTCTATGGATGTTTTACGTAATGGCCAAGAAGTAACACGTTTAGAGTTAGAGACCAAATTTCAACAAGAACACCTCATTAATAAATTGGAATTTCAACAAAAATTAAACAAAGAAAAAACCAATAGATATATAATCATAGGTTTTGGAATTCTTGCACTAATCTCTGCTCTTGGGCTCCTTTCTCGTTTACGATTTATGCGTAAAACAGAAAAACTATTAAAAGAAAAAAACTTAGTAATTGAAGCTGAAAAGGAAAAAGCAAAAGCTTCTGAAAAAGCGAAACACCAGTTTTTAGCTAATATGAGCCATGAAATTAGAACACCTATGAATGCCATTAAAGGAATGACGGATATTCTTATTCGAAGAAATCCAAAAAAAGAACAAATAGAGTACTTAAATGGTATTAAAGAATCTTCAGCTTCATTATTAATTATTATTAATGATATTCTTGATATTTCAAAGATTGAAGTTGATAAAATTGATCTAGAAAGCATTCCCTTTTCTATTGCGGAGGTGATAAAGAATGTGAATGCTATCATGAAGTTTAAGACCGAAGAAAAAGGATTAGAATTAAAAACAAGTATCCCAAAAAGTATACCGAAAGTACTTGGAGATCCTAACAGGCTTCGTCAAATATTAATTAACTTGGTAAGCAATGCCATTAAGTTTACAGAAAATGGTTCAGTTACTACTTCTCTAAAATTGATGCAATCTGAAGAAGAAAAGGAAACTATAAATGTGCGTTTTACAATTTCTGATACAGGTATTGGTATAGAAAAAGAAAGTATTGAAAAAATATTCAATTCTTTTGAACAAGCATATTCTGATACCAGTCGAAAATTTGGAGGAACCGGATTGGGATTGAGTATTTCTAAAAAGTTAATCACGCTTCAAAAAGGTAAAATTTGGGTGGATAGCGAAAAAGGAAAAGGAAGTCAGTTTCATTTTACCATTCCATTTAAGTTGAATACTGCTAAAGAAAATACGATTGTAGAAACAGCAATCATAAATACAGAAAAGAGTGCAGCACTATTAAAAGGGATTTCTATTTTAGTTGCAGAAGACAATGCTTTTAATGCGGTTGTTGCCCAAGATGAGTTAGAAGATGCTATTGTTAATGTAACAGTTGTCGTTGCAGAAAATGGCGCTATTGCATTAGAACAAATAAAGCAAGGTGATTTTGACCTTATATTAATGGATGTTCAAATGCCAATAATGAATGGGTATGAGGCCACAAAGGCTATAAGAATGTTAACGGATAAAAAATCTAATATTCCAATTATTGCAATGACTGCCAATGTGTTGAAAGAAGAAGTTGAAAATTGCTTTGATGCCGGAATGAACGATTTTATTGGTAAGCCATTTGACACACAAGAATTAATTAAGAAAATTTATAAACTCATTAAAACTTAATATTATGTCCAATCTAAAAGTATTTATTGTAGATGACGAACCGTTATTATCTGAAATGTTAACCGATTATTTATTGAGTCATCATCCAAATTTAGCCATCACCTCATTTCCAACAGGAGAAGATTGTCTGAAGAATCTTTATGAAAACCCAGCGATAGTAGTACTGGATTATCATTTAAATTCAAAAGAAAAGGATGCCGCGAATGGTTCGGATATCCTAAAAGAAATAAAACGAAAAAATAAAGCCATCCCTGTTATCATGCTTTCCAGTCAAGAAAGTTATATGAAAGCTGCACAAACCATAGGTTTTGGAGCCATACACTATGTGATAAAAGGAGAAGATGCTTTTGATGAAATTCAAAAATTAATTGAAGCCAATATATAACCTTAGTAATATTATGATAGATTTATCATTTTTAGAGAAATTCACAAAAGGAAATACCTCCAAAATGAAAAGATATATTGGCATGTATCTTTCTACGGCGCCAGAAATTTTTGAACGCATGAATGAAAATATAATTCATGAAAATTGGTCAGATTTAGCTATAAACGCACATTCTATAAAGCCTCAAGCCGATTTTATGGGAATTAAATCTTTAAAAAACATTTTAATTGAGATTGAAAATGGAGTTAAAAATGGTGATTATGAAAATTTAAAAGTTTTATATGAAAAAGCCTATGATATCCACAAAAAGTCGGAAGTGTTTTTAACTGATAAAGTAGAACAATTA
>JBBKVK010000202.1:0-2896 GCA_037968395.1 Saprospiraceae bacterium | reverse complement strand
ATATCCTTACGATTTGGCCCTAAAGATTTCAAACATAAAGATGTAGATGGTTTGGGTGAAAATTGGCCCATCTCCTACGAAGATATCAAGCCGTATTACGATCGTCTGGACAAAATGATTGGGATTGCCGGCACCAATGAAGGTCTGCCAAATGATCCTGATGGCTTCTTTTTACCACCACCCAAACCAAGACTTCACGAATTGTATTAAACCAAAGGAGCTCGTAAATCAGGGGTTCCAGTGATCCCTGCTCGGATCTCCATTCTTACAAAACGGATCAATGATGAAAGAGGAGTTTGCTTTTACTGCGGTCAGTGCAATCGATCCTGCAATGCGTATGCTGATTTCTCTTCTGGTTCTTGTTTGATTTTTCCAGCGATGAAAAGTGGTCAAATCGACCTTTTTACAGATTGTATGGTAAAAAACATTTCGACCAATGAGGAAGGATTGGCTACTGGAGTCTCTTATATTGACAAAAAAGACATGTTAGAATATCAGATGAAAGCAAAAGTCGTGGTACTTGGTGCTTCCGCTTGCAGTTCAGCTCGGATATTACTAAATTCTAAAAGTGCTCAACATCCCAATGGTCTAGGTAATAGCAGTGACCATGTGGGCAGATACTTACATGACTCTACAGGTGCTGGCTTATCAGGTTTTATACCAGCACTCATGGATCGAGACATCTACAACGAAGATGGGACAGGAGCACTACACGTCTACAGTCCTTGGTGGGGCGACAATAAGAAACTCAATTTCGCAAGAGGTTATCACATTGAGATGTGGGGAGGCTTAGGCATGCCATCTTACGGCTTTGGAAAAATAGCTACTGATATGAATAAATATATTGGGGAGCAGGTAGGCGGCTATGGCGACAAGCTCCGGAATGATGTAAAACGATTTTATGGCTCAACCATAGGTATCGCAGGTAGAGGAGAGTCCATCGCCTTGTATGATAACAGATGCGAAATAGACCCAAATACAGTCGATAAATATGGGATACCCGTCCTACGGTTTAACTACAAATGGTCCAATCAAGAAGTTAACCAAGCCAAACACATGGTGGATACTTTTGAGGAAATTGTCCATAACATGGGCGGATTTGTCATTGGGGACAAACCTGATAAGAGCATAAATTATGGGTTGCTTGCTCCTGGACAGATCATACACGAAGTAGGTACTACTAGAATGGGAAATGATCCAGCCACTTCCGTCACCAATAAATACCAACAACTCCATGATGCTAAAAATGTGTTTGTTGTAGATGCAGGGGTTTTCACCTCACAAGCGGATAAAAACTGTACTTGGACCATCCTAGCCCTAAGCATGAGAGCATCAGAATACATTGTAGATCAACTCAAAAAACAAAACTTATGATTAATCGAAGAGATAGCTTAAAAGCATTATTGATTGGAAGTGTTGGTGCAACTACGCTTACACTCGGAGTTACGGGTTGCAAGGAGGAGATCGAGGTTCCTTTAGTTGAAACCAATAAAGGGTATGGTAGAATCACTTCCGAAATTGCCCATGATGAAAGGTTAGAAGCACAAGGACCATTTTTTACATCGGTAGAATTGTCGTTAATTGCAACACTTTGCGATCTTGTATTGCCAGCCACACCTACAGCAGGAAGTGCCACAGCAGCAGAAGTGCCTGCATTCATAGATTTCATAGTCAAAGATTTACCTTATCACCAGATACCCATCCAAGGCGGTCTGATGTGGATCAATGGCGAAAGCAACAAGAGATACAATAAAATATTTGAGGATTGCAGTTCAAATGAGCAGAAGCAAATACTGGACGACATAGCCTATCCCTCCACTGAAAAAACACAACAATTCGATGCAGGCCGTAAGTTTTTCAACAAATTCAGAGGACTAGTTTTGACTGGATACTATACTACTAAAATAGGCATTGATGATCTTGGCTACGTTGGCAATAGGCCTAATCTATGGGATGGTGTTCCTCCATCAGTATTGGCAAAACATGGATTGGATTATGATGAAAACATGAAAGGTCGATATATCAATCACGATTCGAGAGATACAAAAGCCACGTGGGATGAAAATGGAAATTTGTTGACATAGATTAAAAATTTCGGTACGCTGTACCTAATTTATTTTTCTCGTATATAATTTCTATAGAAATTATGGTGCTCTGCACCTTTATGATATAAGGTGCGGAGCACCTATATCTCTATAAAAATTAACACAAACGCCGTACAAGTGGTGCAGAGCACCGCAACATATTTAACAATAATAACTACCTAAAATCAATCATTGCAATATGTGACTTGTGTCACTCTTTGACTTGCAACAATCAAGTATATTTGTACTAATAAATAAATCTATTAGATTATGAACATTGGTACTAAGATTTTATTGTTGCTCATCGTTCTTCACTTTATAGTAGGTTTTGGATATTTGATGTTCAAACTATCTCCACGTAAAGGAGATGTGTTAAAAAACAATGACGAGATTTCTAAAGCAGAATCATTATCCAATAACCAATAATTATTATCGAATCGCTTAATAAATAAAATTTAAACATGAGAATTACCGCACTAATTGCCTTTATTTGCTTGCAAGTGACTATGCTTTCTAGTCAAAAATATCAATACGAAATCAAACTAGAACCTATAGTGATTGAAAATCTAGGCGGTCTTCAATCCTATGCTTTTGCTCAGGACAATGGTGAATGGTTAATCATTGGAGGAAGGCTAGATGGACTGCATCAGCGACAACCGTTTGCAGCGTTTGATGCAGCAGGCAACAATACCAATCTTATAGTTGTCAACCCTATAACAAAAGAAATTTGGAAATCTCCACTCTCTAGTCTCCCATCTTCTATTAAAGAGCAATTAGCGTCAACTAATATGCAATTCATACAAGAAGATAAT
>JBBKVK010000201.1:0-16136 GCA_037968395.1 Saprospiraceae bacterium | reverse complement strand
AAATTATATAAATATTTTGCATTAGATATATTTAAAATGTAAATCATTGTAAATTAATGTAAAGAGTCCTCAATTTACCCGCTTATAGCAGGATTCATTTTTAACATCTTGCTGTTTTTCGTTTTATTCCAATTCTTCCCTTAGCAATAACTTTGTCTAAATAATCATTTGCAAGTGGCACTTTACAAGATGTTCCACCAACATCAACAGTCACTTTGCCTATCTTCATAGCTACTGTTTTTGCTTTTTTGGTCAACGATTCTACATAAGTGCCTACAGATATCACAAAGCCATTCATTGCATATCGAACCCTGTTTTGGGCTCCATGAATTTCATTTTCAACTTTGTCTAGTAATTTTGTATAAGCGTTGGTATCCAATTTTTCATCTTCATTTACTGCAGCGTAATAAGCCAATGTTCCCCATCCTGAAGAGGCAATGGTTTCTATTTCAGATTGAATCCATTTTAAACCCAATTCAAATCCATGCTCTGTTTCAGCTGCAACCCAAGGCACAGTATACTCACTCAAATAGGAAAAGTATGCCTGACTTACCCATTGTTCAAGTTGTGCCTTTGTAATTTGCTTTTCATCAGCCATTAAACCAGCGAGGTACATAGCGTCATAGTTACCAGTTGCAAATAATTCTAAAGAAAGAGCATGATTCTTTTTTGTTTTTTTCAAAATCTTTTTCAAATCCTGAACTTTCACTCCAAATAATGGCTCTTTAGCTCCTTGAGTTATATAAGTGGTTTTAGTTTTTTCATCTCCGTTTTTCTCGAGTTCCGATAGAATTTCTTTTGTGGTCATATATTAATCTTTTTATAGTTAGTGGTTTCATTCATTCCAGTGTTAATTTCGGAAGCAATAGATATCATTGAGGTCAGTGTCATCAAGGTAAAGCCAAATTTATAATAAAAATTCAATCGAACCATTCAATTAAAAGTGAATCATGTAACAATTCTAATTAATTGTGTAACACATCCTATTTTAATAGTAATTATCTTTAATTCATGACAATTTTGTCTTCTTTAAATCAAATACAATTATGACTTTAACGAAAATGTTACCAATCATAACAATACTTATGGCAGGATTATTAACAAGTTGTCAAAAGGAATCTGTTTTCTTAGCTTCGCCTTTATCAATTGAAAATTCTTCGACTCAAGAAGAATCATCCAAAGAAGTAAAGCCATTGAAAGCAGTAAATCTAAGGCTTGCCGGCGAGTTTGTAATATTATCAAAATCGGGCGTAACTGATGTTTATCCTTCAGTTATTACTGGAGATGTTGGATCAAGTCCAATAACCGGAGCTGCAATTTTAGTAACTTGTACAGAAGTTGCAGGGACAATATACTCAGTCGATGCCGCTGGACCGCTACCTTGTGTAGTAAATAATGCCACCAGATTAACTTTAGCTGTAGGAGATATGGAAACAGCATATCTAGATGCTGCAGGACGTCTTAACCCTGATTACTTGGAATTGGGTGCAGGTAATATTGGAGGCTTTACACTAACACCGGGCCTATATAAATGGACAAGTCCATTAGTTATCCCATCAGATATAACTATTTCAGGTGGTCCTAACGATATCTGGATATTCCAGGTTGCACAGACACTTAATATGAGTTCTGCAGTTAATATTACCTTGAGTGGTGGTGCAAAAGCCAAGAACATTTTCTGGCAAGTTGCTGGTGCTGTTACTTTAGGAACAACAAGTCATTTTGAAGGAATAATATTAGGCAAAACTGGGATTAATCTGCTTACAGGTACAACTTCAAATGGTAGAATGTTAGCTCAAACAGCAGTAGTTTTACAAATGGCAACGGTTACCAATCCATAAAATTTAAATTAATAATAAAAAGGCTGTTTCTGAAAAGAGACAGCCTTTTTAATTTATACAATTTAGCTACTACTATAACTTGACCCATTACAGAAGTCTATGTCATTAAACTATGGTAAACCTTTACTTAAATCGGTCAAATCTGCATGTTATTTTAATTGATAAATATTGAATGATTAACCTTAATTAGACACCATTGGTAGCTTTATTTGTGATGTATATTTTGAAGAATGATGCACTTTATTATGAGCGATCACACTTTCTGTTTCATCATAGTTATTACCACCAGTATTTAAATTACGAGCAAAACGAGGGAAATTACTGCTCGAAATTTCGATACGGATTTGATGCCCTTTTTTAAAGAAATTACTAGTTGACATGGGAGTCAAATCTACTTTATAGACCTTATCATTTTCCATAAATACTTCTTTTTCATAACCCTCACGATACCTTACCCGTTGTATAGTTTCATCCAAATTATATGCTTTTCCATCTGGATATACATCTATTAGTTTAATAGTAAAATCAGTATCTTTTGCATCTGAAGACACATACAATGTAGATTCAATAAAACCAGAAATCTCTACTCCTTCTTGTAAAACGTCCGTGGTGTAAACTAAAATATCACTTCTAGTTTCCATTTGTTGTTGGTCGAAAGCACCACCTTTTATTGCATTTCCGGTACAGCATACATTACCCCCATAAGAAGGCACAGGTCTCATTGGGTCATATGTGAAACTATCTGCATTATCAGAATTAGCTTTTGAAGTTGTTAATTTCCCATCACCAAAAACACTATTGGCATTGCCATCGCTATTTAGATAATAGGTAGTTAATTCTGTGTTTTCTGGAGGCCAAGTTTCTGATGATTGCCAATTGTTGCTTCCCATCGTGTAATATTGCACTCTAGGTGTTTTCTCTTTAAAATTGTTTTGTTCTCCTTTCAACCATAAATCAAACCAAGTATAGATTTGCTCTTCATAGTTGAGTCTTGCATCGCCGACACTACGTTCGCCAACAATGGTATTTTCGGTAGCACGGGTGTAACCACAATGTAAAGTTGGTGCAATGACCAAGTATTGATTATCTCTAATTGTTGCATCTTTAGAATTGTTTCTAACATGATTAAATAAAGCTAGATTTGGAGTGATAGACACATCGTACCAAGAAGCAAACCAAAAACTTGGAACACCAATTTCCATATTATCATGATAAATTCCGCCTTCATACCATGCTGCATCATTTGGTTTACGTCGGATCATTTTATCGAATATTTCGTTCTTACCATTAATGTTTCTTAATATATCCTGAATAGGTAAATGCTTCAAAGCTTCGGCCATGTCTACAGTTGGATTTTCTGGTGCTAAATCGTAAAATCTAGAAATTCTGATCAAATCTTCTTGTGTCGCTCCAGCTGGAATTCTTGGTTTAAATTTATCATGTTCTACACTGTACAACCAAGAAATGAATAACATTTGTTCTACGCCGCCTCTGTACCAATTTCCTTGTTCATTAATTTTACCGATTCTTCCTACGCCAGCGCCAAAACCTTGGGGAACCATTGCAGCATGAGATGGATGATCTAAAGCGGCAACAGCCATTTGCCATTCCGCAGTAGAAGAACATCCCAGAGTGCCTATTTTACCATTTGACCAAGTCTGATTTTTCATCCAAGTAAATGCATCATAGCCATCAGTTAATGGAACCCCTAAAATATCCCATTCTCCTTCCGAAAAATACCTTCCTCTTTCATTTTGAACTACATAAGCATAACCCCTATTTACAGCTTCTAAAGCTCTTTCTGCCGTTCTTGTTTTCTGCTCTCCATCTCCCCAAGAATTAAAGTTATAGGGTGTTCGGGAGAAAATAATCGGCACTTTATCATCCGTTTTTGGACGATATATATCAGTAGCTAAACGAATACCGTCACTCATAGGCATCATTATTTTTTGATCTACAATGGCAATTTCATCAAGTTCTTGAAAAATTTTATCTTGGGCTTGAAGATTAAAACTACTAGCAAAGAAATAAACAAGTAGAAAAGAGATTAAGATGGTACGATTTTTCATTATAGTAGAATTATAGATTTTGGTGATGATATCTGCAAAATTAAAATAAAAAATGTTATATAATTTATGAATATAGTTGTGTTTACTTTACTAGAATTCCCCAGAATCTACATCTTTAATAAATTTTATCAATCCAGCGAAGTAAGTTTCTGGGTCGTCATATTGAGAAAGGTGGCTGCCGTTTGTAGTAAGACTTCTTCCGTTTTGTACCTCTGTAGCCATCCACTCCATAAATTTTGGGTCCATCGTGTCGTATTTTGCACCAAGCATTAAGGTTGGTGTTTTAATTTCTTTAAGCCTTGTAGACACATCCCAATTTTTTAGAGAAGCATTACCTGTCATACCAAATTCACTATGACCTTGCATAAAAATATAAATATTAGGATTTAAGTGCTCAAAAAATAAGCTTATTGATTTTGGCCATTTTTCGACGGGCATCCTCAAAATATGTTCTGTATAGTAATGATTCGTTAAAAGCTCAGTATATCTAGGATTGTCAAAATCATTTTTTGCCTCCATGTCCATAATCTCATTTAGCACAACAGGATTCATTTGTGGGCCTAAAACATCGTTGGCATATTTGGTGTATTCTGGAGCACTAGCCATCATATTTGATATGATCAGTCCTTTTAAATTATCTTGATATTTTAAGGCATATTCCATTGCCAAAATTCCTCCCCATGATTGCCCCAGCAAGTAAAAATTATCTTTGTCAAGATTTAAGGCCTTTCGGACTTGCTCTACTTCTTCCACAAAATGTTCTGTAGTCCAAAGTGTGGAATCGTTGGGCTTGTCGCTATAATAGGAATCAAGTTGATCGTAGTAAATATATTCAATTTCTTCATTGGGTAGAAAGCCATCAAAATTTCCAAATTCTTCATGAGTTCCACCTGGGCCGCCATGAAGTAGGAGTACACGAATTTTAGGATTGTTTCCCATACGTTTTGTATAGACATTAAATGTACCTTTTGGAGTTGTGATAGGAATCATTTGAATGCCGCCAGTAGTTTGATCATTACTGTTAGAATAATCGAAATAACTACTCTTTTCTGTATTCACAATGTTCTTTTTCTGATTATCTGTGCAACTCATCAGAAAAACTAATATGATAAGTATAGGTGCTGCTTGCTTTTTCATGATTTTCAATTTTAGTTAAAATACTGTGATTAGTAACCCAAAACTATGGTTTAAACTCGATATTTCTAAAGTAATTTCCACTTTTAATCAACATTTAATGTGTAAAAATATGGTTTATCAAATCGTTTGTTTAGTACCGTTTAGGTTTTGCGATCTGTTGCATTTGAATTGCTTCCAAATACGTTCTTACCGAATAGTTATCGCAATGTCCACAAGTAGGAGAGAATATAATTTCTGCATCAGATTTAGGATTGGTTGTGGACATCAAATAACCGTTATAATCTCGCATAGCATTATTTAAATAATAGTTATCCATGTCTCCCATCCAGATGTGAATCTTCCCTTGAATTTTCGGGCCTAATTCCGTCCAATTTTCTTGGGTATATTTTAGCAAATCGTATTTCTTCCAATGTTCTGCAACTGTTGAATCAATTGCTCCAGTAATTGGATCAAATATTGGCATTGGTAAACCATTCTTGTCACTTGGACTATACACCGCATTCCATCCTCCCCATTGATTTCGGGAAGTGATATAGGAATTGGTATATCCTTCTACATTCTCAGTTCGAACTTCCTTTTTAATGGTAAATTCAGGTTCTCCCATCGTATTTCTTTTGCTTGGTCGTTCTATTGAATTATAGTTGTAAAAGGCATTTTTATTTTCGTAAATATTAATAAGCTGCATTTTATAAAAAGATACTGGATCAGCACTGTAAGAAAAGCATCCACCAAAATGATCAGGGTAATATAATTGTAATGCTAAAGAAACCCACCCACCCGTCGAACAACCTGCGGTATAACGAGAGTTTGAAGTGCCCTCAGTTCTATATAGTTTATCAATTTCAGGAATAATTTCTTCAATCAATGCTGTACCATAGGGTCCATTGTTTTCTGAATTAAGCTGGTATGAGTCGCCAAACTGGGCATACCCATCCAGGAAGACGGTAATAATTTGTGGTGCATCTGTAGAAGTCCACCATGATTCCATTGTTGAGTCTTGTGCTATTTGATTAACTCGCAAATATCTAGCACCGTAACCCCCGATACTATAACAAACAGGATATTTCTGTGTTGGATTATCCGCATAGCCTGAAGGAAGTAGTACAGCAGCATTAATACTAGTGGATTTACCCCTCCATTTAGAGAGTACTTTGCTTTCGAGTGAAAATTTCTTTACTAGGTCATGTTCAGCTAGTGTCCGTGTCGAACTACTTTCAGAAAATATAGCGGAAACTACTTGAGATTTCTCGTTTGTCAACTTTAATGCTTTAGTAGACATACTGTAAGGATGTTCTGCTCGATGTTCGATTTTCGATTCATCCCAGCTTACTTGAAGGTTATAGCTCGTATATGGAATGTTATTCAATCGCCAATTGGCAGTAGTTGTCCAATTAGAATTTGAATCTAATTCCAAGATTTCATCTTTTTTCCAGTTTTTTACGTTGAGACCAAATACCCAAGTGCTGTCTTGATTTGCTGAAAGCCTTATAGGCTGTCTGTTGTTTTTTAATGTGATATAAACCATTAATTTACCTGTACCTCCAAAAGATTCTTGCATTTCTGGAGCGATTGAAAGTTTAAAAGAGATTTCTTTTGCAGTTTGTCCAAAAGCTGAAAAAGTTAAAAAAGAGAGTAAAAGAAAAGTTATTGCTTTTATCATATCTGTTTGTTTTTATTGAACTCTGTTATCTCTTAAACTCATCTGCACTAGCTTCACTTTTAATCAAAAATTATACAAAAAGTGACTTATATTTTATTCTTGATTATGATGATCTTCTTTTGCATTTCTGATAAGTTTATTTTCTCGCCTTATCCTTTGATCGATTTCAAGAACTTTATTTCCACACCAGGCTCCTCTATAAAATATTATTACAGTTGGTTTGTTGGAAATCAATTCAAACAAGGAGATTTCCTTATTATCATCATTTACTAAACTCGTATTTGGGATTTCTTCTCCAACTTTCAAAGGACATATATTATACATTTGATCTTGTGAAAAAACAATTTGACAGCATAAAAGTGACATTAGAAATACTATAGCTTTCATAAATAATTTTAATTTTCCTTGTTCCGTTTTAATTCAATTCGATTAGTAAATCTAATGCTTTAAATGAAATCTCAATGTATTTGGGCAATTCCATTTTTGCTAATAATCGATTAGGTAACACTCTAATGCTTCTCCAAATACCCAATGATATTGTTATAAATCCTATTTTGGATGTCATCTGAGCTAGACTTGATAAAGGATTGCCCTGTTATTTTTTCATAAAGCTCTATGTATCGCTCTGTGATTAGATTGATGAATTCATCAGGCATAATGGGCATAGTTTGACCTTCTTTGCCTTGGAAGCCTTGCTCCATCAACCACTCTCGGACAAACTCTTTGGATAGCTGCTTTTGCGGCTCCCCTTTAGCTTGTCTATCTTCGTAGCCTTCTAAATAAAAATACCTTGAACTGTCAGGGGTGTGAATTTCGTCGATTAAGATGATCTCTCCGTTATATATCCCAAATTCATACTTTGTATCTACCAATATAAGGCCTCGCTCATTGGCCATTTTTTGTCCACGGTAAAAGAGTTTTTTTGTGTATTTTTCTAGCAGATCCCATTGTTCTCGAGTAACAATCCCTTGGCTTAATATTTCTGCTACGCTAATATCTTCATCATGTCCTTCCTCTGCTTTTGATGCTGGCGTAACAATGGGTGTAAGGAATGCATCATTTTCTTTCATATCTTGTGGCAATGCTTGTCCACAAAGCACTCGTTCACCTGCCTTGTATTCTCTCCAAGCATGACCGGCTAGATATCCTCTTATGACCATTTCTAATCTGATAGGTTCGCAGGCATGACCTACTGACACATTAGGATCAGGGGTCGCTATTAGCCAATTGGGAACAATATCTTTTGTAGCTTGTAAAAAATATGCAGCAATTTGGTTAAGCACTTGCCCTTTGTAAGGGATGGCTCTTGGTAATATATGATCAAAGGCTGATATCCTATCTGAAGCTACCATTACCATCTTATCTTTGATCTTATAGACATCTCTTACCTTTCCCTTGTAATAAAAGTCTTGATCTTTAAATTCAAACTTGGTTACATTAACTGTATTTTTATCTTTAGAATCCATCTTTTATCTATTTATCTTTTTGAATCAATTTTCGCCACTCTGAGTAATTTTCTGTGATACTTTGTATTCCGACTAAATAGGGTATAAACCTTATTTTTTTACCAAAATTTCCTTTTGATATCAGATGGATGGAATGTAATCTAAACAAAATAAAATTATAAGTATGATACTCTTTAATGTCTGAAATAGCATATCGATAGGTCTTAAAATAGTTAGTTGCTATAAAGTTTGTCTCATCCATTTCTACTCTTTTAATCTTAAAAATAGTAAAATACATGAAAGTTATAAGGGCTATATACATCATTACATAACTCACTTTGACATACAAAGATTGAAAAAATGAAAATTCTGCACCCATTTCAAATAGAATGACCAATCCCAACATTCCAAAAATTGTCAAGTAAAATATTGGAACAAAAAGTTTCCAAAATAGGGTAGTGTTAGCTGATACTCTAGTCATCCGATTGTGCATTTTCTATTACAGCATCTCTCTTTTCGATACCTTTAATGATCCTTATACTCACCTCATATAGTATCAATATTGGAATACTGATCAAGACTTGTGTGACAACATCAGGAGGGGTTATTATAGCAGATATAATAAATACAAATACAATTGCATGACGTCTATATGCTCTCAGAAAGGCGGAAGAAAGTATACCTATTTTACCTAAAAAGTAAGCAATTACTGGAAATTCAAATATAATTCCTACAGGAATCGTACACATGGTCAGATACCCTACATAAGATGCCAATGTCGGGCTATTAATGGTTTCTGTACCAACAGTATATGAACCAAGCCAAGATATGGCAAATGGAGCAATTACATAAAAGCCAAATAGGACTCCCAATGCAAACAAGGAACTGCAAATAAATACCATTCCTCTAGCAGCTTTCTGTTCTTTTTTGTACAAACCAGGCTTGATAAATCTCCAGAACTCCCAAAATATATAAGGGAAAGATAATATCAATCCCATCCAGAAAGACACTTTCAAGTGTACAAAGAATTGTTCTCCTAGCTCTCTTGTGATTAACTGTAATTTTGGAGGTGTAATACAAGTCATCTCTGACATCCAGCATAAAAACCTATAAGTTGGAAAATCTGCCTTTTTAGGAGCATATATTATCGAATCAAATACAAATTTTTCTGATGCAAATATGATGATGGCAAATACTAAAATTGACGATCCCGCTCGTATAATATGCCATCTCAACTCCTCTAAATGGTCAAGAAAACCCATTTCTTTCTCTACTGGTTTTCCAGTTCCTATCAATTTCTTATTTCGTGACAATGTCGCTGCTATTATGAATTGCAAAGATAACTAAGTTGATCTGTTTTCTACCAAATATTACAAATGTATTAATACAAAATATTTTCAATTGAAAGATCGAAATCAATAATAAGACATTATCTCTAATCTTCAATTACTAGGATGAAATAATTATAGCCTACATTATTTAATTGGTGGACCTAAATAGGTTGAACATTTAGAGGATATAAAAACAACTCCAAAAGCATGACAATTAATCTCAAGAGTAACCTACAAATATCAATTAATAATTAATAAATTTGTGTACTTTTACTACAGCCTAATCATTTTAGGTAAAATGCAATTTAATAAATACCTAATTAAACAAAATTCTACATATGTACAACATGTTACAACATGCTCACTCAGGCCTTAGGTGGCTTGTATTATTGTTTTTAGTACTTGCAATCGTATTTGCTTTAATAAAGTGGATTGGTAAAAAACCATTCTGGCAAACTCATAGGAAGTATGCTCTTTTAGCATTAATATTTACACATGTGCAAGTGTTAATAGGATTTATTCTATATTTTATTAGTCCAAAAGTCATATTTGCTGGTGGAGCCATGAAAGATGCAGTTTCAAGATTTTATTTATTAGAACATCTAGTAGGTATGCTTTTAGCTGTCATTATCATTACAATTGGATATGCAAAAGCAAAAAGAGCATTACCTGAGAAAAGTGCTAAGTTGACATTCTGGTATTATACAGTAGGTCTACTTCTTATCATTGCCTCAATTCCTTGGCCTTTTAGAGCAGCATTAGGAGCAGGTTGGTATTAAAACATTAGAATGATTTCTGTAAAAAATCTTTCTTTCACATACCCTAATTCTGATAGTTTTGCTTTATCAGATATTAATTTTGATATAGCTTCAGGAGAGGTATTTGGCTTTTTAGGCCCGTCAGGAGCAGGTAAAAGCACTGCTCAAAAGATATTGTACAAGATCTTAGACAATTATCAAGGCGAGATTTTGGTAGACGGAAAAGACCTGAAAGATATAGGCATTGAGTACAAGTCTAAAATCGGAGTCGGTTTTGAGTTGCCTAATCATTACGAAAAGCTTACAACTGCCGAAAATTTGAATTATTTTGGTTCGTTTTACGACCCTGCAAAACTATTGGACATTGATTACCTTCTGACCAAAGTCGGGTTGATAGACGATAAAAACAAAAGAGTAGAGGACTTTTCCAAAGGAATGAAAATGCGGCTTAATTTTGTAAGAGCCATCCAACATGATCCTGAGATTGTCTTTTTAGATGAACCCACAGCGGGTCTTGATCCTGCCAATGGCAGCATAGTAAAGCAAATGATTAAGGACATGAGAGATAAAGGCAAAACCATATTTTTAACGACTCACAATATGTACACTGCTGACGAATTATGTGACCGAGTGGCTTTTATCGTAGAAGGTAAATTAATGAAAATAGGGCAACCTGAAGAACTGAAAAGTGCTTTTGGATCAAAAAACATTTTGGTGACTTTCAATGATTCTGATAGCAAAGAGTTCCCATTATTAAACATTGCTGATAACAGGGCATTCATCACTGCCATAGCTGATAAAGACCTTAAAGGGATACATACACAAGAAGCCACATTAGAAGAAGTTTTTCTACAAGTAACAGGTAAAAGGCTTACATAGGATGGGGTTGCTAAAAGAGATAGGCTGGCAATTGAAGTTACTAGGTAGAAACAACATTATCACAATCAGCCTATTACTGACTTTGGGTTATCTACTTATCTTCTTTCTAATTAAATCACTAGGGGAAACTGAGTCCATCTTGGTAATCTTTATACTCAACGATCCTGCTACAATTGGGTTATTTTTTATAGGAGTGTCCCTTTTAAGCGAACGAAAAATAAAACTTACAGATGCCTTAAATGTAATACCAATTTCTACCAATATTTTGCTGTGGGCAAAGGTGATCGCATTAAGTCTATTAGGCTTAGTTTGTGGTTTAATCATGGCCTTCGCCGCTATTGGTGTCGACTTTAACCTACTGCTTTTTATCATCGCAACTTTTGGCTTATCTCTATTGGCTTGTTTTATTGGCATTTGGCTTTCATGTTATACCGATGAGTTTATGAAGTTCATATTGTCAACGATACCTATCATTATACTAATCGTAAATGGCAGTATGCTATTGCTATTTGGAGTTATTGATAATATTATATTAAAATTGCTTCCTTTTAATGGAGCAGTACAAATCCTTAGTTATAGTGTAGGAAGTAATATGTATGATGGAGCTCAAATTTGGTGGCATTTTTTACATCTAGGTTTGTGGATTATCCTTGGATCGTGGTTTAGTTTCAGAATATATTCTAAAAAAATAGCGAAGTGATGGCAAATACACTTTTCCCAACCTTCATGACTGACTTTAAACTAATCTATCGAGACAAATCGTTGCGTACATTTTTGTTTTTACCCTTGCTTATTCTTCTTGTTGTTTATGTTGGTCTACCTTACTTTATTGAGCAATATCCAGCTGTAAATGACTACTTAATACCTATACTGATCGTTTGTTCGATTGAAACTACGCAACTTTTTTGTTTCCTATATGCCATGATCTTTATTGAAGAGAAGGAGACTAAGACGAATACCGTTTATGGCATTATACCTGTATCCTTAACTAAAATGCTGATTTCAAGATTTGCTTTACCTGTTGTCCTCACGGCTGTGCTAAATTTTGCTTTATTGATGATTCAACCATTCTTTGAACTAGATGTCATAAATTCCTTGATTTATAGCTTTGTTTCAGCTTTAATTGTGCCTCTTTATGCAATTGGTGTTTCTATATTCTCAAAAAACAAAATGCAGGGATTGGTATGGGTAAAAGCTTTTAATATAGTAGTAATTTTACCAATTGTTTATTTGATAATAGATCCATCTTGGAAAGTGATTTTCACCATTTTTCCTACTTTTTGGCTATTTAAATCATTAGAAAGCATTATCACAGATCAAAGCAACTTTTCACTGTCTATATTCATCGCATTTGTATTTATGGTTAGCTTACTATTCTTCGCAATCAAATTATTTCAGCGTAAGCACTATAGTGATTAAGTAATGTTTCACAGTTCACCAAAAGCTATGAAGTCACTAAAAAATTCAAAATATCGCGAATAATCAAGGGGTTGAAGATCAAAAGAATGGGGAAGTGGATTTAATGCTAAAATTAGACTCCTTTTGATCAACTAGTTTTCTACTTTAAATAAATTCATAACATTATCTTTATTAGATAAAAGACAGTCAATGTTATGAATTACATCTTAGATGTTTGTTGTAGTTTTTCCGAATAATCTTCCTGATTTAATTGTTAAGACTCCAATTGTATTCTGTGTAAGCTACCTTTGCACCCGAGTCAATTTTCGTATCAGAGTATTTATTGATAAATGAAATCAAATCTCCAAAATACTCCTTATACCAATCGAATATTTTAGATACAGAAATAGATTTATTTGTGATTTGGTTGAAGCCATCGTTATTAATAAATTTTTTGGTTTGAGACGCCAATAAACTATTTACATTCTCTTCTGTAAATGCCTTATTAATTAATGGCGGGCAAGATTTAGCGGCACAGTTCACAGCAAAATGTATTCTAGCATCCTTAAATGTAGGCCGAATGATATCATTCTCAATATTATTTAGCGAATAGGTGCTTCCTCCTATTTTAATGAATTTTGTATCCCAAGGTTTGCCTTCATTTAAATCTTTTATACTTTTGACTGGGTAATTGTCAACAATCTTTTTTATGGTAAAGGCATTGTAAGCATTGATCCAATAAGCAAGTTTTTTATTCTTGCTCCAACTATCTTGAACAGGATTATCTTGTAAAGTTTTAATCACTTTATCCAAATCTGACTTGTTTGCATTAATCTTATTGTAATTTACCTTGCCATTATTAGACACATAAGATTTTAAAAACGAATCAAAATCATCGTGAATAGAGGCAGCAGCTTGCTTTATGGGTTCCTTTTCAACATCTACAGTAGGAGCAGACTCAATTAAAGGTGGTTTTACAATCTTAGTATCATCTGACACTTTTATCGTAGTTTCTTCTTTTACTTTAATAGGCGTATTTACTGTAGTAGGATTTGTTTTAGTAGAATTTTTAACAGCTACTTTATCAATAACTTTCTGACCTTTAGAATCTGAATTATTGGTTTCGCTAGCTTCATTACTAGCACTGGCCACTTGTACATCCTCTATAACTTCATTGTTTCCTTCTTGTGTTGTTACTTCAGTATTCGTAACCTCATCTGTCATTGTAGTTGATTCGGAATTAGTGTTTTTACATGCGGTAAAGGCCAATAAAAGAATAAAGATTGATATTGATGGTTTCATTGTTAATATGTTATTTATACTTGTAATGCTTTATTTGGCAAAAAGGTTGGTTAAAGAAATGATAAAGTTTAAAACTAAAGGCGATAATCAATCCTAACAGTTATATTTCTTGGCGCTTCCAACAATCCTGGTCTTATCGTATATACTTCATTGATGACATTCCCGAGTATAAAGTTTACGTCAAATGATTTTAATACAAATCCAAGTCTAACATCTATTATTTGATATCCAGTATTATATTTATCTCTGAATGCTTTAATTTTCAGCAAATCAGTTCCTTCAAATGGCGTCTCTAGCCGCTTGTCAATGTTAATTTGATGGCTATACGATTGAATCGAAAAGCCTGCTTTTATAAATTTGTACCGAGCTTCCAAATCAATTTTTGCACTGTGTTTTGAGCGATATTTTAACACATTTTGATTGGTAGATAGATTGTCTTTAATTTCTGGCCTTGTATCAAAGTTTCTATAAAATGGATTTATAAATGTATATCCAGTAACCAACCTCAATTTAACTTTACCAATGGTGCCTTCTCCAGATATGCTTACTTCTCCACCATCAATCTGAGTGTCTCCGACATTTATTGGTTTAAACCCCAGCGGATCTGAAAGAAATGAAAACTCTATCATATCATAATACCTCGAGGTGAAAGCAGCAACATCAACAAATCCCTTAAACCCACCAAATCTGAAGCCTTGCTTGTATCCTACTTCTGCAGTCCAACCTTTTTCAGACATTAATTGAGGATTGGGAAAGACATTAAACCCACCAAAGCTGGTCTCAATAAACCTTTCGGATATGGTTGGAAACCTATAACCTTGTCCCCATGATGCTCTAACCGAACTATTTTGAGAAGTCTTGTAATTCAGCCCTAGTCTACTAACTACTGCGTCATCCGTTATTTTACCATTTGGTATATTCACTCCAGCAAATACTTCTGGGCTCTTTTTGATATTATATTCATACCGAGTTCCTGCAGCAAATGACCATTTATGCCATTTTTTTTCTCCTTGGACGTATAGTCCTAAGTTGGTGTAACTAAAGGTAGTGTCTCCATACAATTCTGCTGAGGTATTGGTAACTGACCCAACCATACCAGCTGTCATTACAACTTCTTGAGGTTCAAAATTTCTTTGAAATTGATATTCTCCATATTTTGTTGACGAAGAGTTAGAACGGTTAAATGCATTCTTGTTACTGATGCTATAATACCTTAATTGAAGTTTGTGGTCATTGCCTTTTTGATCGTGAAACTCTACAAATGGATCAATCATATATCTTGTCCTTTTACCTGAGGACAGTGTGCCAGGGAAAGGCTTATAAAGTCCTCTTAAATCATTGTTCCATAAGAAATAATCCTGTGCTTCATTAAAGTTGATTAATGTATTCACACCTATTTTGAGATCCTTAGATAAGTGATACTTTAGGTCGAGACCAAGTCTTCCTTTGTCTTCATAAGTATCTTCAGCATAACTTTCTAGTTTGCCATAAAAGCCATAAGCATTTACATCTAATGAGCCTATTTTCTGAGTATGGTTAATACCGACATTGGCTCTATATCGTGTATCATTCCACCATTTAGATATAGCTACAGCAGGATTTAAATACTGCGTATATGATACAAAAGCCGAAGTGGATGGGGTAGAGGTCGCTTTCTTCCTTCTAAAGTTGACGATGCCATTCATAGCTGCTGATCCATATAGCGACGAGGCTGCTCCTTTTAAAACTTCCACTTGATCTATCGCTTCAATGGGTAAATCTCCCCAATTGGCATATCCTGCATCTGCTTGTAAAGCTGGTAACCCATCGATCAGTACCATTACTCTGCTTCCTGCACCATACGAAAATCCAGATCCTCCTCTAATATTTGCTTGTCCACCAACTACTTGCACACCTGGAATTTTATTTAGAATATCATCACCCTTTATAGCATTTACTGATTGTATTAGATCAGGTTTAATGACTTCAACGGAAACAGTACTTTCACTGAGTCGTCTTTCGTATTTAGATCCAGTCACAATCATTACATCTAGAGATGATATTGATGGTGTTAATCTTATGTATCCATCTTGTGGAAAATTAACAATAGTTTGAGAATTATATCCAATATAAGACACCACCAACTTACAATTTTCTGATGTTTTCAAGGTAAACTTCCCTTCTCCATCCGTTGCTGTGCCATAATCATCACAAAAAACTGTTGCTCCAATAAGTGCTTCTCCAGTAGCTTCGTCAATTACTTGTCCACTAAGCGTTTGTTGGGCAGTTAATAATTGACCAACAAAAATAAATATTATAATATATATTAGTCTATTC
>JBBKVK010000200.1:0-3543 GCA_037968395.1 Saprospiraceae bacterium | reverse complement strand
CTAATTTTTCTAAAGAATTTTATCATTGGTTAGTGGTTTGTCATAATGAAGCATAACGTCTAATGTAAGTGGCGGACGACCAAAGGGAGTATGACATCTTACATATTGTTGTGCTTTCGTTATTTTTAACTCGGCTCTCATTTCGTTAATTCAGTGTCAATTAGTGACATAAGTTCCTCACATTTTTTAGTCATTTCCAAAAAAGTTCCATTCATCCCTCCAAAATCAAGAGTAGCTAAAGCGAAACCATTCTTTTGTTTTTGGTCTTTAAATATATCTCCAAAGGTTTCTTCCGTTAAATTCCCAAATACTCCCATTTTTCCGTTTGACATCTGAAATAGGTAGTTTCTTGTCATAGAAGCTATATCTTGTTTTTCATAACTCCCTGGATAAAGTGTTTGTTCAGCAACTTTACTCCAGTGGTTTTCAGTGTGTTTTAATTTTTTATAAAGCAAATCTAAATTCAGTAAATCATTTTTGATTGAATCATTTGAGATAATAGCAAAATTCCCTGAATTTTTTAGCTCTTGGTAAGTATTGTCAATTAAATAAAAACTTTTCCAAGTGTAGATATCAACAAGGTGTTTATTAATAGAATTCCAGTCATCCACAGGTTTACCATTATAATGTTCTAATACTGTGTTAGCTGAATTAATTAGAGAATTATGTCTATCAATAAATTGATTCATTTCTGTAATTGAAAATTGTAAATCTCTTTTGATATTATTGAGATAAATAATTTCGCTATCTCTAATCTTTCTTTTTTCGTTCCAATTATTGATTGAGAGTGCTATTAAAATCCCAATTACAACAAGTACAATTTCTCCAATAGCGTACTTAAAATACTTTCCTGTTTTCCCTTCTGAAAGTAAGTTTTGTCTAATTTTTCTAAAGAATTTTATCATTGGTTAGTGGTTTGTCATAATGAAGCATAACGGATCGGTGATAAGTGGAGGTCTCGATATTTCATCGATACTTCCATCTTCATCACATGTTATAGCCAGTGTTTCGCCCAACAAATATTTTGTATTTTATACACTAAATACTTATTGTTAATTACAATATTTATAATAAAAGAAATGGGTTCAAAAAAATACTTATGAACATATTTAATAAGGATAAACAATTAAAACTTAAATTACAACAACTCTATTCCGTTTTGTTTACATCAAAGAAGCCCCATTTAATAGAAACAATAACTATATTCTATTTCTACTTTAGTTGCTTTATACCTATAGTATGAAAACTTTATTGCTGCTTCATTACTATAAAAATCACTAGGCGTGCATTTTATTATTGTGTCCTTTGGACTAATATATTCACCATTTATTATTATTGAATCATTAAATTTCCATTTCATTTCACAATCCATTTTAAACGGATTTTTTATTGGGGACTTAAAGCTATAGTGCAAAGAATCTATATTTTCATCAATTTTAATTGAATCACAATTACTCATATCAGTGCATGATATAAAGCAAAATATAATACTTAATAAGGTTATTTTTTTCATTATAAATTGGTGTTTATTAGTTGTGTATTTGCAGAGATACCATGATCGCCATTGGAATCAGAATTACATTTCCAGTAACATGAATTATTTCCATATGGTGAAAAGTAATTTATTGGCTTAAGATATTTTAGTCCACCAACTGTTACTTCAAGTTCAATAATATTAGAAAGTTCTTCATCACTTTTTTGATAATTCTGATTACCTATGACTCTTCCGATAGTATTATTGAACAGATCCATTTCGACTTCAAGCACAAAGTCTGAATGCGTCTCATTTTCATGGGCGATTCCAAACGCTTCAACTACTTCAGATTGAATATGTCGAACATTTAAAGCATTAAAATATGCATGTCTAAAAGCATCCGCTTTATCGTTATGTTGAGGAGTATTTGGAAATTTTATATTAGTTGCATTTTCTGCTTTTGATTTATTTGAAAAAATAATCAATGCTGCTAGTGAGTGATTCTTTGCAAGAGCCTTTTCTTGAGCGGTAAGCCTATTCCATGCTTTTTGCCAATTCTCACCCGGATATTCAATGTCAAGTACATTAACCCAATCATCTGATCCCCAAATAAATTGATTCAATTCTATTAAAATGTGATTTGGAACATTTAATGTTGCAACAAACTCATCTAACACCTCTACCTCAAACTCATTTCCATTACATGTAGATACTTGACTTAGTATATCTTGAGCTAACGAATTAGAAATTGAGATGCCATACTTTTCGCTGAATTGACCTAACAAATGATATGGCAATTCTTCACAGACATAATTGTCAAAATTGCTTTGTGTCCCACTACAATAAGAATAAGAATTAGTTAAATAAACCAATTCCTCTGGTGTCATTGAAATATTATTGTTTAAAATAAAATCTTCTGCTTTTATTGAACAGTCAGTTGATATTGGAGGAAATTCTTCTTCTGTGGATAGCATTTCTGACATGCAAATATTAAAGTGGTTCACATCAAATTCTCCATTTGTAATTAACATACAATTACCTTCAAATGCCATACATATTATATCAGAAGATGTCATACAATCTGTTTGCTCTAAAGTTTCACACCTATCTATGTTATAAAGATTGAAAATATTTTCAATTTCTGCTAAGGCTTGTTTCTTACTTTGTGGTGAAACTGCACCCCAAAATGAGCCATCTCGACAGTTGAAAGGTTGATTATAATTCCCACCTCCCCCACTATTAGTTCCTCCACCACTATACCAATTTATGCTTGGCGAATCTCCAAATGACCATCCACTTCCATTTGCTGATCCAGAGCCAGAATTCCATCCATTTCCCTTGAACCTTGCACTGGATCCATCCCAAAAAGTAATTGTTCCTCCAGAACCAAAACAACCTTCTCCACCACCGCCTGTAGAAGTTACTGTACCAGTAGTTAAATTAATAATCCATGTTTCTCCATTTTCAAATACAATGACAATAACTTTTTCTGTTCTTAATTCAATCTGAGGGTTATTCACTCTTGAAGAATCATTAAAATAAGATAAATTTTCAGATTCGAAATCCAAATGAGATTTTGTAAGGTCATCTTTATAGTCAAGATTGTTCCTAAAATAATCAAAATAAATCCGATCATTTATAGCAATATAACATCCATTACCACTACAAGAAAAATCAAATCCAGTAAGAGAATGTTCTATCGAATCTGAAAGTGAATTTTCAAAAGGAATTGAATAAAATTCAAAATTAAGATTTTCATAATGTATAGACTTGTTCCAGTTTAACGTTCCATACTCAGATGGGTTTTCTAAATTTGTTAAAAATTCATTAATCTTGTCTTCCAATTCTATTGTTGTCCTTAATTGGATTTCATCCGATGACTTAGAAATGTTTTCTTCTAATTCCTTGTGGCAACTAGAAATTGATACTAATAATATTAGTAAAAGATAATAATTTAACCGTTTCATAATGTAAAAATTTAATTGTTTAAAAATAAGCCAATTCTGTTCATCTTCATTGGCTATAACGGAAAATGATAAGAGTAGTAGTGACGTAGGAGCTATTACTTC
>JBBKVK010000199.1:0-5998 GCA_037968395.1 Saprospiraceae bacterium | reverse complement strand
CTTACCTCCAAAGAGAGTATAGAACGTAAAAAAGAGCAATATTATAAAGGCAAGGACTTAGAGGTTTTTGCCTTTTTTTGTTTAACCTGCTATATGCATTAGAACTTTGTCATAGCCTGTGATGCTATAAGCGGCATAGGTTGAAAAACCAAGCTGCCTGCTGGACAGGCAAGAAAGTAAGTACTTTTACAGGCTGAATCACAATACCTATAATTCAAATTATTATTTGATTGGATCGACTAAGCTTATATACCATTATTGATTGAAGCATTATACACTATTGTTTGTCATGGTTAACAAATCAATATTTAAATTGGGTAGACCCTCAATCCATAATTTTAAAACATCTTGAGTTCAATAACTTTTAATAGTTGAAAATTGTGATATCTCCTCCAAATTTATATTTTTCGCCATTATCAGGACAAAAAGCAGAAATTAGATAAACATACACTCCAGAATTCACTTTGTATCCATTGACTCTACCGTCCCACCTGAAATTGGGGTCACTGGAGTTGAAGAGAATATTTCCCCATTTATCAAGTATATTTATCTCTAAAAATTCTTTTTCATCTCCTATGTTTATTAAAAACTCATCATTTCTTCCATCATCATTAGGGGAGAATGCATTGGGAATAAAGAAACCTTCTTTACTACAAGTCTCATCTAATCTTACTGAAAGGACTTCCTCTATTTCACAATCCGATTGCTCATCTTTTATTAAAATTGAATATGTGATATCATATTCTAGATCAGAAATTAATGGGGTAGGGCAGTCACTACAGTTCAACCCATCTTCTGGTAGCCAAGTATAAGAATAATTCTCATTTTCACTAAATATTGCTGTGACAAGCACTCTGCTATTATAATGCATTTTTATCCTATCCTCAACTAATTCATAATCTACTTTTGGGTGAACAAAAAATTCAACATATGCAGTGTCATTTTCACACGTTGTTCTAGATCCCACTACCATCAGCTGTTTTGTTTTATCAGGCTGAATTCTGGTATTAGCCTCTCCAAACACTGCTTTTCCATTTTCATACCAAGTATATTTTTGGGCTTTCCCTGTTGCTGATATCATACCTGATTCTCCAAGACAAACCGTATCACCCATGGCAGTGATTTCTGCTTTGTATATGACATCTATCAATACACTATCTAATAATGTACATTCATCTTTACTAACTTTTAATAAAAACTGTGTGGTAGAGTCAGGACTCACTGATGGGTTAAAAATTTCACTTTCAAAATCAACACCAGGACTCCACGTTGGATCTCCTATGCCTTTTCCACCTAATATTATGGATTCTCCTTTACATATTTCAATATAATCACCAGCATCAATACTATTGAGAGGCACAATTTGTACCATTAAACTATCTGTATAGGTGCACCCTAAAAGTGAATTTACAGTTAAAAAGTACATTTGATCATTTGTTGGCATAATATCTATTTCTACACAACTTGTACAAAGTGTATCGCCTTCACTAACCCAAATTGGATTTTGGCCACCAGTGAAAGTAAGACGGCTAGATGCATCCTCGCATATAAATTTTTCATCTATTAAAAAGTCTGGAATAGTAGTCTCCACCAAAACTTGAATAGTGTCAATAGTCTCACATCCATAGGTGTTTTGAGCTAAAACTTCATAGTAAGTATCCAAAGAAGGGTTCACTTTTTTTGAAATGCAATTGTCCTTACATAATACGCCATTTCCTTCCCAACTATAGTTATAATCATTATTGTAATCTAGGATAAAAATTTCAGCATAGGTGCCTAGGCAAATTGTTGTATCTTCAGATAATGTAATTGCAGGTGGGTAAACTGGAGCTACTTTTAGTTCAATAGAATCACTTTGAAAACACCCATTTTTGTTATTTAAAGAAAAATAGTAGTGTTGTGAGACTGGTGGATTTACGTTTATTTCTAAACAATCTGTACACAATATACTATTACCATCACTCCAACTAAAATACTTACTATTTACAGGATCGGATAATGTCGCTTTTAATGTGCCCTCTTCTCCAATACAAATTATTTCATCTGTTGTTAATAAAAATTCTGGATTGGGTAATATTGATAAAACAGTTGACTTTTCTGAAATACAACCATCTTTTGATATGGCACTTAATGTAAGGTTATATTGTCCTTCAGTCAGTTTTATATTTAAATCTCTATCTTCAGACACTAGTCTGCCGTTCAATGTCCAGTTATATTCTTGAATATCCCCATTATTGATATAAGAGTTATTTTTAATATTTATAGGTAAACTTGCACATAATGTATCTGGGATATCAAAATCAACTATTGGGGATTCTGTAATATTAATAAAATCTTCTTTTACAATTGTGTCTAAACAGTTTTTTGTGGAACTTATCAAAGTAACATCATATTTACCAAGCTCTGAAACCTGAGTAGAGATCTCTTCTTGGTAAAATTTTTGCGAACCACTTGTATTTGCTATTTCCCATTCAAAATTTATGGCAGGAGTGCTGTATTTTGTTTTGTTTTTAATATTTAATGTAATAGGAACATCACATAATGTTTCATTAAGTAGTTCAAAATCAGATTGAATTTCATTAACTTGAATTGCATCTGAGCTGAAAGTCCTTGCACAACCATTGTCATCGGTAATGATTAATTTAGGTGTAAAATTGCCTGACTTATAATAAGTAATAACAAAAGAGTCAACTACCAATAATGTTTCGCTACTGTCAATTTCTCCATTGCCAAAATCCCATAAATATTTGTAATATCTATCAGAACTAGCCTTAAATTTCACCTCTAAGGGAGTACAATTACCAATTACGTCATAAGAAAAATTTCCCTTTGGCCCTTTTACCAATACATAATCCTCAAGTATCAATGTATCTTTGCACAGTTCTGACCTTATGGCTACTAAACTCACATCAAAAATTCCAGGTTCCGTATATATATGTGATGGATTTTCTACCTGAGATACTCCACTGTCATCACCAAACTTCCATTGATATCTTATGGCATTCTGTGAGCTATTAGTGAAATCTGAAATAAGGGGAGGGCATTCTTCTTCCAATGGGCTACCTTGAAATTGAGCAACTGGATTTGCTATTTCTATATAGTTTTCTTTGCACAGCATATTAGTGCATCCTCGGATATCAGTGATAGACAAACATACTGTGTAGACACCTTCCGTTGCATAACTATGTCTTGCAACTAGGTCTGTACTTGTAGATCCATCTCCAAAGTCCCATAAATAATCAGAGATAGTCAAGGCTTGATTATTAGGTATAAACAGAATTTCTGTACCAATACAACCTAAGGTATCTGAAGAAAAATCGGAGGTAGCATTGATGCCCTCGAAAACAAGATTTACACTATCGACACATCCCCAATCATTGCTTACAATTAAATTTGCTTGATATGTTCCAATATCCAAAATATTAAATTCAACTATATCTGCATTATATATAGAATCGTTATATTTCCATTTTACTTCGTCTATGTTACCTAAATAAGAAGTACTTATATTCTTCATTACTGCTGAGTCAGGCACACAAATTATCTCATTAAATTCTGCATTAACATTCAATCCGTTTACATACACAAAGCTACTATCTTGATATATTTTAATACAACCGTGTATATCTTCTACTTGTAACAATGGAAGGCTGTACTTTCCAGTGTCTTGGTATAAAACTAGAAAACTATCGATCTCTACATTTATATCGCTTACTGTGAAATTATAATTTATATAATCAGACGAAAGATGGTCTAATGTGATACTTAATGGTTTACACCCTTGCAACGTGTCAACAGTATAATTTGCTTGTAAGTCAACGATTTGGACAGTATCCATTCTTATATGAACACATCCTGTGGAGTCACTTTTTGTATAGACGCCCAAAATATGTTTTCCAGTATTTGGGAACGTAAAATTTGTTATTAGTGTATCTCGAATGGTATCTTGAGCTCCATTTGAGTTTTCAACAAACCAGTACATTGAATCTGCCCCAATTGACAAATTATTAAAATCAATGGTATATGGATCTTCACAATTGTAGAGAATTTCGTATTGCGAAATTGGCTCTAGAATATTTATATAATTGTTTTTACCAATATCATTACCACATCCATTGTGGAATGCGGACAAAGATATATCAAAAGTCCCTATCATATTGTAAGTATGTGTCGGATTCTTATCAGAAGAAAAGGTGTCATCCCCAAAACTCCAAATCCAAAAATCCGCATTACTACTAGAACCATTAAGAAAAGTTCTTTCTGACGAAAGGCAATCTTCTAATGGAAAAGCAGTGAAATCTACAGTAGGAGCGATACCTCCTTGCAAATAATCATTTCTTAAAATAGTGTCTTTACATCCAAAGACATTTTTTACAATAAGTTGCACATCATATCTCCCAGTATCTATTAATGTTACTTGGGGCGATTTATTTTTTGACCAAAAGTTTAATTGAGGTATGGTCCAACTATAGGAAGCAATACCTACATTAGATATCACACTATCTGTAAGGAAAACTTTTAAAGGAACACACCCAGAAGGTCCTCTCCTTGGCAATTCAGCGGTAAATTTGTCTATTTCTATAGGTATACTCGTTTCTGAATTTGCACAACCTTGAGTGTTTTCATAAGAAACATCTAAAAAGTATTGTCCAAATTCATTTAGAGTAAAAATATTTTGAATAGAATCAAATGGTTGAGTTATTCCACTGCTATTTTTTATTTGCCATTTATACTTACCAATTTCTAAACCTTTGACTTTAAGGTCCACAGGTACATTACAGGTAAATTGATTATCTAATTCATATTTGACTTCAGGTAATGGCTTTACAGTTATACAAGGATATTTAGTTGTAATTTGGCAATTTGAAAAATATCTCGTAACCTCTACAATAAAACATCCATCAGTCCCAAATATTATACTTGGAGATATTTCGTTTGAGAAAGTACCGTTTCCAAAATTCCATTTTATACTATCCAAACTCAACTTAGTCAGATCATAAAATGTTACTTGTTCATTTGAACATGGAGATTTAATGTCATAATCTATTTCAAAAGCAAAATCTGTGTTGATATACTTTTCAAACAAAAAAGTATCTTTACATTCTCCTTTTTCAACTACAACTTTTATATCATATACTCCTGGATCATAGTAGTAAGTCTGGGGTGGAGTTGCCCCTTCAAAAGTTTTTCCATTTCCAAAGTCCCAAAAATATTTAGCAGAAAGATCAATGTTTTCATTTTTAAATTGAACTATCCATGGAAAATCACAAAATGACTTCACCTCTCTGCTTAAAACTACCTTTGGCGTAGAAAAAACTTCGATATAGTCTTTTTTGGTTATTGCATCCTTGCAACCATTAGTATCTTCTACGGATAGTGAAACAGAATAGAATCCACCAGTTACATAAGTTGTATTTATTATTTCATTTTCATCAGCTGTACTTATTACATTTTTATTGCCTCCAATATCCCAAATCCAGTTTTTTATATTTGCCTGAGTAGCAGTAAGGTCATCAAAAGTAACTGTTAATGGTGTACAACCCTTTCTATAATCAACTTTGAAGTCTGCAATTGGTTTTTCATGGATAATAACAAAATCGTCTTTGCATAATTTATTTATATTACCATTAATATCAGTTACTTCTAGACAAATAGTGTATCGACCTGGCTCACTAAAAATTCTTCCAGGTTTCTCTCTCGTACTTTGAATACCTGCCAAATCCCAATTCCAAGAAATAATAGCTCCTTCAGAAGAAGTTGAATTGTCTTGGAAAACAGCTTGCAAACTGCCACAACTTTCATTTTGATTTACTGAAAAATCTACTGTGAGTTGGGCTTCAACAATAGAAACTAATGCTGAAAATAGAATTAAAAAAATTGACTTTTTCAAAATAACCTGTTTTTTACTTATTTCAGAAGCAAAATCCTTGCCACATATTAACTATTTATATAATATATTATAGTTGGCTGTTTATTTAACGTTTAAGTGCTTTAATAC
>JBBKVK010000198.1:0-2743 GCA_037968395.1 Saprospiraceae bacterium | reverse complement strand
CTTTATTATATACAATTTGAACATTGTTTTATCAAATAATCCAATAGAGATTTATAAAAAAGGAAATTAGCGTTAGAAAAATTCTTGCTCAAATAAAAGCACTAGCTATAACACTAGATAAGTAGGAAGACACCCTATGGGGTTACTTCCGCTTATCATTTTCCATTATAGCCAATGATAAAAAACAGAATTTGCTCATTTTTTAACAATTAAGATTATTAAATATGAAACGGTTTTGTTTTTTATTCCGTGCAATCAAGTATTGTTTCATTTAGTAATTACAAATTTAAAATATATAGTTTTGAAGAATAATGTGATCAGTTAAAATTTTGTGCCATGTGGAAATTAGATGAAACCATTTTAAAGACATCACTTATTTGGTGTGGGGTCTTTATTTTAATAAGTATCCTGTTTACATCCGTGTTTTGTAGCCAGAATCTTATTTCTTTATTTTATCATGTGTTTCTTTTTCCGTTGTATTTATTTGTAGCTTTTTCAATCATTTTTTTAATTAGGTTATTTAAAAAAGTCATTAAGGGTCCACAATGGATTTTAAGTTTTGTATTTGTCTTAATTGTTTTTATAGTGTCTTTCTTTTTGAAAGATTTCAGGTCAGGTTTTAGCTTATTCAAATATTCTAATCACCCTTTTTCGTTGGTCAGATTGAAGGAAGCTGGATGCAGAGAAATGTTCATTTTTCTGTCATTTATGTTTTCAAGTTTTATAATGTTGGGGTCTGTTGTCAGAGATAAATAATATTATAGTTTTGCATATTTGCAAATAATAAAAGAGGCTGTCTCAAACAAAGACAGCCTCTTTACTATATAATACATGTATTATTTTAAGCCATTTCTAACGCAGGTAATCGCTCTATCCAGCCGTATTTATCTTCTATTGACTCATTTCTTAATCCATTGATTGTTGCTTTTGCTAGTTTTGCTATTTTAAAGCTCTCTGGATCTAGGTCAAGGATGTTTGATTTCCATTTTATTTTAGAAACAGGTGCAATTACTGCTGCAGTTCCACTTCCAAACACCTCTTGTAGGGTATTGTTTTCAGATGCTTCAAAAACTTCGTGGATGGTAATGGGTCGTTCTGTAACTTTATATCCTTTGTCTCGCAAAATATGTATAATGCTATCTCTAGTTATTCCTTTCAAGATAGCTCCATTAAGGCTTGGAGTGATTACTTCTCCGTCAATAACAAAGAAAATATTCATCGTTCCTACTTCTTGGATGTATTTAAACTCATGGGCATCCAACCACATGACTTGATCATATCCTTCTTCTTTAGCAATCTTAGCAGGCAATAAAGAAGCGGCGTAATTTCCAGCTGTTTTTGCTTCTCCAACGCCACCAATAGTAGCTCGGACATATTTTTCAGCCGCTCTTAATTTAACAGGGTTGGCATAGTAAGGACCAACAGGAAGTGCAATAATGATAAATCTATATGAATCTGATGCTCTTACTCCAATAGTAGCATCAGTAGCATACATCATTGGTCTTAAATATAATGCACTGCCAGGAGTAGGTGGAATCCAAGCTCTTTCTAGACTAACAAATTTTCTGATCGCTTCCATAAAAAGGTCTTCAGGCAATTCTGCCATGCACATCCTTGCCGCGGAAGCATTTAATCTTTCGATGTGTTTTTCTGCTCTAAATAATAAGGGAGTATTATCCTGACTTATAGTTGCTTTCATGCCTTCGAAGATAGCTTGACCATAGTGCCATGCAAGGTTCCCTGGATGTGTCGGCATTAATTCAAGAGGTTTAATTTCTGGCGATTTCCATTCTCCATCAATATAATCAACAATAAACATGTGATCGGTGAAAATCTTTCCAAAAGGTATATTATTGAAGTCAACTTTAGAAACTGCAGAATCTTTGATTCTTGTGATTTTGATCTTATTCATAAAAGAATGTTTTTAGAAATGAGAAATTAGACCCATATTTGCCTCTGCCTTAGGTCGGTACAAAGTTAATTAATTTTTTAGAATATATTTAGATATCTTACAGAATTATTATCATTATATTGTGTCGTTTCAGTATTTAATTTTTTATCATAGATTTATGGATTTGGTTTTCGATATAAAAGAGGGTTTTCAGAAGAAAGAGAAAGTAAATAACACTTTAGTTTTGATCGGAGAATTGGATAATACTCCAAATAATATTAAAGTTCTAGAAGCGTTACTTTCTGCAATAAAATTAAATAAAAATTCTATTGATCTGGTCGTTTACCCCGAAAAAAGCAACTTACATCTCCCAGGTGGGTATGAGAATGTCTTGGTGTTTGGAGACCAGTCCCAACATTTTAAAAACACTAACTTCAGCCTGAATAGAATTTTTAGAATGGAGTCTGGCAACGTACTTTTTACATCAAGTTTGACTCAATTAATAGAAGATAAGAATAAGAAATTAGCCTTATGGCAACAACTTCAAAAGATGTTTTTAAATTAACAAATATGGCGAAAAGCGTATTAGTGTTAGCATCCTCAAATGAGCACAAGATTTCAGAAATAAACAAGATCTTCCCTGAAATTGGGTATACGGTTATTAGTATGAAAGAAGCAGGTTGTGAGGATGATATTGTAGAAGATGGAGATACTTTAGAGGCAAATGCGATGATCAAAGCTCGGTATTTGCATCAAAAACTTAATAGAGATGTGTTTTCTGAAGACACAGGCTTAGAAGTGGAAGCTTTGGATGGAGCACCTGGTGTTATTACGGCAAGATATGCAGGACCC
>JBBKVK010000197.1:0-10192 GCA_037968395.1 Saprospiraceae bacterium | reverse complement strand
CAGGCTTTCTAAATATGGCACTCAATTCGTGTTTTCCTACTCTAAGGTCTACTAAGTCATACATTTCTAATATATCCGTATCTTTTAGACTTAAAGCGATCTTGATTTTCCTAAAAATTTGATTGTTATTAAGTTTCTTTTCATTTACTATTTGAACGCCTTCTTGCTTACCTCTTTTATCAATAATAAACCCATTCAAAAATGTAGATAATTGGTGATCATAAATTGGTTTAAAATTTTCGTCCTCATCCTTTTTTAACCAATCACTAACTTCCGCTCTAGTTACGGTGGCTCCTGCATTCGCAAATAGTTGTATCATTTGATCATCACTATAATCAAAAATAAACCGGATTTTACGGATGACATCATTATTGTTCATGTACTAATCTTTATTTAGTGTAAAGAACAGAATTTTTAGAGAATAATTCACTTTTTTAGACATTCGTTACTGATATAATAATTACGTTTGTAAGTATTTTTTCGTAACCACACCACTTTAAATACCTTTATTACGCATTAATGTCAGTAAGAAATCTATTACTATTTTTAATTCTCACAAGTTATTGCAAGCTAACCCTTGCTCAAAATAGTAAGCTTCAACTTATTGACACCATAGTCATCCAATCTTCAAAACTCCCAACAAAAATCATCGATCAAGTTTATGCTGTATCTACCATAAACGTTGGCGAGATAAGTTCTGCCAATCAACAGGTATCTTTAAACGAGGTTATAAATATTGTACCAGGCGTATTTGCGATGAATAATAATAATTATGCACAAGGTCTTCGTATCTCGATAAGAGGGTTTGGTTCGAGAGCAGCATTTGGAATCAGAGGTATTAAACTTATCGTGGATGGAATACCAGAGACAACTCCTGATGGGCAAGGCCAACTTGACAACCTCGACCTTTTGACCATTAACAGAGTTGAAATCATTAGAGGAGCTAGTGCTCTTAATTATGGAAATGCATCTGGTGGTGTGATTCAATTTTTAACAGATACCAATTTTGATAAAAATTATATAAAAGCAGGGCTTACGTTTGGAAGTTTTGGAATGCAACAATATCACTTTAATTCAGGACTTGTCGTGGGAAACTCAAAATATAGTATTACTGGTACTCATACCAATCTAGGTGGATATCGGATCCATAATCGATACACTTCTTATAAAGTAAACTTCAAATCTACCCATACCATAAATAAGAAATCCTCCATAAACTTCATCGCCAATTATCTAACTACTCCTCATTCAGAAGATCCAGGTGCTGTTAATCTCGCGGATGCAACAAATCAAAGGACCAGTGCTAGACCCCAAAACATTACATACGATGCTGGCGAATCAATCTCACATCTTAAACTAGGAAGTAACTATTTGCTCCAAATTAATAAAAAAAATGCTCTGAGTATTAATGGATATTATACCAATAGGCAATATGATGGTCGATTACCATTCGAAACTAATGGTTGGTCAAGTCTATCAAGACAATATTTAGGTCAAGGGACTAAATATACCATAACAAAGTCGTCAATTGATGCTGTAGTATTTGGATATGAATGGGCTTATCAAAGCGACATTCGAAAAAGATATGATAATCAACTTGGATTGAAAGGTCAACAGACACTTGACCAAGTCGAAAGTTTTAACAGTGTAGGACTTTATACTACTTTCATGCATTCTTGGGGTAATTGGATCATAAATGGTGGAACAAGGTTTGATGTTAATCAGCTAGCAAATACAGACAAATGGATGATTGATGGCGACCAATCAGGCCAAATAAATCTCAATAAATGGAGCTCATCCATTGGTGGCAACTATTCCATTAAACCGACTTTAAGAGCATATGCAAATATTAGTACAAGCTACGAAACTCCATCGCTGAATGAACTTAGTAACAATCCAATAAACATTGGTGGATTTAACCTAAACTTAGAACCTCAAGAATCGACCAATATTGAAATGGGAATAAGAGGAGTATTAGCGGATAATATCAGCATTGATCTAGCAGCATTTTATTGTAATACTTCCTCCGAAATCGTACCTTATGAATTATCTCAATTTCCTGGAAAATCTTTTTATAGAAATGCTGGCACATCCAGAAGGCTTGGGATAGAATCATCAATCTTATGGCAAATATGCCCTACCCTATCAGTTAAAACGGGATATACTGGAGGACAATATATCTACAAATCTTATCTAATTGACAATATCTCTTTAGAAGGAAATAGTTTACCTGGATTGCCAAACCACCATGGGAGTATTGCCTTAACTTATCAACAACCTATAGGGTTAATGATAAGTGGCAACTTCAATTTTTCAGGGTCAATGTATGCTGAAGATGGTAATCTTACAACAATTAAGCCTTATCAGATTGCAAATATTAAAGCAAGTTATGAATTGAAAAAAGGGAAATTGAATTTTATTCCCTTCTTAGGTGTTAATAATCTTTTCAATACCAAGTACTTTGATAATATTAGAATCAATGCGTTTGGAAATCGATATTATGAGACAGCAGCACCTACTAATATCTATGCTGGAATTAGATTTTCGTATTGAAATAATTTAAAATAGAAGATGGAAGAAGACAAAAACCAACAAAATAACGAACAACCAAACAACATTCTCCACAATGTAAAACTAAAGGATATGTTGGTATTCCTTGAAAAAAAACTTGGTTGGGAAGAAATGGGTAAAAGAGTTAGGATTAAATGTTTTACAACTAATCCAACCATGGGCTCGAGTTTAAACTTCTTGAGAAAAACTCCTTGGGCTAAAGAAGAAGTACAACAACTCTATGTCCAATCCAAGTCAGGCAACCTCAAGCCTGCAAGAAAATCATTCTCTCCCAGAAAGCAAGTAGTAAAAAGATGGCCATTTTTGGATAAGTAGTAAATTTAATAAAATGGAACTCCTAAACTAAATTGTAAAATTAAATCATCTGAAATACAAGTAATAGTTAGTTAATATAAGTAACACAACTATTATAATTATATCACAAAAAAACAAAAGAGGCAAATGATCAAGTCAAATGCCTCTTTTATTTTGATTACTGAAATTGATCCAGTAATTAGTTTTCTTCTAATTATTGAGCGTCAGCTCCTTTCTTAACGATACCTTTGATATTAAGGTAAGTATTAACAGGATCAGTGTTAGCTGTAAGTGTTACTCTCTTAGATTGAGATTGTCCTTCTACAGAACCTTTACCTTTAGAATCAAATACTACTTTGATTTCACTAGATTTACCTGGTGCAATTGGATCTCTTGGCCAATCAGGAACAGTACATCCACAGCTTCCTTTAGCATTAGAGATAATTAAAGGCTCTTTACCAGTGTTAGTGAATTTGTAGTTGTAAGTAACTTTGTCTCCATCAGTAACTGTACCAAAATCATAAGTTGTCTCAGCAAAGTCGATAGTTGTAGTTGGTCCAGTTGGAACAGCCTCAGCAGGGTCAGTTGTAGGTGCCTCTGGTGTACCGCTAGTAGCAAGTCCTCCATCTCCAGTTGTAGCTAAACTTTCTCTAGCTTCGTTTTCAGCTGTAGAGCCTTCGTTTTTGCATGATGTAAATGTAACCAAACCAGCGATAAGCAATAGTGCAAAAATGTTCTTCATAATTAATTAAATGATGTTTGTTAAATGATAACACAAATATAAGTCCCTCTGTTGATGCAATCAAGTGTTGACAATCCGTTTAACAACGTGTTAACATCGCATTTAAATTTCATATAATTTTGAACATTATAAAATATTATTGATATAGTCAACCTTACAACAACATAAACGGATTGGAATCACGATATTCGTTCAATTATTAAATCATTCGTAGATTTCTATCTACTTTATTGTTTATTCAATAACAAAATATATTTTTGCATAAAATTTAAACTGAGAGAAAATGGGAAGAGCATTTGAATATAGAAGAGCAGCAAAAGAAAAACGTTGGGGTAACATGTCTAGAATTTTTCCAAAAATAGGGAAAATGATTACTGTTGCTGCTAAAGAAGGCGGCTCTGATCCAGAAATGAACTCTAAGTTGAGATTAGCTATCAATGCAGCAAAAGCTGCCAATATGCCAAAAGATAACATCACGAATGCTATAAAAAGAGCCGAAGGTAAAGATGCTGAGACTTTTGTTGAGGTCAACTACGAAGGCAAAGGCCCTCACGGCATCTTGGTTTTTGTAGAATGTGCCACAGATAATACAACCAGAACAGTAGCCAATGTGAAATCTTATTTCAATAAAGCAGGAGGAAGTATTGTACCCACAGGGTCATTAGAATTTATGTTTGATAGGAAGACAGTTGTCGAATTTAAAACTCCTGAAAATTTTGATGCCGAAGAATTTGAACTAGAGTTTATAGACTATGGTGTTGATGAAATACAAGTGGATGATGATACAACATATGTTTATGGGGCTTACACCGACTTTGGTACAATCGTAAAGGCATTTGAAGATAAAGCAATCGAAATTGAAAAAGCCCAACTAGAAAGAATCTCGACGACACCAGTAGAATTTGATGATGACCAAATGGTCGATATCCAAAAGATGTTAGATAAATTTGAAGACGACGAAGACGTACAAAATTATTATACTAATCTAGCTTAGAAGTTTAGAGGTTCTTCTAAAACCCCTAATAGAATAGGAAATTAAAAAAATGACACCTTAATAAATATAAAATTATCTCAAAAGGGTGATATCTGATGATTTCTGGATCACCCTTCCATTTTTTAGCCTAATTTCCATCAACAATACATATACTCCAGGTAATGCATATCTGCCATCATAGATACCATCCCAACCTACTTGATTCATGATATCAACATTGTATTCTTGATGCATTACATTGCCCCATCTATCAAATATCATAAATGTTAGCACCTCTTCAAATCCTTTTAAAGCTGATATTTTAAATACATCATTTACACCATCACCATTTGGGCTAAAGATATTGGGAAGATCTACCACAAAATCGCTGTCAACTCTTATTAATATTTCATCCTGTGCGATGCACCCATTCTCCGTGACAGTTGTTAATGTATATATTGTATTAGTATTGGGACTGACATAGGTTTCATCACAGTCTGCACATATAGTTGAATCTCGATTTACCCAAGTTATAGAATCATAAAATAATCCTCCTTGATTGTCTTCAAAAGTTAAAAGCAAACTATCCCCTAATGCTACAATAGTATCACCTTGTATTGTGATTTCATAAAACAGACCATCGTATAGCACGATGGTAGTATCTATTTCACAACCAAAACTATCTATAGCGGTTATATGGTATTCACCTGACCTTAATGAGTCAAAAAAGCTAGTATTTAAAAGTGTTAACCCATTTATATTGTAAGAAAGTGTACCAAATCCTCCTACAATTCCTACGACATCTATATAGCCATTAGCATCATAAAGACATAATGGATCCGCAATGTTAAATTCCAAACCTGCCAATGATTGCGGCTCTCTAATTATCTCTTGCTCGGCAATATTTTTACACCCATTAATGGTATCAACTGCAGTAAATCGATATGTTCCTTCTTCGCTTACTGGTGGAGTAATTCCGTTTACAAATTTCCCATCAATTGTGGACCAAATACCTATTGAACTGTTTCTAGAAGCAGAAATATACCCCTGCATGTCAACAATGGTATTTTTACATTGGAAGTTTTCTGTGTAAACAATAGAAGCTTTCGGTGTAATTGTGTCATATACAACCTCAAAACTAATTGAATCTAAGCAATTATTACCTCTATTAACCACTAACTTAAATGCACCTCCTTCTAAACCAATAGCTTGTACGGTATAAGCTTTTGAGCCATCTGGAAATTCCCAATAAAAAGATTCATCATCATCAACTCTTAATGCGTTCAATACAGCAAATGGTTGTTTACAAGTAATTGTATCAAAAGTCAAATCAAAATCAATAGGTCTATCATCTAAAATAATTAACGTGCTATCAAAACTATTACATCCATTTCTACCTGCAACGAAAACATAAATAACTCCAGGGTCTTGTACTTCAGGCATTGAAAGATCAGAGAAATAAGAATTTCCAACCCATCTGTATGTTTCCACAGGCACATCACTATTTAATGATAACGTAAGCAATGATCCATCACAAGGCAAATAAAATGAATCTAACAATTCAATAGATGGTACATCTTTATCCTCGATCACTTCCAAACTATCGTGTTGAATACAGCCATTTTCACCTTGGATATCAATATAATAAATTCCTGGCTTATTGATAAAAAGTGTAGGACTTACCGATGTGGTTTGACCAATTTTCCATGACACTTTACTTACTTTATCATAATTAGTTAGACTTAATAGAAGTTTAGATTTCAAGCATGTAAGTGTATCTCCCAAGATACTCTTATTTGGTTTAATTGTATCTTTAATTACATTAATAAATCTATTAATAAAACACCCATTTAGTCCAACTATTTTAGCCAAATAAGCTCCTTCTTCATTAACAAAAATTGAACTGTCTTTACTGCTTATATCAATTGGACCTGACCATAATATACTATCAAAACCCAGTTCTATTCTAAAACCAATTTCAACTATAGGATCAAAGCAAGTAATTGTATCTAGTATTTTATTCAAAACTTTAGGAGAGATAGTATCAATACCAATTATAATATTTCTAATAAAATCACAGCCCAAATCACTAGTTGCTGTAGCTGTATAAGTTCCAGGTACATTAATATTTGCTACATAATCATCATTAGCTATTGATTCTGGTCCATTCCATTTCAGAATTGCAGCATTAATAACATTACTTAACATTATTGTCCCATTCCCATTACAATCAATATTTGAAGAAGTGAAATTGAAATCAGGAATAACTCTTACATCACCAACATCTATTGAATCCGTTGTTATGCAGCCTTTTGAATTTTCTGCTGTTAGTTTAAATATACCACCCCCCGTAACCTCAATTTCGTTTTGTCGATCCAAAAAAGTAGTAGGTCCTGACCAATTATATATTAAATCATTATCTAGTGGCCCTGAAGAAACTACAGATACTGAATCCTCACAACTAATCACATTATCAATTACTAAACTAAAAGCAGGTGGAATCGTATCAATCGACACATCAAGTAAAGTAGAATCGATACAACCATTAATATCCTCTACAATTATATTATAAGAGCCCGGCTTTGACACATATATGCTGTCTTCATTTGCAACGATTGTGCTATTTAGTTTCCAAGTGTATTTTTCGCCTCTTGGAGAGTTGGCAACTTGTAATGCTGTCTGGGGGTTACAAATAATAATATTACTTTCTGTTGTTATTATTGGCAGTGCTCCATCAAAATAAACTTGTATAGTGTCTCTAGATTTACACCCATTTATAGCCGTAACTTCTAAAAAATAATCACCAATTGCATCTAAATCAGGTTCGATAACTTGATCTACTGCAACAGGTCCTTCCCAAGTAAAACTTGCATAAACATCAGAAATTAAAACAATTGGTTTAACAACATCAGTTTTACAATCGAGAGGATTTATTGTTGTATTTATGTCTAAATAAGATCTATTATCAGGAATGGTAAACTCATACGCATTTCGACAATTATCTGATAACTGAGTAATTGTAACAATGTAATCACCAGCACTGATTATAAAAGCTGTAGGATCTATTGTAGTAGAAATCAACCCAGGCCCTGCCCACCTAAAACTAAATCCCATTGTGTCATTTGTAACAATAAAAGCTGTATCATGAAAACAATCAAGTTCTTGAACAGTAAAGCTTGACTTTGGCAAATCGGGTCCTTCTATTACTACTATATGAGCTATTGATGCACAGCCTTTTTGGTCCGTTACTTCTACAAAATAATCACCATCATTATAAATATATGGATTTGATGAAAAGGATTGAAAGCCTATTGGCCCAGTCCAATTGTAGCTGTAGTCAGGTTTTGGATTTAATATTCCGATTTGTATAGAATCTGTAATACAATAAAAAATTGTGTCTTTTACCTCTAAAACAGGTGCAATTGTATCTACCTCTATGACAAAATTTGCGACCCCTTCACAATTATTTGTATCTTTAACAATAAGAATATAAGGTCCGCTCATTGTAAAAGTAGGGTTTTCTACAGTCGTGATGGAGTTAACTCCACTAAACCATTCATAAGTAACACTGCCCGAAGCATTCTTAATTATTGTTGATGGCGTAACATCTAATTTTTGGCATTCTATCGTATCTGCAGTTACTGTAACTTCTATACTATATCGTTGATCAAAAACCTGAATTGTATCTATTGTGCTACATCCATTATCTGCAAAACTTTCAAGATAATAATTTCCTGATGTTTCAGTAAAGTAGGTAGAATCGCCTTTTTGAAATCCATTTGGGTTTATCCAGCTAATGGAATCGCCTTTTTGAATGCCCTTGACCTCCACAAATGCAGAATCGGATTTACAATCAATATTGGCAACATCAAAAGTAAGAGAAGGTGGCTCCAAATCACCTATTAATTCAATTGAAGCTTCTCCTTTACACCCTTTAGCATCTATACCAATTACAGAATAAATACCAGGAACATCAGCTTTAATAGTAAAAATTCCTTGTGCTTTGATGCTTGGACCTGTCCAAATCCTATCCACTAATGTTATAGAAGAGGATATAGTGATAGTAGCTGCATCAATATTACAAGACATCGTATCTGCTTTCAAAGTAATCATAGGTATATCCGAGCCAAGTACAACCTTAACTGTATCATATTCAACACAACCTTCATATTTCGCTTCGACTATATAAGTCCCAACTTTATCTACTTCTATAATTCTACTAATTGGATTAGAAATAATATTCCCATCTGGAGTGACCCATTGAAAATTGACAGCCTTCCCAAGTTCATTATGATTTGCTGTTAAGGAGACAGTATCAGATAAACAAGTTAATTCTGGGTTAATAGGGTTAATAAAAGGTTTTAGTGAAATAACGTCTACATTTATTAAAAATATACTATCACAAATTGCCCCACCTTTCGAAATTGGAAAAACTCCTTCGTCTTTAAAATATGTATCAAATACCAATACAGAATCTCCTTGGCAAACCTCAACAAATATATCTTCACTATTACTAGGAGAAATTATTTCAATGGTTATACACTCTTGAGATGCTCGTCCACATAATGTAGTTAACCCTAGTGTTTGATTAATTGAAGATGGGTTAGCTATAGTTCCTATGATTGGCAATGATGGTTGTTGGCTAGTTTTATAAACCAAATGACATACCTGATATATACCTGGATTATAAAATCTAAATTCAGAATTTGCCAAATAATCAAAAATTTGCCCATTGTTAAAAACAATAAAGCTTTCACTATACTTTAATGGATCAGAAACGCCCTCTAAATGAGACAAATTCAATGCTTGATTGAGGATAGAATCTCCTTGGCAGACTAATAGGTCTGAATCTAAAATTGCTGCTGGTCTAGGATCACAAGTTTCACATAATATGCCTGTATCATCACAAAAGAAAATATCAAAGTCTTCAATTATACCTGCATCAAACAAACTTACATCACTCACAATAATTGACCAAGTCCCATTTACTGCTCCTAAATTAAAATCTTGAAGACATCCATTATATGGATAATACGAACCAACAAATGAACCGAATTGACCCCAAGGTTGTAGAGTATTAAACTGGGGTGAAAACCCAAAGTCAGGAGAAATAGCTCCATTACACTGATTAAAGGTAATATCCCAAGTAGTAAAATCAGTTATATTAGAAATTGGGGTAGTTGGGCCAATTAAGTTCACTATCTGCCCTTGTGGAGATTGCAATGATATTGATACTTCCCCAATAGTAGAATGCCTAAATTTAATTCGAATAGCACAAACCCCATTAGACATTAAACTATTATCAATAGCTCCTGAAATTGATAATGAATATATACTTATAGAATCGTCATTAATAGCCAAATTCTTTGGGAAAGAGCATTGCCCCGCTAGCCTAAAACTAACTAAAGAAAAAAGAAAAAAAGTACATATAATTCTATTTACTTTCATGTCTACTAAAATACAGAGTCTTTTTTAAGTCAAAATGCTGCTATATTACACAAAGTTAGCCTTTTATCTATTTATTTTGTCTTTATAATTCCATTTGACATAAATGTTACTTTTTTTAGTGGAAAACCCTATATATCAATAACTAAATATTTGTACTTTAGCAC
>JBBKVK010000196.1:0-17232 GCA_037968395.1 Saprospiraceae bacterium | reverse complement strand
AAGTTACTTTTAATTTTGAAGATAAAACTATCTCCTCTAAAACTGTCGAAGCAGAAAAAGGATATTCTATTCTTGAAATAACAGAAGACCATGAAGTACACTTAAATCACAATTGTGGTGGAGTATGTGCTTGTTCTACTTGTCACTTATATGTCCATTCTGGGGATGAATTTTTAGAAGAGATATCTGATAAAGAGGAAGACTTCATAGACAGAGCTATCAACCCTAGATTAGAATCAAGGTTAGGCTGTCAATGCATCATTTTAAGTGATGATGCCAATATCACTGTAGAAATACCTGACCAAAAAAGAATCATTGGTCACGAACATTAATCATTACAACTAAAATAAATAGATGTCATTTCACAATATAGAAAACTTACCAATTAATTGGTCTGACCATGAAGATATAGCAATAAAGTTATATGATAAATTTGGTGATGAATATACAGAATCGAAAATCTATCGAATACGATTTACCGATTTAATAGAATGGATTATGGAAATTTCCACTTTCGTTGGAAAACGAGAAGATTGCAGTGAAGGTCACCTTGAGCAAATCCAAGCTAAGTGGGTATATGAATGGAGAGATAATCAATAATGATAGATCATTCAAGATTTAACGCCATCACCACTCTTCTATTTGATGTAGATGGAGTATTTACTAATTGCGAAGTACTAGTGCAAGAGGATGGCTCATTATTAAGAACCATGAATGTAAGAGATGGTCAAGCGATAAAACTCGCTATTGAGAGCGGTTATAACGTAGCAGTATTTACAAAAGGGGCTAGTCCAGGAGTAAAACTAAGACTTCAGGGCCTTGGTATAAAAGATGTATTTGATCAATTATCAGAAAAAAGAACAACTTTTGCTAGCTATGTTTCTAATCATAATCTTAAAAAATCAGAAATAATATACGTAGGTGACGATTTACCAGATCTAGAAATTTTTAAATTAGTTGGAATTTCCTGTTGTCCATACGATGCAGCCAACGATGTGCTTAAGGTAGCTGACTACATCAGTCCTAAAAAAGGTGGCCATGGATGTGTTAGAGACATTATAGAGAGAGTGATGAGGATACAAGGAAGATGGCTATTCTAGGTTTTACAAAAGATACTTTGAAACTTTAAAAATTGAATATATTAGATATATATTACTATCCCATTTCTATTTCTCTTAAATTCTCCATTCTGTTTCTCTCCAAAAAGGCATCAATGGTTTCGAAATGCTCCACTACCCTTTTATCTTTAAATTCAAAGACCTTTTCTGATAAACCTTTTAAGAAATCTCTGTCGTGAGACACCAATATTATTGTGCCATCAAATGCCAAAAGAGCTTCTTTAAGTACTTCTTTAGATTTTAGATCTAAATGGTTAGTTGGCTCATCTAGAATCAACAAGTTTACAGGCTCAAGTAATAATTTTACCATAGCTAATCTAGTTCGCTCTCCTCCTGATAAGACTCCTACTTTCTTATCAATATCATCTCCAGAAAACATAAAGCAACCCAATAGGTTCTTTAAGTTGCTCCTTACTTCACCTTCAGCAACTTCATCAACAGTTTGAAATACAGTAAGGTCCGCATCAAGCAAGGAAGCTTCATTTTGAGCAAAATATCCTACTTTAACATTGTGCCCAAGGTTACATGTTCCATCATACTCAATCTCACTCATGATGGCTTTAATCATAGTAGATTTTCCTTCTCCATTTCTACCTACAAACGAAACCTTTTCTCCTCTTTTAATGGTCATACTGGCATCGTTAAATACCACATGATCATCGTATTTTTTTGACAAAGAATCTATCGTCACAGGATAATCTCCCGATCTAATTGAAGGCGGGAATCTTAATTTTAATGCTGATGCATCTATCTCATCAATTTCTATCAGCTCCATTTTATCTAACATCCGCTCAACAGAGTTAACCTGATTGGCTTTGGAATAAGTACCTCTAAATCTTTCAATAAAGAGTTTACTCTCTGCTATTGTTTTTTGCTGATCTTTAAATGCTTTTATTTGAGCTAGCCTTCTGTCCTCTCTCAATTGTAAATAATGGGTATAATTGGCCTTATAGTCATAGATTCTGCCCATAGTAACTTCTATAGTCCTATTAGTGATGTTGTCAATAAATGCCTTGTCATGTGAGATGACCATTACCGCATTGGCCTTGTTAACTAAAAAATCTTCCAACCATAAAACAGATTCAATATCAATGTGATTGGTAGGCTCATCTAGCAAAATCAAGTCTGGTTTTTGAAGGAGAATTTTGGCCAATTCAATCCTCATTCTCCACCCTCCACTAAATTCACTGGTATTCCTATTTAAATCATCTCTTTTAAAACCAAGGCCCAAAAGTGCTTTTTCTACTTCTGCTTCATAGTTTACATCTTCTAAAGCATAATACCTTTCGCCAAGATCACTAGATTTCTCAATTAACTTCATGTAGCTTTCAGACTCATAATCTGTTCGAGTAGTCATTTCTTCATTTAACTTATCCATTTGAGCTTTCAACTCAAAGACTTCGGCAAATGCTTTGGCTGCTTCTTCTGCGACCGTACAATTGTCTTCCGTTAATAAATGCTGGGGCAAATAGGCAATAACAGTATCATTTGAGCAACGTACATGACCTCGATTAGCTTTACTAACTCCGGCTATAATCTTCATCATAGTGGACTTCCCCGCACCATTTTTACCCATTAGGGCTATTTTATCATTCTCATTTATAACAAATGAAATGTCTTTAAACAATACTTGGCCACTAAACTCTACTGTTAGTCCATCAACTGATATCATACTTTCATTTTTAAGCCACAAAAGTAGCAAATTGACTAAAATATTAGTCCTAATTAAGTTTTAATAGTTTTTACTATAACAAACATGATATTATTAAATATAGATAAGGATTGCATTCTAGCCCCGTCTGACCTTTAAAAATAATAAACGATAAATGGTAATTAGCAATCATCTATACCTATCTTTGTATCATCAAAGGTAACCACTAACACGGTTATAATAGGGAATCCGATGTAAATTCGGAGCAGTCCCCGCTGCTGTAAGCCTGTACATAGTGTACAAAGCGTCTGATAAAAAATCCACTGGTAAAACGGGAAGGAGTTCAGACAGAGGTAAGCCAGAAGACCTGCCATTGATGCTTTATCATCCTTAGTTTTTAGTAAACTGGGGTTTTATTTAACTTTCGGAGGAAAAGTTGGTGATAAAAATGCACTCTAAGGCGCCATTTTATAGTAGAATATAATGCCTAAAAGATTGTACTTATCCCCTATTTTCTTTTGTTGAATTTGTAGAATTGAGGTATATCATCTTTACTTTATTTTTATCATTATCTGCTGCTGCACAGATGAGAGAAACTGTTATGTCAATTGACAGCATCACCGTATTTGCAGATAGTTTTGCAGTAAAATCAGAACTTAAAACGAGTCATTTACCTCTAAACAACCTAACAGATCAGCTTAGTAGTCATAGTGGTCTTTTTATAAAAAATTATGGCCCGTCCTCGATTGCCACCATCAGCTATAGAGGTGGAAATGCAAGTCAAACCATGGTCAATTGGAATGGCATTCCTATCAGCAACCCGATGTTAGGCTTATCAGACCTGTCCTTAATCAATGGTTCAATTATTGATCACGCTTATATAAATACTTCGGCTAAATCAATTTCAGGACTTACTGGATCCATTGATTTAACAACATCTGTTAATCGTAAAAATCAATTGACATTTACTAATAGTTATGGTTCATTCAATAACAAAGAACATAGCTTAAAAGGCGAATTTTCCTTGGGGAAAATATCGTTTTCTACCAATATCTTAACAACAAGTAGCACAAATAATTTCCCTTACACCTTAACAAATGGCAAGAGAGAAATTACCCAAAATTCACATACGAGTAAGAATGCATTGACATTTGCAACTAATTATGCTATAAACAAATCACACTCTTTGACTTATGCTACCTGGTGGCAAGAAACGAGTCGGCAAATACCTAAACTGACAACACAGTCTAGATCGACTGCCTATCAAATAGATAAAAGTTGGCGAAACTCATTACAATACTCTAAATTTTCAGACCACTCAAAACTGAATGCGATAGTGGGTTTAATCAAAGAGTCAATATTATATGTAGACCCTCTGATCCTGGTAGATAGCCCAAGTGACTTTACATCAATTTTTACTAAGTCAGATTTCGAATATTTTTACGGTAAAAATAAATCCACAATATCTCTCCAAAACCAATTTGTGAACAGTACTACTAAAGCATATCATAATCCTGCACACTACAATCTATTTAGAGCAGATCTTATCCATGAATTTATTTTAGATAAAACATCATGGGGCGTAAATATAGGAGCTACCAAAAGTAATACCCTTAGTGTAAAACCTTTATTCAAGTTGTTTGGCATATACCAATTTACCAAGTATTTAGATATAGATTACAGCTTTGGCAATGCAATAAGATATCCTACGACGAATGATTTATATTGGTCCCCAGGAGGAAATTCTAATTTAAGACCAGAACACTCTCTCAATAGCGAACTGGGACTTAGATTCACCAAACAACATACAAAAGCAGGTATCACTTTCTACAATAGAAGTGTAACAAACTGGATTTTATGGTCTTTACCAATAGACAAGAACTATTACTCTGCCCAAAATCTTGCAAAGGTAAAATCCTATGGAGTAGAATACGACGCCTCACAAAACTTCAGCATCTCTTCTAAATGGAAAGGAAAAATCTGGACATCAGGCAACATAGGCAGATCTATCAATCAAATAGCCATTGTAAACCCAATAATTAATGAAGGCGATCAGTTATTTTACACTCCCGAGATTAAGAGTGCCATAGGAATTGCCGCGAAATATGGGAAACTTTCATTTGATGGCAGCTACCAATATATATCCTCTACCATCGGAATAAATGGTGATTTAAAGCCCTATGGAATACTAAATTCTAGTCTTGCTTACTTAATCATTGACAAAAAAAGACTAAATGCCGATCTCGTTTTACAAGCATATAACATTAGTAATAAGCAATATAGAATTATTGAAAACAGACCAATGCCAGGAACAAACTACAAATTATCATTCATTTTAAAACTTAACAAATAATGAAATTAACTTTATCACTAACTGCACTTTTCTTTTTTACAATAAACATTAGCGGCCAAGTAGCAAATTGGGAGAACTATTCAGTACCCTCGGAAGGTTATATTAAAAATAGTGGCGAAGCAAACGCATTTGAATCAGAAGGAATTAAGGTTGTTAATAATTATGTTGACGATCCACAATTCCCATATTGGTCTGGATGGATATTATCTTCAGGCAGTGATGTTACTACTGAAGGTTTCACAAATGAACATAGTGCTATAGCAGGAATGGGTGCAGACAATTCTTCAAACTATCTAGTGACCTATCCAGCTGGAGGGCAATCAATTATTAAATATGCTGCATACCCACAGAACATACAAGCATTTAAAGAAATATCAATCACAAACAATACTTATGCCTATTTTAGCATATTGAATGGTGATGGATTTGCTAAGAAATTTGGAGGTGAAAGCGGAGATGATCCTGATTTCTATTTATTGACTATAAAAGGTTATAAAAACGGTATTTTATCCATAGATAGTATAGACTTTTACCTAGCAGACTATCGATTTAACGATAATTCGAAAGACTACATCGTGGACACTTGGGAAGTGATAAATGTCGAATTATTTAAAGAAGCAGACAGTTTAGCATTGAGCTTATCTTCATCAGACAATGGAGCTTTTGGAATGAATACTCCAGGTTATATCTGTGTGGACAATATTACTACTTCTATGGCAACCAATTCAGTTGATATTGAATTAAAAACCACATTTGAAATAAGTATAACGAATGGCGGTTTGATTAATTTTATTTGTAGTAAGTCAGGTAAAATACTTATAACTGATTTAAGTGGGAAAGCTATTCAGATTATTGAGGTAAATGAGCCCTTAACTCAATGGGATAACTTAAATCTTCAAAATGGGCTTTATTTTGCTACTTTCTTTACTGAAACAAGTATGATCTCCAAAAAAATTGTGATTCATTAATTTAAAAACCGAAAAATAATAAAAAAGCCCTGAGGACTGGCCTCAGGGCTGGATGGAGAGTAATTATACTCTACCATCGAAAAACTCTCACATTTTTTTCACTTTAATTGGTAATGTATACATTTTGTTAAATGTTACATCTTGGGTTTTAATTTTCTTTAGATTAAGTATTGATCTAAATTGAGATTCAAAATCTGGATTATTAGTTGATACTACAATAATTTCATTGTTGTTATTAATTAAGAAATTAAGGGTGATCTCTAATTCAGAATCAAATGATAATGAAGCTTTATTGATCAATATTTCAATTTCTTCTCTAACATTATTGGTGGTAGGTTCAATGTTAGCTTTTGTGGCTGAAGTAAAAAAAGCTAATGATAAAATGGTAAAAAACAGTTTTGTAATCCTCATGATAATATGTTTAAATTGTTAATAACTGATTTTGAATCCAAACGTAAAAACTACCATTTGGGTTACATCACTTAAGACCAACGCCGACAAAACTTTCTACGAAAAGACCAATTTAACCCACGAAAGCCTTAAGTGCATTCTGAAAAAAGTATTACAAAAACTCTTATGCAAAGCACTAATAACCAATCAATAACAAAGCAATAGTTTTAATATGTTAAAATTATCTAAATTTTTCCGTGGATTTACATACTAAAACATCCCTCAAAAATGTTTTTATACCATAAACCAATAACCAGCACTAGCTATTAAACAACTGGTTAAGTAAGTATACATTCACATTTATTTTAATAGGAGCAATTGCTATTGACACCTTATGTCAAGGGTAATTATTATGTCCAAGCTCAAATTGAGATACATACTTGAATAGGCTTTCAAATATTAATAGCTAACAATGAGATTTGTAATTTTTTCTTTTAACTTTGTGCCCTCTAACCGATTTAGAGTACTTACTTATGAGAATACTTCAACTATGTAAAAAGTTTCCTTATCCTCTTCGTGATGGAGAATCGATAGCGGTAACTTACTTAAGTAGAGCTTTATCAGACCAAGGGTGTGAGGTTACTCTTCTTGCGATGAATACCCAAAAGCATTATACTGAACTTTCGTCAATTCCAGATGATTACGATCATTACAAGGCTATACATTGTACAGAAATTGATAACAAGATAAATCCTATTGATGCTTTTAAAAATTTATTTTCATCAGAGAGTTATCATATCAAGAGATTTATTAGTAAAGATTACGAAGCAAAACTTATAGAACTTATTACAACAAACGATTATGATGTTATTCAATTAGAAACATTGTACTTGACTCCCTATATTGAGATCATTAAAAAGCATTCCAATGCTATAGTTGCAATGAGGTCTCACAACATAGAGTTTGAAATTTGGGAAAGAATTACAAAGAACACTTCATTTTGGTTGAAGAAAATGTACTTAAAACATCTAACCAAAAAATTAAAAAACTACGAATTAGAAACTCTGAATGATTACGACTATCTGATTGCAGTTTCTGACCGTGATCTAAAGAAATTTAAGAAGTTAGGATATAAAAACGGAGCTATTTCTACTCCAATAGGATTAGAAATGAAAAACTACATTCAAATTGATAAACCGAAAATGATACCAAATAGCATTTGCTTTATTGGAGCAATGGATTGGGTCCCAAATAGGGAAGGTTTAGAATGGTTTTTGGATAATGTTTGGCCAACTTTTAATAAATTAAAGCCAGAAGTAAAGTTTTACGTCGCAGGAAGGAATACACCTCAAGAGTTGAAGTCAAGAAATATCCCTGGTGTTGTATTTATGGGAGAAGTACCAGAAGCAATTACTTTTATTAATAGTCATCCATTAATGGTGGTGCCATTATTTTCTGGAAGCGGTACGAGAGTTAAAATCTTGGAAGGAATGGCTTTGTGTAGGACAATAGTTACTACAAGTCTTGGTAAAGAAGGTATTGAGGGAGAAGATGGTAAACACTTTTTAGTAGCAGATACAGCCGACTCCTTTGTCAAAGCACTTTCATACGCTTTGGATAATCAAGAAGTGATGGATGCTATTGGAAAAGAAGCAAATCAATATGTCCTTACCCATTATGATCATGGAAGAATTGCCCAAAAGCTCATTGAAAAATATGACTATTTACTGGCTCATCCATATAAATAGAATCCTAATAATATAGGTCTAATATCAACAAACTACCAAACAATACACTTGCAATACCATTAGTTGTAAAAAATGCCAAATTAATTTTTGATAAATCATTAGGCTTAACTAAGGTGTGTTGATATACCAATAATGCCACAAATATAGCAAGACCTATCCAATGATACATATTGGCAGATGGGTAAGTATTCTGTATCGAAATAGAAGCATAAAGCATTAAAGATGTTGTAACTCCATGAAAGATCATAGAAAGCATCAATGCCTTGTCTTTTCCTAAATACACGGGCAATGATTTCAATTTAAGTGATCTATCAAAGTCTTCGTCTTGTAATGCATATATAATATCAAATCCGGCAACCCAAAACAGCACAGAAAGTCCATATAGTATAGGCACTAAATTAAATTGCCCCGTGACAGCCAAATAGGCGCCAATTGGTGCTAAAGAAAGGCCAAGACCTAATACAACATGACATAATGCTGTAAATCTTTTGGTCATTGAATACCCCAGAACTATTATCAATGCAAAAGGGCTAAGATAAAAGCAAAGATCATTAATAAACCATGTCGTGATGACAAATGAAACAGCATTCAAAACAATGAATAATAGTGCCGAATTAGCTGATATTATCCCTGCTGGAATCTCCCTGATATTGGTCCTTGGATTTTTTTTATCTATATCTCTATCTTGCCACCTATTAAATGCCATTGCTGCATTTCTTGCAAAAATCATACATAGTATCACCAAACCAAGTATCTGCCAAGAAAATTGTTGACCTTGACTATTCACCGCTAAAAAATAACCAACTAATGCAAATGGCATTGCAAAAATTGTATGACTAAACTTTACTAAACTCAGGTATTTATTCAAACCTTTTATTTATCCAAATGAATTAGAAATTGTACGATGCAGAAAACCACCATTCTACAACACTACCATAATCATCTCTTGCTTCACCATTACCTATAAACAGCAACTCTGCACCCCACGTCCAATCTCCATAACCACTTAAATATCCTGCTCCAAATAAAGGGTATGAGTTGTTTTTTCTATACGTATCGAAATCAAGACTATAAGTTGTATACTCGCCCTGCAAGTAAAAACTATTGCCTAATCTCGCTCTTGCATATCCAAAAAACCCGTAATCTATAAATGATAAATCTGGAGCTGCAGTTCGATTAATAAAGGTGTAGTTCAATCTTGAACCTACTCCAGCTGACCCATACTTGTGAAATTTGTACCCAACAGAAGGTTTTAATGCAATACTAAACTGATTACTGAATCCTATATTACCAAATTTGATTTCATAATTCAAATTCTCTGTAAATGAAGGCTTTTCTGAATCTGCCTCCCCTCTTACTCTTGTTCGACTTTCAGTAGGTTCTTCTTTTGGTCTTCTTTTCTTAGTTTGTGCATCCACATCATAATTGATTAGAATGATAAAAGAAAACAACATAACTGCTTTTATTATTGATCCAATTTTCATATCTCTATGTTTATAAATTATTAATTATCTCTTGTTGAAACTTCTTTATTAAATTCCGCCATCTCTATGGTAGGGTGATCTTGGATGATTTTTAACATCTTGTCAGCATCTATCTCACTAGTACTATAAGTAATTAACCATAAGTTTTGTTCACCAGATATCCTTGTAAGTAATCTTACACCATATTGTTCCATTTCTTTAAAAAACGGAGGAAGTCTTTCCCCTTGTTTAGGTTTGATGATTATCTGGTCTTTTATTACTTTGGGTGGAGTACGGAAATCAACTGGAGCTTTTTCCATCACAGCTGGAGCCTCGATTAATGTCCAATTATCTTCATTGTACAGTTTTTCTATCATGTATTGAAGTTCTTTGAGTGTTGTAGGTCTCTCGTCCTTACCTCTTACTATTTTTCGTCCCTGATCACCATTATATATCATAGATACCAAAGGCAGATCAGCAATACTATTTTCAAAAACCTCAGGATATTGATATAGATTTGCTGCATCAAATGCGGTTACTAAACTCTTGTATTCTTTTTTGCTTATTTTTTTAGAAAATTTACCCATCGCTTTAGTAAACCTACTTGCATCTAGAGTAGTATATCCTCCTTCATAAACTTTAATTGTATAGATTGGGCATTTGCCAAAACAAGCACCTCTAGTCATCTCAATTTTAATGTCTTCTTTGGTCAATTCGCTTACTTCTTTAGTAGTCTTGCAACTAAAGAAAAATAAACTTGATAAAATCAATAAGCTATATTTCACTTTTTCTAATTTTTAATTTTGTTAGTACTATACTATTCTAGTGATTAAATTAATACTTATTAAATCCACTTAGAGCATCTTGAAAATTTAATATTTCATTTAAAATCTATAAAAGCTCAAAAGTAGAACTTTTTAACAATAGACTTAAAATTTAGGTATTTTGTTTGCAGACTATTTACTTTTAATAGATATTTAACTACTAAATGGCTTCTTGATATCATTCAAACCAAATTTCTGTATTTTTGAAAGCTGGAGTTCTACTTCTGTCATCTACTTCAGAAGTAACGAGAATATTAGTCTCTGGATAATAACCCATGATACTCCCTCTACTCAAATCGAAAGGCTTAATCTTTACCCTTTTCATCTCACCAACTGCACTTTTTACATTCATCAATTGATCTTCGGCAATATTTGCTTCCTTCATATCCTCAGGATTCATCATCAATATCCAACGTTCAGTTTGCCCTCTCCAAGAATCCTCCTCTTCATAGATTATACTATTAAATTGGCCTTCACTTCTGATTGACATTAGAGTATATTTACCACTCGCTCTAGTATGATTGGGTATAGGATTTACCCTGAAAATTGCTTTACCATCTGATGTTTTAAACTCTGGCGTATGGTATATCCTGCCTTTTATGTGAAACTCTTCTTTAGTTTGGTTTAAGTTTTCAATATCTTCAAACCCAGGTACCGTTACTGCTATGGCATGTCTAATGTTGTCAAAATCCTTGTATGGTTGAAAATCAAAAACCGAATTTGGAATTACATCTTTTGCAATATCAACGATCATATCCACTTCTGATCTTGCATTCTTAGCTCTGAGGGGCCCACCATCACTTAACCTAACGTAATTAAACATTGATTCCTGCGAAGTGGGTTGTTGCTCTTCATCTCTTGCTAATGCAGGTAAAATGATTACTTCATCATCTACCCCTTTAAAATGGCCTTCATTGAGAGTAGTATTGATAAATACTTTAAAAGGGATATTGTTCAAAGCCTTTTCTGCATAATTTAAGTTAGGATTAGAGGCAAAAAGGTTACCTCCTAATATGAAAGCCAGATCAACTTCTTGCTGGTGGGCTTTTTCCATACACTTCATAGTATCCCATCCATCTGTGGTTGGTAATTTAATACCAAGTTTAGCTTCAATATTGCAAAAGATGGCTTCTTTCAGTTTAGGAGTCACTCCAACTGATCCCACGCCTTGGACATTACTGTGTCCTCTTAACGGCATCATACCTGCATATTTTCGGCCTAACATTCCTCTCAACATAGCAAGGTTGGCGATGGCCTCTACATTTGCCACTCCATGTTGATGGTGTGTAATCCCCATAGCCCATGAAAAAATTACATTCTTGCCTTTGGCATATTTCGCCCCAATGTTACAGAGTTTAGATTTAGATATTCCAGATGCTTGCTCAATCTCATTCCATGATGTTTCAAGCACATCAGATTTATAAGCTTCGAATCCACTAGAATGGCTGTCAACAAAGTTGTGATCTACTATATCATTTTCGATGATGTACTTAGCGATGCCTTTAAGTACTGCAATATCACTCCCTATTTTGGGCTGTAGATATTCTGAAGCAATCTCACTTCCTTTTGTCAAAAATGATCTTACATCGCTTGGAATAGAAAATTTTACCATTCCTGGCTCTTTGGCTGGGTTGATTACGATTACCTCTCCTCCCCTTCTTCGCAAATGCATTAGTTCTGTAAGAAACCTTGGATGGTTTGAAGAAGGATTAGCTCCTATGACAAAGATAACATCTGCTTTTTTAATATCTAACAACTCAACAGTAGCAGTGCCCGTCCCTATAGTTGATTTTAGACCTACTCCAGTGGCTTGATGGCAATAATACGAACAGTTGTTAACATTATTTGTCCCATAAAGCCTTGCGAACAAATGGAGTAAATACGCTGCTTCATTAGATGATCGTCCGCTGCTGTAAAAAAAAGAGCGATTAGCTTCAGTATGTTTAAACTTTAGGACGATTTTTTGAATAGCTTGTTGCCAAGAGATTACTCTATAATGTGTATCCCCTTTTGCTTTAAAAATCGGGTCATTGAGTCTGCCGATTCGCTCTATTTCTCTTGGTTTAAGCTTTAAAACATCCGCAATAGAGTGTTCTAAAAAGTATTCCGGTTGGATAGATGGTTGTATGTCGGTCAATTGAGCTTGCATACTTTTTTTACAAATCTCAATCTTGTCACCAGCTTCATTGACCATTCCACCTTTTTGACCACCCATGCCATAAGCACATGTTTTACAAGTATTCTTAGACCTTATAGATTCCCAAAAGTCGCCATAGCCAACCTCATTGGCTACATGAAAAGAATAGAATACTGATTTCCAACCTCCTGTATAAATACTACTTGACATTTATCTCTATATTTTATGTCCTAAATGTACTAAATTTAGTTTAAAAAAATTAGCCAGAGCCGTTAATTATTGACTGCATATATAAATATTTAATATGATTTTTAGACCTAACCCATCCATTAGACTTTGTGCAATTGCTAAAAACATAAAAAAGGCCAGCAACAATTAAGTAGCTGACCTTTGGTCTTGGTTATTAAAATCTGTTTTCTATTGACCCTTTACTAGGGCATATAAACGATTATTCAATCATTATCATCTTACCAGTATACATCTTATCGTTGCATTCAGCTTGAAAGAAATACATGCCTGATTTATTTCCTAAATCGCTTCTATTAACTATAATGGTATTGATTCCTTTAGAACCTGATATTGCATTTGCAAATACTTTCTTTCCAGAAATATCAAAGATGGTTAATGCAATAGTCTCATCATTATTAAGGTTAACAGCAATTTCTGTAGTGTTGCTAAATGGATTAGGAGCGTTTTTAACTATCTGAATATCTCCGTCTAGCAATACATTTTTCCTTATGATAAGATCAAGTTTACCTGACTCATAAGACTGGTCATACACTTCAGATATCATCTGATCATTACTTAATATTAATGAAGATAGGTCATTTGCTTCTTTAGTCTCAACTACTAAAGTAAACAATACATCTCCCTTACTAATATCCATATTGGCATGTGTGGCATAACTTATCTTCACCATAGATCCATCAATATTATACATTCCTCCTTCAAGGGCTAATCCATTAGATTTTATTCCATTAATCTCAAACGCATAATCATCAAAATCAATACTCATCTGTAATCCTGAAATCATTTTGTCTTGTCCTGCATAAACTGGAATTTCTAAAGTTTCACCAGCTTCAAAAGATACGTTATCCACTAAGACATCTAGTCCAGTTGATCTATTTTCTGATACATTGCCTCTTGCATTTGCTTTAGATGAGTTATTAACATCACCGATTTTAATTGCTTTAAAATCAGACTTCATATAGTTAACCATTAAGTCGTGGATGCTGATATTCTCTGGGAAACCCCAAGGATATGTTGCATCATCAAAAATATGGTTAGTAGGTACGAATCTCCATGAGTTATTGTTTTGGTATTGATTGGTAATGCCCAAAATTGCTTTTCTAAGTGCTACGAGGTCAGCTGCAGTTACTTTATTATCCGCATTGATATCTGCAGAAATCAGGTTGGTTGGACCATCAATCTTATTGATACCTAGGATATGTCTTTGAATTAAAACTAAATCTAAAGTAGATACACCATTAAGTAAGTCATCGTTACTTGTTGGCTCTACTGCATACTCTCCGTAATATTGAGCATTAATATATTCAAAATGTCCATCTTGATTTGTATGAGTAATACTACTTTCATTAGAATCCATATTCTTGATATTGACTCCTATGTTCATAAGACCATTATCACTATGGTTAATAATATCCCCAGCAATCATTGCTCTTGCACCTGGTTGGTCTGGACAAGCATCCGTATTTTCTGAATCTTGTAAGATTAATCTTACTTCACAGTACTCTTTATTGCCATCTGTATCGAATACATACATTCTCAAGTCTAATTCTGCAGAGATACCATTTGGTACATCGCTACAATCGAATGACTGTACTGCTCTAAGACCAGCTGCATCAAAAGCAAATCTCAAATTAGCATCATCATCACACTGATCAGTACTTTTAAGGTCAAAATCGCTAGCCCAAACTGTAGCTTCGCCTTTTTCATCCAATACCCAAACTATTTCCCTATGACAGATTGGAGTTGGAGCTTTACCATCAGTAATGGTAAAAAAGTAAGAACATTTAGTTGTATTGTTGCATAAGTCAGTTGCATAGAAAGTGAATTTATGCTTTCCTGTAGGATAAACCGCAGCTGTAAATGCACCATTTCCTGATTTGTCAATAGATCCATTGTTTTTCTCGTCATACTCCCATCTGTATTTAATTTGATCACTTGGAGTACAATCATCTGTAGCTTCTGCACTATGTTCTACATATTCTTCACAATCGTTATCAGTTGATTGAATAGTTCTATTACTACAGCTAGATACAAATTGAGGAGCAGCACTATTTCTTAAAGTAATTTTTTGAGCTCCTTCGAAATATACTGGATTTTGAGCATCAAAGCTACACCAATCAGCTAATCTCCATTTTCTAGTAATCATAAAGCATGCTCCTTGAACAGTAAACTTAGTATCTTCATAAGAAACAGATATCTCTGCACAATCACTATTTGTATAAGTAGGTAATGATCCCGTCAATACTGGATCAGCATCATCGAAAGTACATCCATTGATAGTAATATCGGCAGGAAAAGTAATGTTACTAGAGTTAAATGGATTAAAATCAATAACCGTTATCGTTTGTGTACAACTTGCTGTTCTTCCACCTGGATCTGTTGCTTTCCATCTTCTAGAAATTGACCCTTTACCACACCTATTTAGATTAACAACATCAGTTGAGTCAATTACCAAGCTACAGTTATCAGTACCAGTAGCTCTACCAAGAGTAGCTGCTGAAAAATCTGAGTCACATTGTACTTGTCTGCTTGGAGGACATGAAATTGTTGGATTAATTTTATCTTCAACTTTTACATTAGCAACACAATCATTGTGATTGCCACTTATGTCATATACTCTTAAGACAACTTTGATATAGTCATTTGGGTTTGGACTTACGTCATTACAACAAAAGTTAACATACTTACCAAACTGTAAATCAGTTGGAAATGAACAATTATCAATTAATCTTTTAATTTCATATTTTTCAATTTCACAGTTATCCTTGCTATGATCATCGATTGAAATTGCATAAACATCTGCCCAACCATCACTTCCTAAAGTAACAACAGAGTAGCCTTCACAAATTGCAGATGGTTTTTCATTATCTTTTACAATTACTTCTGTAAAGCATTTTGTAACGTGTCCACAAGCATCCGTAATCGTATAAACTATCCAAGATGTATCCTGAGGTAGGTTAGCAATCTTATAATAGTAAGACCCATTTGGGTTTGTTATCTTACTAACATTATCATATACAGGATTCTCAAAAGGGTTACCGTTGGCATCTCGTAACTTATAACCTACAATATAATCATATGAGCTGCATTCAAATGCAACATTTGGGGCCGGGACTGTAAATGTACCAGTACACTTACCTTCATCAGTGAAAATATTAAATTTAAAATCAGGAGGCGAAATACATATTGCAGGTTTTGTATCCAAAACTTTAATAATTTGATTACCAACAGTATCTCTACCAGTACACCAATCAATTACATTCCATTGTCTCAACACTTTAATTCCATTACCACATAAGTCAAATATTACATCTTCGTAGTAGTTATTGATATTACCACATGCTACACCAGTAGGATATCCAGACGCATCTGGGTGAGGAGCACCACTAGGAAGATACTTAATGGCAGCACCACATTCATATGCAGTAGCGCCAGCTTTATCGGCAGGGAATGTTACATCAGAAATAGAAGCTCTTTTAACATTAATTATCTGAACACAAGTAGATTTATTACCATACAGGTCAGTTGCTATCCATGTACGAGTTATTGTCTTAGTGTAAGGTGACGAACACAATAAAGTCTTCGTAACATCACTAAAGGTAAAGGTACCATTAGCACATGCGTCAGTAGCAACAGGTCTAGGTACTTTCACTCCCGGAGCTGTAGAATCTTCACATTCTATTTCAACTGGAGAAGTACAGCCAGTAATCACAGGTGGTAATTTATCTTCTACTGTTAAGTTACCCCAACAAGAAACATCACAACCAGTCAGTTTGATTCTAGCAGATAGAGTCTCCCCTATCATTGTTCTTCTTAATATATTATCTACAACCACATTGCCATTTTCTCTCCAAAGAGTTACAGTATAAAATGGATCTGCATAGGTAGGATCTTCAAGAATCATATCTGGTGTCAATCTCTCTGTACACAGATCACCAAGTGAAACTTGAACGTTATCATTACATGCCATAATGATATTACAATCTACTTGAGCTTGAACATTGTAGGACGCTAACGCCCATACTACAAGGCCAAAGATCATCTTAAACCTGCTAGTATAGCTAGATTCAACTCTTTGTTTTAGGTTAAGTAAAGGTTTGTTCATTTTATAATAATTTAACATTTTACTAAATTTTATATTAATCGGTTTGTAAGATTTAAGTTGGGAAAGATCAGATCCATCATTTGAATAGATCTGCCTTTACCTACAAAACCGTTACTTTTATTTTATTACAATCATTTTCTTGCTTGCAGAATTTGTCTCTGTTTCAATTTGATAATATAAGACACCTGAGGCATTCAATTCATTTACATTTAAGTCTATATAGTTA
>JBBKVK010000195.1:0-5250 GCA_037968395.1 Saprospiraceae bacterium | reverse complement strand
AAGCTGAATAGGTATTTTATTCTTAAAAATTTATTTAAGAAATAAAATTCAACAAGCTAAATATTTCATTTCAAGTAATTTTTAAAACCCCTTATATAAGCAGCATATTAAATCCGCTTTATGCACTAGACAATCGAGTAGGGTCTGAAAAACCTGAAATATATAGCGTTTCACTAAGTTTTCTTCATTCATAGTTCGACAAGCTTACCGCATAGCCTTAACGCTACTAAGCAGAAATCAGTAAAACTTCATATATAATTGATTTTTCAACCCTCCTGACGAAGCCCTATTACATAAAGCGAGTTAAAAGCACTTTAGAGAAGTAATACTTACGTTTCTAATCCACATAAATATAATTAATATCATCAACTCGATAATTAAAATAAAAGTCCAACAAAATAACACCCAATTGTATGCTAAAGAATAAATATTTTAATATAAATATAAAAAAAAGGTCTAAATTTTCATTTGAAAACCTAGACCTCTTAGTAGTATATTTTAATCTATTGAATTAGTATTCCCAAAGATCATGTTCAAAGTTGAATAATTCGTTTTTGATTTTATCTGATGTAAGTAATACATCAAATCCAAGTCTTTCTGACCCTGGATCAAAATAATCTTCAACTCTATAGTTTAGGACATTTGTTTTCTTAAATATATAACTGCTAAAGTATCTATTATCAAGCAAATCTGCCCAAGTCATTGGAGCCATATCATTTTCATTAGAGACGACTTGATGTTTAGCCAAATATTGTCTTGCTTCTGGATAATATACCCAAAACAAGGCATATACAACAGGTGCAGTACCTTCAGCTAGTACTTCTTCCATAATTGGAGCAATACCGATAATCCTACTTTTTAACACAGAAGCTTCTTCGTCAAAAAACCAAATCTCTTTGATTCTATATCTGTTGACATCTCTCCAGTTCTTTTCGTTTTTGACAACCTTGATTTGTTCTTCATAAGTTTCATAATCAAAAATAGCTATAGTATCAACAGAATAAAGTTTATCATTTACTTCAGTAAAGGACAATGCTTTATCAAAACTTTCGTCTTCAAAGACTGTGACATCACCATTCTCTATCATCTCCTTAAAGATGTTAAACAAAGGTTTCTCCTCAGCTCTCCAAACTAGATTCATTTTCTCTCTAGTATCGATTATTCTCCAAATTCTTTTCTCCCAAGCTATATCTGCTTCTCTTACATATTCGTAAGGCATCAATCTGGCTTCAGTTAATAATCTTTTCTGAACAATATCATCTATGTAAATATCCTCAGAAGGAACCGTAGATTCTGTTATTATTTCTTCAGCATTTTGAGCTACTAAACAAGTGGCTGCAAATGAAAAAACAAAAGCGAATGAAAATTTTAATAAATACTTCATTATTATATATTTTTACTAATCAATTATTGTATTGTAAATACCATCTGACCAATGTTCCTTGGAGCACCATCACCTGGGCATTTACACTTAATATCGTTGAAAATATAGGTATCTCCAGCTGATGCTTTATTAACTAAATCTTGAGCACTTCCACCATATTTACCACCATCATTTTTTGCAAATTCAGCATCTTGTCTTTTAGCTTGTCTTACAAGTAAAAAGTCTGTGATGACACATCTAGCATCAAAATCAAAATTATCTAATACTGGGAATACACCAGGATAAGCCTTGAAAGTACCATTGCCTATTCTTCCTCCTCTTTCATTCCCTAACTTAGCAACTGGATCTGGAATTCTTTTTACTCTAAAATCTTTACTAGCTGTAAGACCTGGAGCAGTTACATTAACTGATGCAGATTGAGTTGAGTTTGTAGGAGTAGAACAATTAACTTCAAAAGATCCACCTGCTCTCGCAATAGAGCATCCACCTGAACCTCCCATTGAAACTTTAATATCGTTACTATTTACTCCAGCAGCTGATACTTCAACAGGGTTTGGTACACCAATGTAAAAAACATTCATTTTAGTAGCAGAAACCGCAATTGATCTCTCTCCTACTTCGTAATTGAATACCTCTTTGTACGATTTAGTTTCTCCTGTCACAGGGTCAGTTACACTGATTGTAGCATTATAAGTCTTCTTACCAGTTGTGCTAGGAGTAGCAGTGTACTTTGCATTACCATCACTATCTGTTGAAAGTCTTGTTCCATCCACAGAAATTGAAATACCTGTTTTAGATCCTCCACCTGCAGCTGCACTTAAAAATACATCAGCTTCATACTTTTCTCCTTTGATAATATAAGACTGCTTTGGTGATGCTACAACTCTATATTTGTCCAAGATGATTGTCTCACCACCTACACCTACTTTACCAGCAATGTAGTTTAATATCTTTGCTTCAGAAGCTTTAATATCATTGGTGAATTTAGAAAATATAGGCATAGTAGCTCCAATTGGCATATGTCCAAAAGTAAAATCAGCCCAATCTTTCTTTTTGTTTGGGCTTAACTTCCATGCTTCGTTATCGATCTCAATCGGAAGAGAAATACTAGCTCTATCCGCTTCATCAACTAAAGCTAGAAATTTATCTTTATACTCATCCATCTTAGCTTTAAGCTCCATACCACCACCATCATCTACCATAAATCTAGTAGTTGGGTCATAGTTTTTCTTGCCTAACATTTCTCGTTTACCACCTTCTAAAACAATGTAGTCTCCATCATCGTTTTTTCCATTTCTATCTCCACCTTCATCTATCAATCTATCAACGACAGTTTGAATATATGTAGAAGCTTCTTTAGATATAGCTCTAGCAGGGTCCACTTTATCAGCATAAACTTGAAATTCAGATTTCTTTTTAGCTGCATCTTTTATTAATATCGGCATTTCTTCATTACTTCTGTCTAATGAGTTGTTGGCTGTTTTAAGACCACCATCTACCATTTCAAAAGCATTAAAAATCTCTGCAGATACATTTAACGCCAGTAAAGCTGTAAGTACCAAGTACATTACGTTGATCATCAGCTGCCTGGGTTCCTTAGGAATTGACATATTTATCTTGTTTTATATGTTAAAAAATATCTTTAATTTAGTCTAGGATGAATTATTACTTTATAGTAAAAGCAGATAATACATTTCCGTAAACTGAATTAAGTGATCCTAAGTTCTTATTTAAAGAAACCATTTGTTCTTTGTATGCTTTAGTATCATCCACTGATTCGCTTAATGCTGACATAGCCTCGCTCATCTTAGAATAGAAATTATGCATAGATTTTAGTTGTTGAGAAGTTTCAGAAAAATCGACTTCTTGCAAAGCTTTAAGTGATCCCAGGCTTTTAGACATAGTCTGTAATTCACCTAACATTCCACCTAAGTTATTCTCAACAACATCAGCATTTAGAGATCTTATTGCCCCTGAAGTTTCTCCTGCTGTTAATGGAGAAATACTTGAACTATAAGCATCTAAACCTGGATAAAGTTTCTCCCAATAGTAATCCTTTTCTGGTCCTAAAAGACCAAGCATTAAGAATAATGCTGCTTCTGTTAATAATCCAGCTGTAATCGCTGGTCCACCCCAAGGCTCACTATTGATTTTACCAAGTGCTCCTACCATTACGACAGCTGCACCTACACCAATTACAAGGTTCTTAAGGTACTTGAAAGATTTTGACTTAAAAAAGCTCATTTGTAGTTAAAATTTAAAGGTTTGAAAAAAGAGTGATCAAAATTTTACACAGAAAGAGCATTTTTGCCTTTCAAGTGACGAATTTTTAAATTGAAAATTTATTAAAGTTTAGTTTTATTAAAAGTCATCGATAGACCTACCTAAGAAAGTAAGTACCGTTCTAAATCCAATATAAGATTTAGTTGTATCCTGAAATTCCCAATGTCTTGTACCTGTTTGTAGGTAATAAGATATATCTTTCCAAGATCCACCTCTGATTACTTTTCTTTTGTATGCATCCGGATCAGAATCTTTAGCATCATATCTATAATCAGGGTTTAAATCATGTTCATGAGTATATGCATTCTCAGAATAAGCAGAACTAGTCCATTCAGATACATTTCCAGACATACAGTATAAACCATAATCATTTGGAAAGTATGCATCAGCTTTTACAGTATAAAGACCTCCATCTTCAGGATAATTACCTCTACCTGGCTTGAAATTAGCTAAAAGACATCCTTTAGCATTTCTAGCATAATAACCTCCCCAAGGGTATGGCGCTAAATCTCTTCCTCCTCTTGCGGCATATTCCCACTCTGCTTCTGATGGTAGTCTATATTTTTCAGTATTAAATTCTTCTGGATCTTTAAATCTATCCCATAATTGAGTTCTCCAATCACAGAATGCTGTTGCTTGTTTCCAATCAATTCCTACTACTGGATAGTCGTCAAATGCTGGATGTGAAAAATAATTTCTTGTATATGGCTCATTGTAAGAATAAGAGAAATCTCTAATCCAAACCATTGTATCCGGATATATAGCAACTTCTACCTTGTTTATTAAGGATTTTCTAGTAGCGTCAGCATCATTTGCTGCTCTTTTCCAATCAAACCATTCGTATTTATATAGCAATTTTTTGGTATCAAATTCTCTTTTACCAGAGAATGCATTATCTCCTTGATAGTACATCTCATCTAGCGTTGGGTCAGTATAATCTAATTCATACTCCCAATCAAGGTGCTCATTACCATTGTCGTCAGTAATAAAATCTCCCATAATTGTATGAGCTATTGAATCTCTGACCCAATCAACAAATTGTCTATATTCATTATTTGTGATTTCTGTATCATCCATAAAAAAGCCCTGCAATGAAACAGATTTGGTTCTTTGAGTAAATGTGCTAAACACATCTTGATCACTCTGACCTATATGAACTTGACCAGAAGGTACGTAAACCATACCGTATGGGTTAATCGTTTGAAATTTTGGTCTGTTTAATGAACCTACTAGCGTACCACCTTCAGTGGTTCCACACGATTGGAATAAAGTTGATACTGTAACCAGTATCAACAAAAAATAAATTGATTCTCTCATCTTTCTACTAACAATTTTTATCAATTATGTAATGCCCCTTTTCAATTAAGAAAACGTAAAGATAAATTTAGATTTGAATTTTCAAAAATAATGTTTTGAAAATTTAATCTTTTACACAGTTCTTCAATCTTTAGCAATGGTATAAACGAAGTAAATAATTTGATATTGTATTGATCTGCGGACTTTTTGCAAAAAAAAATACTGTTTCACCATATTTACTGCTTAATAAATATTTTTAAAATAATTATAAAAATCTTGGATTATAA
>JBBKVK010000194.1:0-3179 GCA_037968395.1 Saprospiraceae bacterium | reverse complement strand
AAATATATATTATATTTTTTAATTTGCTGTTAATGAGAATGAGGAAACATATGGTCCTCCGCAAGATCCATTTGGATCTTCTGTGTAATTTATTGTTATAAATTGGTCATTGCAGATATCCCATTCTGTACGATTTGCAGCTCCAGCGGAAACGTAAATATATGGAGGAGCACCAGCACCACATGCTAAGCTTGGATCAACATTTCCAAGAATAACAGTGTTGTCATCAGTAGAAAATTCTATAGAAATAAGCTCAATTTCAGGATTAAATGCAGGTAATATACCGGCTGAAAATAATCTCGCATTTGGATTGAATGGGTCTACCGTCAATGTCACCACTCCAGATCCAAAATTTTCAGTGCCGTTTCCAGGACCAATAGTGCCATCAACATCGGCTAATACATAATCTCCAACGAAATAATCGGTAGGTAACACATCTGGATTAGAACATGGAATAATTACGCGATGAACAACAATACTATCTTCATCAACACCAATACCAACTGCTCCTGCATCAACCGAGGTCAGAACCACATCAAATGACGTTACGAAATCTCTTGGTGATTCCAAATTTACTAAAGGGATGCTAATTGTAACAATTCTATTATTATCAATTGAATAGTCATCTGGGTCAGCAAAAACAGTTCCACCACTTGATGTAACGTATTGTGTATAATCACCTTCAGCAGCTTGAAAACTATATGCTATATTAAGTCCATCTTGATAAACTGGAACGTTAATCTTAACTGGTACAGAAACCGTGCTTGCTGATTGACCAGCCGTTGTTTGTGTTCTTGTAAATTCAACCCATCCACTTTCCGGATTTGGATTAAACTTGCCTTCGTTAACACCATCTTCATTTTGACAACCAAATACCAAAAGTAATAGTGAGTAAGGAATAATTTTAAAAATATTTTTCATTTATATTTATATTAAGTTATTAACTGGATACCCTTACTGATTCACACAAAAATTTGTTGTAACAGAAGACCCAAAATTACCTTCACCAGTGGCATACACAATAATAGAACAGCTTAAAGTATAATTACCTGTAATATTACCATCTTCCAAGCCATCTCCAAAGGAATCCTCTATAATAAATGTATAACATCCATCCACTAAAGGTAATTGATAGACGTATTGCATCGCGGGTATAGAACCAGATGCAGCACCTGTAGGACAATCAGCAAAATCTGAACATTGATAAACTATTGCACCCGAACTATCTGTAATTCTCCAATTTCGTTCATCAGCGTAAGCGTCTTCATTTATTGTTAAAGTTACGTCATTACAAATAACTTTCTTCAAATAGTTAAAAGTTGTTGAAGCTGCACCAATAGCAACTTCCCCATTAGGCAATACCAAATCAAGAATTAATGTAAACGACATTAATTCTTCAAGATTATCAAAGTTATCAAAAGTAACGTCCAACGTACCAATGTGAGAATTGGCTGGAACTACAATATTTCCTATGATATAATCTTCACTTGAACCAGTTGAATCTTCGTTAACAGCGACAGCAAATGTTCTGTCCATATCTGAAATCGTAGTTACTTGTACATCGACTGATACAGTAACTCCTTCTTCAGGAACAATTACCGATGTAAATGTGTCAGCAAACGATACTCCCGTCTGACCATTCACATTGTCATAAATTACCGAATCTACGCTGTCATCACATGAAGCGAAAAAACCGATAGTTAATAATAGCAATAAAACTTTTTTCATATCTATATTTTTTAATAATTAGGATTTTGAGTAATTACACTATTCCCTTCAATTTCTGAAGTTGGAATAGGTAAAGTAAATCTATAGTCATTGGCAGGAAGATTGCATGGAGCTGAAAAAGAGGCACAATCCACCTCTTCTCTATTGATGCCTATTCCAAGTTCACCCCCTAATCTTTTAAGATCAAGATATCTATGTCCTTCAAAACATAATTCTACTCTACGTTCCTCTAATATCTCCGTGAGTGCATCGTTGAGCGTAGCAAAAGATGGCAATGGCGGTGGTGCACCACCATACCTAGCTGTCCTTAATTCTTGGATTGATAAAGCAGCTGCGCCTAATTGACCACTTCTGGCTTCTGTTTCGGCGCGTATTAATAACATTTCAGAAGATCTAAAAAGTTTATAATCATTAATTAATGCTCCATCACCTGAACCAGGGTACTTATTTATTAATAGTATATTAGATGAATCATTAAGACCATTAATCTCACTTTCTCCATTAACGTTTACTAAAAATCTGATATCATTCTGATCAAATTGATTAAAAAGATCATTCGACATTTCCAAATATGCACCACCAGTACGATTAACTGCATTAAAGTACCAAAGTCCTGCAACTTGAGCATCACCTGTTAATCTAGACAATTCAAAAATAACTTCTGTATCATCAATGTCCGCAAACATGTTAAAATATTGGCTTTGATCAGCCAATGGGTAATCAGCGACCAATTCGGATGCAAAGGTATTGGCAGAGCCATAATCTCCTTCAAAAAGTGCGACTCTAGCTCTTACTGCCTTAACAAAGTCTTTATTGATATAATATTTGTTAGAAGCCAAAGGATTACTTGGATCCAGAAACATATCAGCCATGTTCAGGTCATTTTTAATAAATATTAAAGTTTCACCCACTGTATTTCTTTGGAACTCATCCTCTATAATTGGAACGAAATCCATATTGATTATAGACAATAAGCTGTCATCTTGGTAATCTCTTGTGTAATATTGGAACAAATCAAAATGTGACAATGCTCTCAACGCCATCAATTGACCTTTTATATGATCAACTTCAGCTAATTCATCATTGGCAAAGGATAAACCTTCAATTGCTCTCAATACTCTATTGCATGCATTAATAGTTGCATATCTATTAGCCCAAATTGTCCCTGGGCTATCAGAGCCAGGCTGTAGTTGAAACGCATACGTCAAATCGCCTTGACCATTATTATCAATCCCTGATTTTAAATTATCAGTAAAAATTTCGTTAAAATAAACGATGTCTACACCTGAATCATTTCCTCCAAAATCAGGACCATAATTAGCATAAGCACCACTTAAACCAGATTGAAGATCCTCCAAAGTTTGGAAAGCATTACCTTCACCAAGTTCTCCGACTTGAATAATATCGGTTGCATCTTCGCAAGAATAGAATCCTATCATGCAAGATATGGC
>JBBKVK010000193.1:0-2527 GCA_037968395.1 Saprospiraceae bacterium | reverse complement strand
CTCCCAATTGCTCTAGCCCTTGGGTCTTTTGCATCCATCTGATCATTTCCTGCCATCCATCCCTAGTAGCAGCCATTTGAGTAATCAGTTTAGAGGAATGACACCTAGTACAGACGGTTTTTACTATTTGAAAGTTTTCGTCATAGACCATTCCCGTAGCTACATGGATACCGTTTTCTATTTTGTCTGGATTTTCATATGTGAAGTCTCCCTTTGAAGCTTTGATAGCTTCAGCAGATATTGGCTTGATACTATCAGCGATCGCACTATCTATAGCGTCTTGGTATGGTATATAAACCAATAGGAATATACTTCCAAAAAGCACAATGATGCTTAGGTATTTTATGCTATTAATAAGTAATGAAAAAGTAGATTTGAAGTCTTGTTTGTCATTCATATTAAACTACTTTTACGGCTATTCGGTGACAAGCGTTGTTAAGATATCCTCTTGGGTTCCATCCTGGTAGAATCATCGGTTGTGATACTCCATTCTTATCGGTGGCTTTAGCCCATACTTCATAATATCCAGATTGAGGAAACTTGAATTTTGTTTCAAATCTCTGCCAAGCATTTTTATTTTTTGCTGGATGCAGGCTACTTTTTTGCCATGTTGCTCCGAAGTCAATGGAGCATTCAACAGATTGGATGTCAATGTCTCCAGCCCATGCATGACCTTTTACAGGTAACTCCTGAGATACTTTGATAGATGCTCCAGTTTTAGGATAAGTGATTAAAGATTTTACTGGCATTTTTTCGATGACACACATCTCTTCATCAGGTACACTTGATCCAGGCGCTACTGGTTTGCAAGGTACTCTGTAGGATTGCCCTGTCATTTTTGGTCCATCGTGTACTTTGTTTCTAATCACTATTTTTGAAAGCCACTTACCAGAGCAAGATGCTGGCCAGCCTCCAAAGACTACTCTTAGCGGGTATCCATTCATCACAGGGATATCTTCGCCATTCATTTTCCAAGCGATCAAATTCTCATCTTCAAGCGCTTTGCCAATGGGTACTCCTCTAGATATTACGGTTTTAGACCTATCACCACTAATGTGAGTATCCTGACCATAATATCCAACATATACAGCATCAGACTTGATGCCTGCATCATTTAAAACATCTTTTAACCTTACTCCTGTCCAAGATGCACAACCTACAGCTCCAAGGCCCCACTGATTACCTTTAGCTGGAGGGTTAAACTCTTTTCGACCATTACCACCACACTCTAAGGTTAGGTCATAAGTGTATTGTTTAAATTTTGTTTTTAGATCTTTTATGCTGTACGTCTTTTTTGTCTTGACAGATTCTCCTTCTATTGTTAAGGTCCAATTATTAATATTAATACCTTCTGGGGGAATACCATTGTTTCGGACAAAGAAAAGATCATTTGGTGTCAGCGCATCATTCAATAAATGAGGTGGAGTCTCTGCATTTATTGGTCTATCATTCAAAATGGTTAATTCTGGACTTTTTCCTTCTATAATGATGTCTTTATCGCTATCCAAGATGCCTATAGGTATTAAGCCACCAGGGAAATTATTAGCAAATACCATATCAGCACCTAAGACGGTACCCATTGCAATAAGGCTTGATTTTTTTAGAAACCCTCTTCTATTTTTTCCTACTGTTCTATCCCAAACAAGCTTATCAGCTTTGATAGGATCTTTCGAATATAATGCTCTGATTCCTAAACCCTTCTTTTTAGCCATAGTTATTGCATTTATTTGTTGTGAATATACTTTTTATCCAATAGAATTCAATTATTTAAAACCATTTAGATTTTGTTCTATAAATGTATGTGGAAATTCTTCAATACCAGGAAAGCCTAATCTAATATCTCTACCTTCTTTAGGTATATATGCAGTGCCAAATATATAATCCCAAATGGCAAGAGTAAGTCCAAAATTTATTCCTGTCCTTCTATCTTCAGGTAGCTCATAGGAGTGATGCCAAATATGCATTTCTGGACTATTGAAAACGTATTTCATAATTGGTCCCATAACTAAAGAGCCTATGATAGTGAATCCTGCAATTATACCCAATTTCATAATAAGACTTGGATCATTAAATATATGGAAGTCTATGAGTGAGTTAGCAGCTAATACGCCAAAAAGTCCGCCTACTATTCCTCCAGTTACCCAACTTTTTATTGATATATTTGAATGATTGTAATGTCCCCAAGCTAAAGTGAAAATGTGTATGACAAAGAAGTCATAAAGGCCAATACCTAATAGAGCTAAAGGTAGATATTCTAATGTTCTATACACGATGTTTTCCATCCAATGGTATCTTAGATGGGCTGCAAATCCCATTTCTTCTACAGAGTGGTGGACCTTATGAAACTCCCAAAGTTTATCTGATTTATGCAATAATCGGTGGATCCACCATTGCACAAAATCTCTGACTAAAAAACCAATCAATAAGATTGACCACATCGGCCAGCTATTTAGAGGGTTAGATTGTTGCATATCAAAACCACCAGAAATTGACCTTATGGCGTCGTTAAACAGATTGACAACAACAT
>JBBKVK010000192.1:0-6702 GCA_037968395.1 Saprospiraceae bacterium | reverse complement strand
ATAACACACGATAAACTCCTTAAAATTGAAGTCAACTATTAAGTCTGAACACGAATGTTTTAATTAAAACTAAACAAATGCTGGTGGATGGATTATTGATTTTTTAAAATCAAGGCCTTTTTGATATTGATAACCAAAAATAGTCTTTGAAAAATTAAATACCTTTGGAGTAAATGTATCTAAGTTGTCTTGATTTTGAGGTAACTGAATATTCACTATAAGAATTGAATGGCAACAATTGCAGTCGCAATCATCATCGCAACAATTATTTTTATCTTCATTATTCTTTTTGTCTATAGAACAACATTTTTGGATTGTTTCATTTTCAATAGTTTCTAAATCCAAATCATTATCTATCTCAATACTTTTAATAAGACATTCTTTAGTACTCTCTTCTGACTTATGACTTATTGTAGCACAAGCAACATAACTAGACCCTAGTACATTAAAACTAAGTGTGAGGGATAATATAAAAGCAATTATTTTCAAATACTGTCTTCGATTTTAATACTATTCTTTATGTTAGAAAGCAAAGATGTAGAAACAGATGGCCTTTTAATGTTCGATTTAATATAATCTCTAAAACTTTTTTCTTTGTTAAAGATGTTTTGACATCTCGGATCAGAACTAACCCTTGTAAGTAAGCTTTCACAATCACAATGTTCAAGCTCATTGTCAAAAAATAAATTAATTTTTTTTCTTAAATCTTGATAGTTCTCGCTTCCTTTCATTATTAATTATTTCCTTGGTTAAAAAATGTATTTAAATGAAATACTGTAATCAATTTTTAGTTTTATTCTTCTTCTCCGTGTTCTCCTCGCTTTAGACCTCTAAAGTCTTTATATCCCATTTTTTCAGCGTACGCTTTTAACTTATCTTTTAGCATATTTCTAGATCTAAAAAGTCTTGATCTAACTGTTCCTATCGGGACATCAATTATTTTTGATATTTCTTCGTAGGTAAAACCTTCAATATCACAAAGTAATACTACTGTCCTAAAATCAATCGGCATTGAGTTAATAGCTATTGTAACCTCATCACCCATCATGTCCTTAAAAAGACTCTCCCTTAAATCAAAGTAAGCTGATTTTGAAGGGTCATCACTATTATGAAAATTGACAATTTCTTCAAAATCCACTTTTGAAGGACGCTTACTCTTTTTACGATACTCATTAATGTAAGCGTTTTTCAAAATTTTAAACAACCATGCCTTAGCATTAGTTCCCGCAATATATCTTTCTATAAATTTATGAGCCTTTAGATATGTTTCTTGAACTAGATCTTCTGCATCTTCATCATTATAGGTTAGGTGAAACGCAAACGTCTTGAGAGATTCCATATGTGGAAACAACTCTTCATTGAATATTTGCATTTGTTTTTTCTTACTTAAAGCCACTAGCACTTATTTTGATGTAAACATAAGAGATTTTTTCCATATTAGAAATTGACACCTAAACCAATTTATAATAATTTTATTTCCAGTAAAGAGTTATTTTTATTCTATTCACAACAAAATGATAATTAAGCCTTTTAATATAACATTTTTTAAGATATGTTTAAAAAATATTCAATATCACAATTCTTCTTATTACTTTTGTTTGGAGTTCTAAAGTAAAAAAGCATTTCAATTCTAATGATAAAAGCATTTACTAAAAATTATTTTCAATACAACAGTCAAATCACAATTGCTATAATTGCAATTGTGAGCTTTTTATTATATGGTAACACCTTAAATCATGAATATACACAAGATGATGCTATAGTAATATATGATAATATGTTTACTACACAGGGTATGCAAGGAATTCCTGGACTGCTGACCAACGATACTTTTTATGGCTTTTTTAAGGAAGAAGGAAAAGCTCAATTAGTCTCCGGGGGCAGATACCGTCCTCTTACTCCCATCATGTTTGCAATAGAATATGAAATTTTTGGAAATCAACCATTTATCGGACATCTATTTAATGTTATCTGGTATTTCTTATTAGGGATAGTTCTATTTTTTACAATAAAGCTACTTTTATCAAATGTTTTCGATGCACAACAATCAGTAATTTTCTCATTGATAGCAACATTGCTTTATCTTGCCCATCCGTTGCATACTGAGGTTGTGGCAAACATTAAGGGTAGAGATGAAATAATGGCAATGTTAGGCAGTCTACTGGTCTTAATGCTATCATTAAAATATAACAAAACGATTTTCCAAAAACTAACAATTGGATTTATATTTTTTATAGCATGTCTTTCAAAAGAAAATGCCATAACTTTCTTAGCAATAATTCCTTTGTCAAGTATTCTTTTTTTCAATTCTAACTTAAAAAAAGCTATATTAGATACTATTCCTGCAATACTTGGATTTATTATTTTTCTAGTCATAAGAACATCTGTCTTAGGTTGGGATTTTGGAGGAACTCCAATGGAATTAATGAATAATCCTTACCTCAAATTTGTAAGTAACCAGTATATCCCTTTTTCATCAAGTGAAAAAATATCAACAATTGCAGTTACTTTACTAAAATATATACAACTACTTTTTTTTCCAATAGTACTTACACATGACTATTATCCAAGACATATAGAAATAGCATCCTTAAGCCAATTTTTACCTTGGATAAGCTTTGTTACTTATTTGAGTCTATCTTTATTAGCCTTATTTTGGTTCAAAAATAAGAAGGTTCTAGCATTTTCAATTATCTACTTTCTTGCTACACTCAGTATAATTTCTAACGTGTTTTTTCCTGTAGGCACCAATATGTCTGAAAGATTTATGTTTATGCCATCCCTTGGATTTATACTGGCATTGACATATTTATATCAAAAAATATCATTTAAGAGACAATCAATTTTCTTTTTGATCTCAGCACTTACGTTTGTGCTTTATTCATATAAAACTATCAACAGGAACAAAGTATGGGTCAATGATTTTACGCTTTTCACAACAGACGTAAAAACTTCAAATAATAGTGCAAAAGTACTTAACGCAGCAGGAGGAGCATTGACAACACAAGCTTTTGAAGAAAAAGATGATAAAAAGAAAACTGAAATGTTATCGCTTGCTATTTCCTACTTAGACAAAGCTACAAAAATTCATCCATCATACAAAAATGCATATCTCATCAAAGGCAATGCATATTATTTTTTAAATGATTATGAAAATGCTATCAAAAACTACAGCTTAGCCTTACAGATTGATCCAAATTATAGTGATGCGGAAAAAAATCTTGCAATTTCATTAAGAGATAATGGCAGAAAAGCAGGCGAAGTTGAAAGAGACCTTGAAAAATCTATTGGACTTTTAAACCGTTCTTTAGAGTTTTCTAAAACTGATGTAGAAACATACAGGCTGCTAGGAATCGCCCATGGAATTAAAGGCGACCATAACAAAGCTATATTTTATTTTCAAAAAGCAATTGAATTAAATCCAAACAACGCTGGAAGTTATTTGAACCTTTCAAATGCATATAATTACACCGGAGATATTGAAAATGCAAGAAACATGATGGATAAAGCGTTATCACTTGATCCCAACATCAATAAATAATATAAATGCTAAATAAACTACTCGTTTTACTTTTTTTCTACTTGATTATGGCTCCAAGTAAAATTTATTGCCAAATATCATTAGGTAATGAATGGGTTGATAGTGTCTTCCATTCTTTATCCCTTGATGAAAAAATTGGTCAACTATTTATGGTTAGAGCTTTCAGTAATGAAGATAAAGTTGAACAGTTAAGAATAAAAAAACTAATTACCGAAGAAAAAATAGGAGGTATATGCTTTTTTCAGGGAACTCCAGAAAAACAACTAGAACTAACTAATCAATATCAAAGTTTATCTAGTATCCCATTAATGGTTGCCATCGATGGGGAGTGGGGACTAGGCATGAGACACCCATCTTCAACTATATCTTATCCAAGACAATTAATGCTTGGGGCTATCCAAGACAATAACCTAATCTATGAAATGGGTAAAGATATTGCTGATCAATGCAAAAGAATTGGAGTTAATGTCAATTTTGCTCCTGTTGTTGATGTTAATAACAATATTAATAATCCAGTAATTAATGATAGAAGTTTTGGAGAAGATAAAATAAATGTTGCTGGTAAAGCTTATGCTTACATGCAAGGCTTACAAGAAAACGGGATCTTAGCGACGGCAAAACATTTCCCTGGCCATGGCGACACTGAAGTTGATTCCCATCTTGATCTTCCTATAATTAATCATACCTTAGAAAGACTTCAAGACATTGAACTTTTCCCCTTTAAATCTTTAATTAATCTTGGCATTGGCTCAATTATGGTTGCTCATCTTCATATTCCTGCCTTAGATAATCGCCCAAATAGAGCTACTACACTATCAAAAAAGTCTGTAACTTCTTTACTTAGAGAGGAATTAGGATTTAGTGGAGTAGTATTTACTGATGCAATGGAAATGAAAGGAGTTACAAAACACTTTGAATCAGGACAAGCTGATGCCGAAGCTATTCTAGCAGGAAATGACATTGTTCTTCTTCCATTAGATGTTGTAAAAGCGAAAAAAGCAATTCATCAATATATAAAAGATAAAAAAATCTCAATTCAACAATTAAATGAAAGTGTATTGAGAATTCTTAACGCAAAAGCCAACTATCCTGCAAATAGAAAACTTAGAGCGGATAATTTATCAAAAGAATTAAATCTACGTCGTTATGTAGCCTTAAGATCACAACTAGTTGAAAATGCAATAACATTAGCTGATAACAGTGAAAACATAGTCCCAATTATTAATTCCAATCAAAATTTTCTCTCTATTGCAATAGGATCTAAAAACAAAAACCCTTTCCAATCAAGATTAGATGACTATGCAGAATTTAAACATATTACACTTCCCAAAGTTATAAATCAAGAAGATTTTCAAGCCGCTATTAGTAGCTCAAAAGGCAGAGATCTAGTTATTGTTTCTCTACATAATTTAGATAGTAAAGCAAAAACTAATTACGGACTCGACAATAACACTATTGACTTTATCAATACTCTTTCACAAAAGCAAAAAGTCCTACTAGTAGTATTTGGCAACCCATACTCTTTAAGAAATTTTGACGCTATTAAAAATGTAATTGTAGCCTATGAAGATACAGAAATGTCAAATGATATTACCGCACAATCAATTTTTGGAGCTAATTCAATTTTAGGTAAATTACCAATAACTGCTTCCAAGAAGTACTATTTAAATTTAGGTATTACCACACCATCCTTAGGAAGACTAGGTTTTTCAATTCCTGAAAGAGTAGGAATGAGTCAAGATAGTTTAAATTTAATTGCTAAAACAGTAGACACAATAATTAATTCAAAAGCCTCACCTGGTTGCCAGATACTAATAGCTCGACATGGCAAGATAGTTTACAGAGAGTCTTTTGGTACTTTTACCTACAATAAAAATAGTCATAGAGTTAAAAATGATGATTTATATGATTTAGCTTCTATCACTAAAGTAATGGCATCCACTTTAGCCGTTATGAAACTTTCTGAAGAAGCTAAATTAGATATTAATCTGCCGATAGATACATATTTACCTCAAACATTAAATACTAATAAGCAAGACATAACTTTGAGCGAAATGATGTCTCATCATGCTGGATTAAGACCTTGGATTCCTTTTTATGAATCGACTGTTGAAAAGAAAAAAAGAAAAAATCTTTTAATCGATCATTACTATTCCGATAAACTACAAGATAGCTTTTCAATACCTGTGGCAGAAAATTTATTCCTAAGAACCGATTATCGTGACACTATTCTAAATAAAATATATGACTCTGATCTAAGGGAGTCAAATTCATATAGGTATAGTGATTTAGGCTTTTACATGACAGCATTTTGTGTTGAAAACAAATGCTTAACATCAATTGATAAATTTGTTGAATCCGAATTTTATACACCTCTTGGATTAAAAAGAACATTATACAAACCACTAGATAGAATAAATAAATTAGAGATTGCACCATCAGAAAACGACACTTACTTCAGAAACAAAGTTTTACAGGGAGAAGTACACGACATGGGTGCCGCTATGCTTGGTGGAGTGAGTGGACATGCTGGCCTATTCTCAACAGCATACGAATTAGGCATCATCTCTCAAATGCTTCTTAATAAGGGGTCTTATGGAGGTAAAACGTATTTAACTCCAGCTACAATTGATCAATTTACACATAGGTTCTATAGATCAACCAGAAGAGCAATTGGTTTTGATATGAAAGAATTAGATACAACTAAAAAAGAAAATATTTCTCCACTCGCATCAGATTTAACATATGGTCATTATGGATTTACAGGTACAGCTGTTTTCATAGATCCAGAGAAAGACTTAATTTATATTTTTCTAAGTAATAGGACTTATCCGACAATGAAGAATAATGCAATGAATAAAAAGAACTATAGATCTAAAATTCAAACACTAGCTTATAAGGCTATTATTTAACAATATGCCTAATAATAATACAAACCTATTCCTATTAATAAAAAGTTTAACTAGATCTGAAAAACGAAATTTTAAAATTTTTGCTAATAGAAACTCTAGATCAAATAAGAAATTGTACCTACAACTATTTGACTTTATTGATAAGGATATAAAATATTCGGAAGAAAAATTATTAAGCAAATGTCCAGAAATTAAAAAAAGCCAATTATCTAATATAAAAGCTAAACTATTCAATGAAATACTTACAAG
>JBBKVK010000191.1:0-4230 GCA_037968395.1 Saprospiraceae bacterium | reverse complement strand
AAAATATAAAAAAATGAAAACTATTAACCTCTATTCCTATAAATTTTATTTGAAAAGTATTATTACCAGTTTGCTTTGGATTGTACCCGTTTTGGTTTTCTGTCAAGCGTATCAAACTACGATTGGCAATCCCTATCCTCTCAATGAAAATTGTCCAGGGGGGATCGTAAACTCTTCCAATGAACTGGTCATGTTTAACAACGACTTTGATCCAAACACTGGGTTGGGTACACTTTTCTGTTCAAAAGTTAATAATTTTGGAGTACTTACCGGTCCTATTCAAAAATTAACTCAAACTGCTCCTGCTGGAAATATAACTGCTCGTTGGATCGAAAAAGCAAATTGCAATGGAGGGAATGGTTATATAGCTTTAGCCGATGACAATAAATATATTATTCTAACACTGTTAGATGCCAATCGAAACCCGATATGGGTACGGCAGATTGGAGACACCAGTTTAATAGCTGAAGCGGCATGTGTTAAAGTAGATGCCGATGGGAATTTTATCGTGGTTGGTACACTTTACGATTTCCCAAATAACAAACATTCGATACTTACGGTCAAAGTGGACTGCAATGGAAATATGCTTTGTAACATGGTGTATGCTTCAAATTTATTTAATTTTAAAACGTCATCAGTTACCGCTTTTGCGACGAGTACCAATTCTTTAGGAAATTACTTTATTACTGGGTCAGTGGTCTTAGCGAATGGGGGAGACACCCAGTATTTTTTACTTAAAATGACCTCAACTTGCGGACTTGACTTTTTAAATCATTATGATCTAGACCCAATAGGAGATGACATTGCTACCTGTATTCAAGGATTTAATCAAAGTGTTTATATTAGTGGATATAGTACCGATAATTCTTCTTCTACAAAAAACGCAGAGTTTCTCAAAACTGACTTGAATGGCATTGCTGCCTTTGCACGAAATTATGATATTCCGAATGGAAATGAATATTTCAACCATTTTGTTATAGATAATGCTGAACTCCTAGTTACAGGTAGGGGAGAAGAAATGACGCCTCTTCAATCAACTCATTCGGGAGATTGTATGTTGGTCCGAATTGATGCTCTTTCTGGTCTCCCAATTTCCAATGCAAAAATATATACTGGCAGTGGTTTTTCTTCCGTTGGAAACCGAATACAAGTTACGCCTACTAATGAAATTATTATCTCCGGCAATACTGTAGAATTGATTTCTCCATCACAATCGGCTAGTAATAATTTGATCATCAAAACAGCTCAGAATGGCGAAATAGATACAATGTGCTATCATGAAACTACTGTTTCTTCCAATACTTTAATGGCATTACCTTCTGGTTTTCTTGCCTCATTGACACTTGGACAAATAAACCAATTCACTCAATTGCAATTGTCTCAGTCGGCTTATAGTATAAATCAGACATCTTGCACACCCCTAACACCACCTTGCGATTGCGATTTCGTTTGGACAGACACTGGCTGTTTTTCGGGGTATTTTACTGTAACCTGTAATCCATCACAGAACGGAACATACACATATGACTGGGATTTGGATGGCGGAGGTCCTATGCCTCCATTGTCAAGCATTTTTTTTAACAATACCAATGCGAGTGGCCCATTTAGTACAACACTCCCATATACCTTTCCCTGTGGTGGAGGGCTATTTAACGTTTGCCTCACGGTGACAGATCCTAGTGGAACACAATGTAAAACTACAAATACTATTTCTGTATCTACATCGTGCTGCGGTTCAGCAGTAGGACAATTAGCTTGTCATCCAACAGATCCTTATAAATACAACTTCTCAATTATAGCAACCAACCCATTAGGATCATCTGGGTGCACCTATAATCTGTCAAGTGTATATCCCTTGAGTAATGTTGTTTATAATGGCAATATCATTACGGGATGTGTTACCGTAACAGATCCTGTTCCAGTAAATTTAGGCTTCACCTTAAATTTTACATGTACCTGCCCAATGTCAGGATTGCCCATTACCTGCCCATTACCTTTCTCGGTAGCAACGGTTTGTTGCAAAGAAATCTTTGTCAATGATGTTGTCGTTTGCTCAGAAGACGATGCTGAAGCAATATTTTTTAATGTTTCAAATTGGCCTCCTTTAAATATGATCTATCAAGTTAATTGGTATGTTATGCCAAAACCTGTTTCTGGAATCTGCCCTGTACCGCCATGGGGTATTAGTCCTTATGTTAGTACACTGTCCAATAGCTTATCACCATTAGTGATCTTCCCAAATGGTTTGCCAAGTGATGTTTGTGTCTATGCAGAAATAAATCTTAATGATGGACCGTGTACACAACTTATTTCTAATGTTGCAAACGTCCAAAGGTGTAACCCAACCAAATGTAGTCTACCTGATTTTGATTATTGTTACACAGGCTCACCATTGTTGCCAAATCCTATTACCTTCAACACAACTCAAAACCCTCCAACTTGTATTAGTACAATTCAATGGTTTGATGAAAATAATGTGCTCTCTCCAGGCTTCCTTACATTTACTCCTACTACTCCTTTGACCATGTCTAATAACTCAAATTGTTATGAGGATTTTTTCTATACATTGGAAGTATCAGATATTTGTGGCATTCATACCTGTAAATCGAGGATAAGATTATGGAGGGATACCGCTTCAATAGGCACAATTTCATCTATTTCGAATCTAAGTCAACCAATTTGCAGAGGTTCAGAAGTTAGTTTAGCCTTTGCTCCTAACTGTTCTGATGGACCTCCCAGTTGGACTTGGCTTGAAAAAGATTGTATTGGCAATACGACACCAATAGTTGGAACTGGCTCCTCATTGGGTCTTTATTTGACAAACGGATTATTTAACGGTGTAACTTATATCGTTCAAGATACGAACGGAGTATGCCCAGCTAGGCAAGATACTTTTCATATAGAGGTATTGAATTCACCCACAATTACAAATTTTACAGCAATAGCAGACCCTTGTGCTGAGTCCTTTGTTACTTTGACTGCCAATGTAACTCCTAGTACTCAGAGTTGTTCTGGATTACCATTCACATGTACATATACCTATGAATGGTATAAGGATGGATTTCTAATTGGTACAACATTTAATGGTAGTAATGCAGAAAGTTTCACATATAATAATGTGCTCATTCCACCATCTGTTGCGGGGATTTATTATGTAATCATAACAGATGATTGTTGCACAAAGAATGTCATTACCTCTTGGCCAGAATCTATTACTCCTTCTTGTGACCCTATGGTAATGGGTCCATGCTTTATTTGCGATAGCACGTCCGTGACTTTAATGGGAATGATGGTATTAAGGCCAAATCAATTATGCTTGTCCCCGCTTTCTAACTGTACTTTTACTTGGTATGATGCTATTCTTGTTGGAGGTCAATGGGTTATGAACAATATTATAACCACTCAACCTAATTTAACGGTCAATTCTGGAGGGCACTATTTTCTAGAATCCAACTGCAATGGATGCATTAAAAAAGTTGATTTCAATCTCTTACAATGCACAAAGCAGCCAGTAGTGGGCCCATTGTGTGGTCTTGTTGCAATAGAAGAGCTCCTACCAATTGAAGAAAGTCCTCTAATAATTTACCCCAATCCGACGACAGGAGAGATCACTGTAAAATGGACCAACGGCGTGCCACCAAATGCTCAACTTTTTATCACAGACATAATGGGAAACATCCTTCATGTTTACACTATGTCTGGATCGATGCAAACTTTTAACACAGATATCAACAATCTTCCATCTGGTATTTATGTAGCCAAAGTACTTGTGGATCACAAATTACACAATGTCATTAAATTGATAAAGCAAGAATAATTTAGAACAACAAGTTACATCAACTACTCTGCTTAGGTAAGTTGGTATAATTGTCATGGAGGTTGTAGAGGAAGTGCATTTTGCTAAAGGGGATAGGAGTATTTCCGAGTGACTTATATGGTGCTTAATGGAGTAAATCTTAAAGCAGTACAAGAATATTTAGGCCATGCATCTCCAGAAACAATTGAAGTATATGTACATCTATCAGACAAATTAAAGCGGAAATCAAAAGCCCAATTGACGGTTTGGATATATAATTTTAGTATTGTACATTTACTATATATACGCAACTGTTGCGCAAAGCCAGATGTTGGCGGTAATTAGAAAATGACAAATGCAAAACATCATATTTGGAATTGTAACAATTGTAATTTGCTCCATATTTTATTTCTTTGCATGGAATACTATAAAAA
>JBBKVK010000190.1:0-36022 GCA_037968395.1 Saprospiraceae bacterium | reverse complement strand
TATTTAAATTATAATAATTTTTACCAACATAAAACACCATTCCTAAAAGCAGAAATATCTGAGTTATTACAGTCATAAATGCTGCACCTTCTGCTTTATAAATCGGAATCAGAAAATAGTTGCCAATTAAATTAGTAACTAGTCCAATTAGAAAAATTGTATTTATAGCTTTAAGTTTGCCATTGGCAATGAGAAAAGAACCAAAACAATGAGTCAAGCTTACAGGGACAAATGACCACATTAAAATAGTCAAGACACTACTAGTACCTTGATATTCTGCAGAATACAAAATATTATATATATCATTTGCATAAAAACCGCAAGTCAAAGCAATCAATAAACCAATGATAAAAAGATACTTGTAAGCCATCGAAAAAAGATTTGAGTAGTCTTCTTTTTTAGTGATCATATTAGCAAACATTGGCAGTAATAAGGACGCAAATAAAAAACCTACCATTCCTCCTGCGTCAATAAGTCTATAGGCTGCCGCGTATAGGCCTGCTTGATAATCCCCATCTAACAATAATTGATCTAACATAACCGCATCAGCCCTATTGTATGCTCCTGCAAGCAAAAGTATCATTGCGTAAGGTAATGTAACAGAAAGCATTTTTTTAAATCCATCAAAACTAAAAGAGACATTGAGCTTTATCGCTGTCTTTTTTAATAAATAAAATGCCGTAAAACAGGCAATAATCGCTGCAATTAATTGAGCAATTGGAAACCATATAATTTCGAAATCGGCTCCATTATAACCTCTCCAAACTAATACTCCTAAACCTAATAAAAGTATTATTTTGTCCAAAGCTGAAATGTAACTGTCCCACCTGTAATACCCTAAGGCACTTAGACTACTCCTTAACAACATAAAGACTGAATTTAGAAAAAACACTCCTAAAATAATAATCAGCATTAGCCATTCTTGATACAAATAGCCAAATGCCCAAGCACTTGTCAAGGTTATAAGTGTAAAAAGCAGTCCCGTAAATAGCTTAAATCCCAATAATTCACCAAAATAAGCGCCTAAATTTTCACGATTACTAGCAACATGCCTACTATTGTAATTCTGAATTCCGGCATCATTGATAAAAACAAAAAGAAAGACAAAATCAAACAAAATGAAGTATTTACCATATTCAGTTGGTCCAACCAAATTTTGTACTCCTGCTTCAATAGCAAAGATGTAAAGTGGCTTTACTAGAAAATTAAGCAACAGTAAAATGACAATATTTATTGAAAATTCTCTTTGTATCAACAGTGAACTATCTTTAAATTATTAAGTTTGAATTGTAAAAGTACTCAACTACTTATTAATTAAGCTTGTAATCAGAAAATATTGAGTGAACCACGATTAATAACCTTTACAGAAAAAGGCATTTATTGTTCTTTAGCAGATGTTTACATTGACCCATGGAAGCCTGTGAATAAAGCATTAATTACTCACGGTCACTCTGATCATGCAAGATATGGAAGCAAAGCCTACATTGCTACTCACAAATCGGTCCCAATCATTAAGTTCAGATTAGGCTCACACATAAATATTTCTGGGGTCGCGTATGGTGAAACTATTACAATCAATGGTGTTCATTTTACTTTTACTCCTGCAGGCCATATTATAGGTTCGGCTCAGATCAAAGTAGAATATCGAGGTGAAATCTGGGTGGTAAGTGGAGATTACAAACTCGAAAATGATGGCATATCTGGGCTTTATGAACCTATCAAATGCCACCATTTTATTACAGAATCCACATTTGGGTTACCAGTATTCAAGTGGCAGCCTCAGGCTGAGATTATGCAAGAAATTAGTGCTTGGTGGAGAGAAAATAAAGAAAAAGGAGAAGTGTCAGTGATTGCAGCATATTCTTTAGGAAAAGCACAGCGAATTATCAATAATGTAGATCACACAATTGGACAAATATTCACTCATGGCGCAGTAGAAAACACCAATGAAATCTTAAGAAAACAAGGAGAAATAATTGCCTCAACCACTAGGATAGTACAAGGTCAAAAGCCTTCATTATTCGATGGCGGTTTAGTTATTGCTCCACCCTCTGCTTTAAATAGTGCTTGGACTCAGAGATTTAGAAAATATAGTGATGCTATTGCATCCGGGTGGATGAATATTAGAGGTACTAGACGAAGGAGGTCAGTAGATACAGGATTCGTGTTATCAGATCATGCGGATTGGGATGAACTTAATGAAGCTGTGGCTATGACTGGAGCTGAAAATATCTATGTAACTCACGGTTATACAGATATTTATACTAAATACTTGGTAGAAAAAGGATATAATGCTCGAGTTGTAAAAACACAATTTACCGGAGAAACTGCTGACTTAGAAATGGACACAGAATGAAAGATTTTGTAGAATTATTTAGGATTATTGACAGTACCACAAAAACAAATAGTAAAATTGATGCCTTAGTAGCATATTTTGGTAAAATAAACGATAGTGATAGGCTTTGGACTGTGGCTATTTTTTCAAAAAAAAGACCACCAAGAGCAGTTAAGACCACCTTATTAAGAAAATGGGCTAGAGAAGCAGCTAATTTACCACAGTGGTTATTTGAAGAAACATATCATATTGTTGGTGATCTAGCTGAAACTATATCTTTATTGATACCTAAATCGAAAGAAAAGAGAGAATTTTCGCTCTCGCAAATAATAGAAGAGTTGATTGATCTAAAGTCTAAAGATGATGATTATAAGAAAACATTCATTTTAGATAAATGGAATCATATGACCAATGCAGAAAGATTTGTATTTAATAAACTTATTACTGGAGGATTTAGAGTTGGTGTATCACAAAAAACAATTGTAAATGCTTTATCCAAATTCCTTGGTATAGATCAAAATACGATTGCACATAGATTAATGGGAAACTGGACACCATCCACAGTAACATGGCATTCTTTAATTGAAAAACCAGGCAAAGGTGAAACCCAATCCAAACCATATCCTTTTTATCTTGCTTATGCTCTTGACATTGACATCAATGATATTGGAGATCCACAAGAATGGTCAACCGAGTGGAAATGGGATGGAATTAGAGGTCAAGTAATTAAACGAGAAGGACAAATCTTTATCTGGTCCAGAGGAGAAGATCTGATGACAGATAAATTTCCGGAATTTAGCAATCTTATAAACGAAAAGGAGGATGATTTTGTAATTGATGGAGAAATTATTCCAATGATAAATCAAGTACCTTTAGACTTCAGTGTGCTGCAAACTAGAATTGGTAGAAAAACAATTACAAAAAAGCACTTGACTGAAGCCCCAATTTATCTAATAGCATATGACTTATTAGAGTACAATTCGATAGACATTAGAGACCGGCCCCTAGTCGAAAGAAGATTACTACTGCAAAACTTAGTAGAAGGTTTAAGTAGTAATTCTAATATTATTTTTTCGAAAGATATAACTTTTCACTCTTGGCAAAAGTTAACTGAAATACGAGAAACAGCACGGCAAAACAATGCTGAAGGATTAATGCTCAAACTAAAGAACTCGGAGTATAAAGTAGGAAGAAAAAAAGGAGAATGGTGGAAGTGGAAAGTTGATCCAATGGAAATTGATGCTGTTATGCTTTATGCACAAAGAGGTCATGGAAGAAGAGCAAATTTATATTCAGATTTTACTTTTGCAGTTTGGGATGGAGACAATCTTGTGCCTTTTGCTAAAGCATATTCTGGATTGACGGATGCAGAGTTTAAAGAGATTACTGCATTTGTTAAAAAAAATACTAGAGAAAAATTTGGACCAGTTTCGAGTGTAAAACCAGAATTGGTATTTACAATTGCATTTGAAGGAATTGCAGTTTCTACAAGACATAAAAGTGGTATAGCATTGAGATTTCCCAGGATTAAAAGGTGGCGTAAAGATAAAAGCGCAGATGAAGCTGACAGTTTGGATACATTAAAAGGTTTTTTAGAATAATAAATTAAGAAAATTATTTTTCAATTGCTTTATATACATACTTTATATTTAAGTTAAATTAGATTTGAATTTAATAGGTTTGTTGTAGAGTTTATATCTTTGACTTTCAAATATTATAATGCTTCAAGTTTTAATCATCATATTATCTTTAGCTCATGCTTTTCATCTGAGTAAGACAGAGGTGAACTATGACACTAAATCTAATAGTATTCAGATTGCATCTAAAGTTTTTATTGACGATCTAGAAAGCGAATTAAAATATGAGGGGTTTAGTCATTTGAATATTGGGACTTCAAAAGAAAAATCCAATGTTGACTCAATTTTGCATGTTTACTTTATAAAAAAATTGTGTTTCAGTTCAAATGGTAAAACATTATCGCAAGAATTTGTAGGAAAAGAAATGTCAGATGACTTGTTAGCTGTATGGGTTTATATAGAAGTTCCAATAAAAAAAGCATTAGGTGAGGTAAAAATTAATAATACAATTCTTACAAAAATGTTTGATGATCAACAAAATATGGTAATCATCAAACGTGACAATAAGATGATACAACACGAAATGTTAAATGCTAAAAATATAGAAATCAAAACTTCGTTTTAAAACGAATAGAAGTACCTTTGTACTTCAGACATTTTATCGACAACATCAAGTTTAGCTTTGAATAAAAAAGAACTCCCAATCATCATTGGTGCTTTTATTGCAATATACATCATATGGGGTTCCACCTATATGGCCAATAAAATGGTTGTTAAAGAATTGCCTCCTTTTATATTAGCGGGAAGCAGGTTTTGTATAGCTGCCTTTATGGTTTTCACGGTCGCTCTGTTAACTAAAACTCCAATAAAAACAACAAAAGAGCGGATGAAAAATGCAGCTATAGCAGGCTTTTTCTTTTTGACTCTTGGAAATGGTTTAGCTGTTTGGGCATTGCAGTTTATTGACAGTGGATTTGCCGCTGTTGTGATATCTGCACAACCTTTAGTCTTGTTGATTATGATGAGAATTACTGATAAGAAGCCCATAAAATTAATGTCTGTTGGCGGTATATCTTTGGGCATGATAGGTATATGGCTGTTAGTCTCTCAAAGAGAATTGGTAAGTACCCCAGATCAATGGAAAGGATTATTAGCTATAATTGGTGCTTTGATTACTTGGGGCTATGGTAGCCTTTTTGTTTCTAAAGCAGAGCTCCCAAAAAATCAATTTATTAATGGTGCCTATCAAATGCTAATAGGTGGTGTACTAATGTTGATCATCAGCTTAGTACTTGGTGAAAATAGCTCAAAATTATTTCAACTTTCAACACAAGCATATTATGCATTAGCTTATCTAATAGTCTTTGGGAGTATTATTGCTTTTACCTCTTTCAATTATCTTTTAGTTAGAATATCTCCAGAAAAAGTAGCTACTTCAACTTACATCAACCCAATAGTAGCGATGATCTGTGGTTGGTATTTTCTAAATGAAACGATAACCAACAAGTCAATTATAGCCACGCTAATACTATTGACTGGAGTATATTTTATAAACTCTGTCAGATTTAAAAGAAAAAAAGAAAAAACACAGTTAACCTAAAATGTATCTTAATTTAGTTCTGATCTATAATTTCAGAATATAAGATTGACTTAGGATACTCCTTCTTTAATGTATGTCTAATCACATCAAAAGCTGTTATTACTCCTTTCAATTCTCCATCTAAATTAACAACTGGCAATGTCTTAAATCTATTATCCATGAATAACTCAGCAGCAGTACCAACTTTATCTTTTGGACTTATCTTGATAACTATATTTGTCATCAATTCACTTGCCTTTTGATTTTCACTTGGCACATTACCTGCTCTCCACAAATCATAGGAAGTAATCATCCCTACAAGTTTTTTATTCGACACCACTGGTAATTGCTGCAGTTTGTTATCAAACATAATCTGCGTAACCCTAGAAATACTGTCATTTGCATCTACAGTCACTGGGTCCTTGGTCATTATTGAGCGGACTTCTTCATTTAACATAATTTCTTGATTTAGTTATTAAATAATCGATCAAAATCACATCTACCAAACACAAGAAAATAAATTGCACTAAATATATGCATATTATTTTGATTATGCAATGCTAATTAAAATATATTTTAATAAAACACCATTATTGTTGCCTATATCTACTATCATTATTGAAATCTACCTTAAGGAATAAATAATTCTTCAAAATTTCCATTGTGGATGACTCTTATTTCATGTGGTGGATATGCTCCTAAAAAAGAAGTAGGAATCTTTGCTTTGCTCTTTATAGAATTATAATTAAACTCAAACACAATAAGTTGTCAATTAGATTCTTCAATAAAATCAATTTCTGCTTGGTCATATTTTCTCTAAAAATAAGGATTAACAGGTTTATCAGTAATAGCATGCACTTTGAGCCTTTCCAAAATACAGAACTTTTCCCATATGCCTCCTTAGGCTTATTTTAAATATATGCTTTAATTTTTAGGCTTAATTTTAATATTTCCCTGTTTTTAGACTCCATAACTTCTATCAACCTTAAACAAATTCATCGCTATATGTGGGTCTATATCGTCTACTATTTCGCTCACTAATTTACCTGTGGCAGGCCCCATACTCATGCCCATCATACCATGGCCAGTTGCCACTACAAGATTATTAAAAGATGGCACTTTACCTATAAATGGCATCCCATCTGGGGTACAAGGACGATATCCTTGCCATACTGTATCAATATCTGGTTTTTGCAATTTTAGAAAAGGATAATATTTAGGTATACTCTCTAATATACCATTCAGCCGATTTCTATTCACTTTTTTTGACAACCCACCTAATTCCAAAGTGCCGCCTATCCTCAAGTCGTCACCCATTGGGGTAATTGCAACTTTTGCTTCCGAAAGTATAGTTGGTATATTAGGCCGAGATGTGGCATTTTTGATAGTAAATGTGTAGCCTTTACCCCCTTGTACTAAGATTTTTACACCCAATTTTCTCAATAATAATGGAGTCCATGCTCCACCAGTTGCAACAACATTCTCTACATTCATTTCTGATTTATCAGACATTAAAATCTTTGTTATTAAACCTTTTTCAGACTTAAATTTGATTACGTTTTGACCAGAAACAAACTGTACTCCTTTATCTATCAATTCCTTATGAAGTTGATAAATAAATTTATTAGGATATAGATGGGCATCTCCGGGAAAATAAACTCCACCGAGAACATTTAATGTAACATTTGGCTCTAATCTTTTCAACCTTAAACCTTCGACTATTTCTGCTTCTATACCAAGGGCATTGGCCTTATCAGCCATTTCAATTTCTTCTATTCTTTGTTTATCAGTTTTATAAAGCATTAAAAGACCTTTTTCCTCAAAACAGAAATTGAATTTTGGATCTTCAGAAAACTCCTTATATAAAGTCTTGCTCCATTCGTTGAATTCATACAACACCGGCATGCATCGATTTACATGCTGAATGTTACATGACTTTTTAAATTGCATTGTCCAATTCAACAAATCTAAGCTTAGTCTTGGTTTGATATAAAATGGACTTTTGTTGTCAAACATCCATTTTATGCCTTGGCTTATTACTCCAGGACTAGACATCGGGGTAAAATGACTGGGTACAATCATTCCAGCATTGCCATGGGAAGTACTATCTGTAAAATCATTTCTGTCGACCACAGTTACTTTATGTCCAGCCTCTGTAAGATACCATGCTGAAGTCAGACCTATAATGCCTCCACCAATAATGTGTATGTTTTTATTCATATAACTTGAAATCCAAATGCATAAGGATCATCGTCATCGATGATGATATTATTGTGTCCAGTAATTTTTGCCCAGCCTTCAATGCTTGGTATTATAGCTTGATAGTCCCCACAAGTTGTCTTTTCTTCCACCCTTCCTACAAACTGAGAACCAATATAACTTTCATGGATAAACTCACTACCAACCACAAGTTTACCTTTCGCAAACCATTGAGCCATTCTAGCTGAAGTACCAGTCCCACATGGCGATCTATCTATCGCTTTATCACCATAAAATACTGCATTCCTACCATGAGCTTTAGTATCTATAGTTTCTCCAGTCCAAAGTAAATGACTTAGACCTTTGATACTTGGTTCTGTTGGATGTTGAAAATCGTACTCTTCATTGAGTCTCTTCCTAATTATAGGGCTCCAAATGATCAACTGCCCTGCTGTATAATCCTGAATGCCAGAGAAGTTTTTCTGTGGGTCAACTATGGCATAAAAGTTTCCACCATAAGCTACATCAACCACCAATTCTCCTAATTCTGGACATGTTACTGTCAACTCTTCTTTGTATAAAAATGAAGGTATGTTAACTAATCTAACTGATTTAATTTTACCTGCCTCTTCTTTATAGGATATCCTTACTAATCCAGCTGGAGTTTCTAGCCTTAATTGCCCATTTACTTTTGGAGTGACTATGCCCTCTTCAAGCATAATCGTAACAGTACCGATAGTTCCATGCCCGCACATAGGCAGACACCCACTTGTCTCGATAAATAAGACGCCGATATCATTAGCAGGATCACTAGGTGGATATAATATGCTTCCAGACATCATGTCATGACCTCTTGGCTCAAACATTAACCCTTTTCTAATCCAATCAAATTCTTTTAAGAAATGTAGTCGCCTCTCCATCATATTTGCCCCATTTAATAATGGACCTCCACCTGCTACCAACCTCACTGGGTTACCACAAGTATGGGCATCAATACAAAAAAAAGTCTTTCTCAATTATATAATTGTTTATTTATAGCAAAGGGCACAAAGATATACACTTAATTCTATACACAAAGGCATATTTTTTACTTTCAATAATTTTAGTTCAATCGATTTTTTTATCTATTTACATCCCATCCCATTTTAAGATATAACAGTAAAGCATAAGTAAGTTAGAAGAGAGTCAATCTAGTTTAACTACCTAGACTAAACTTATAGCATGGTTTTTCAGTTTTATACAGCAAATAACTATGGCAGATTTCAGAAAAAATAACTATTCAAGCTGACCAATTGAATTTTAGATCCAATGTGGGTTTTATATAACTAAAGTTACGATTATGTTTTTTTGGCTGGTTATAGAATATTATAATCAGCCAAAGTAGATCTTTTCTCTTCATTTTGGCTGATTATTATCTAAGGAAATATTTAAACTAATTAATAAAAATCTCTACCTTTTTACGCTCTCACCATTGACAATCCTCCAAATACCAGTAGGATTATTATCTTTTAACTCAACTGGTAATATAGATTGTGGAGCACTCTGATAACAAATTGGTCTAGCAAATCTGTAGATAGCATCTGTACCTACGGAAGTATACATGCCATTTGAAGAAGCAGGGTATGGCCCTCCGTGATGCATAGCATAACTAACTTCTACTCCCGTTGGTACACCATTAAAAATTACTCGCCCTACCTTTTCTGATAAAGCATCGATTAGATCAATATTTTCTTTCATTTCTGCATCATCTCCCATAAAAGTGCCAGTCAATTGGCCTTCTAATGACTCTACAACATCGTGCATCTCTTTCATACTTTCACAAACTACTCCAATAGAGAATGGACCAAAAACTTCATTGTGTAAAAGTCTATTTTCTATAAATTTATTTGCTGAGATAGTCACAAATGCAGGATTGGCTACCCAGTTTTCGCTATCCTTTTTCTGAAAAACAACTTCCACAATGCCATCCTGAATAGCCTTGGCCTTGCAAGATTCAAAATGATTAAATATACCTTCGTTGAGCATAGTGTAAGCAGTCAATTGCTCAAATGCTTTACCGAGTAATTTGATAAATGCTTCTGTATGGTTATGTTGAGGTAAAACGATAACTCCTGGGTTGGTACAAAACTGACCAGCACCCATATTTATTGAATTTGCCAAAGTAGAAGCTAATTGCTCTAAATCACCATTTAATTGACTAGGCATTATGAATATAGGATTGATGCTACCCATTTCTGCATATACTGGGATTGGTTCTGGTCTTTGGTTTGCTGTTTTCATGATAGCATTTCCTCCGCCTAACGAACCGGTAAAGCCTACGGCCTTGATTAACGGATGCATCACTAATTGCTGACCCACTTCTACGCCACCATCAATTGAGGCAAAGACTGCATTAGGTAAACCACATCTTTTAGCAGCTTTAGAAATTGCTGCAGATACTAACTTATTCGTTCCAGGATGAGATGGATGTCCTTTTACGACTACTGGACAACCCGCAGCAAGTGCAGAGGCAGTATCACCACCAGCTGTAGAAAATGCCAAAGGGAAATTACTTGCTCCAAATATTGCAACGGGACCAAGACTTTGCAACATTTTTCGCATATCAACTCGTGGCATTGGTTGTCTATCCGGCATAGCTTCATCAATAATAGCATTGACCCAGCTACCTTCTTTTACAAAAGTTGCAAATAGCCTTAATTGACCACAAGTTCGACCTCGTTCGCCTTTGATTCTTCCTTCTGGCAATCCTGATTCTGCCATTGCTCTCTTCACCAAAACATCTCCTAATGTCTCAATTTCTTCAGCTATAGCATTTAAAAATTCAGCTTTTTTTTCTCCAGAAGTATTTTTAAATATTTTCCAAGCAGTATATGCATTTGCGACCACTTGATCAATTTGTGAAGGAGTTGCAATTGGAAACTCTTCAGGTAATTGTTGTTTTGTAGCAGGGTTAACTGCTTTAATAAAGTTTGACATCTATAGTTTTATATTTAAATAATCAGGAAGAGTTGGTCTTGTCGCTAGACCATCATCAAGAATTTTCAGCACTCTTTTTCGTTCATCACCTATTAAAGGTTTTCTAGGGCTTCTAAAGATCTCTGTAGCAATACCATTTTTTGCGGCAGCAAGTTTGATATTTTGTACTAATTGTGGGTTGATGTCTAATTCTAGAATCGGCATAAACCATCTGTATATGGCAATGGCTTCATCCACCCTACCTGATTTAGCCAATCTATATATGGCTACTGTTTCTTCAGGAAAGGCATCTACAAGACCTGCGACCCAACCATCAGCTCCCATCAGCAATTCTTCCAAAGCTAGCGTATCTACTCCACATAGTATTTTGTATCGGTCTCCAAATCGGCTTTTCATCCTAGACACATTAGAGACATCTCTAGTACTTTCTTTGACTGCTTGAATATTAGCAACACTTTTAAACCTATCGAAGTGCTCTAACGTAATTTCAATTTTATAGTCAACTGGATTGTTGTATACTAATATTGGTAGTTTGGTACTCTGAGCTATCTCTACAATATAATCACCGACTTCATCATGAGTTGGCTTATACATCATAGGAGGCAATACCATCAGTCCATGGGCACCACTTGCTTCTGCTTTTTGAGCTAATTCGATGGCAGATTTAGTGCTGCCTTCTGCAATATTAACTATTACATCTACTTGGTCACCAACGGAGTCGAGTGTAGCTCTAATTAGAGCTTCTCTATCTTCGTGAGTAAGGGTACTGCTTTCTCCAAGAGATCCACCGATAACAACACCTTGCACACCTGAGGCTACTTGTTTTTTAATATTTATTAAATATGTATCGATATCCAAAGAACCATCTTCGTAAAACATGGTCAATACTGCGGGATAAACTCCTATCCAATTAACTTTTCGGCTCATAATTTTACTTTCAACAAATGTCGATAAATGAAATGAGTATTCAAAAAGAAAAAGGATGAATATGAAAAGTCTTCCCATCACATTTAGTATTCTCTGACAAATAAGTCTTCAATCAATATTGTATTAGAAGCTATTAATACTCAATTAGAAAATTCTAAATTATTAAAGAAAAACATAGGAAAACATTAGGAATGGTAATACAATGACTTTTTATAAAAGGATAATAACCAAAAATGCAAGTAAACTTATTATATATTTTGTAATATTACAATTATGTAATATATTTGATCTTTAACTAACAAACTAAACTAACTTTATTATGGGTAAAATTAATTGGCTTGCCGTATTACTATGTGTGGTATTAGGCATGGGCTTAGGCTTTTTATGGTATGGAGCCTTATTTCAAAATTACTGGATGGAAGGATGTGGTATCACTATGGATGGTGAAAAAATGCTTAAAAATGGTACAGAAGTAGCAATGTCATCTATGCCGATGATATTCAACACAATTGCCATGGTTATCTATCCGATCTTTTTCAGTTGGTTGATCAATAAGACAGGAGATACAACTGCTGCAAGTGGTGGAAAATTAGGTTTTATAATTGGGTTAATATCTGCCATAGGTATTATTGTAGGCAATATGTTTGCTCAAAATCCAACAGTATTATCTTGTGTAGATGGTAGTTATGTTGTGGTACTATTTACTGTATTTGGAGCAATAATAGGTGGCTGGAGAAAGTAATCAACAGACTAGATAAAATTTGAGAAAGGTGTTCTTTTAAGAGCACCTTTTTTTGTATTAAAACCCATTGATCGCATATCTTTGTAAATGCAATTATCCATAACTTTCAGGTTATCATTATTACAATTTCTACAATATTTCGTCTGGGGTAGTTGGTTTGTGACTGCAGGTAATTATTGGCTAAATGGAGTCCATTACAATGGTAGAGAAGTAGGCTCTATCTATGCAAGTGTAGCTATAGCTGCATCTATTTCTCCATTTGTAATTGGGGCATTAGCCGATAGATTTTTTTCAGCAGAAAAATTACTGGGTATACTTCACATATTAGGCAGTGTCTTATTATTGGCCATTTCCAATAGTACTACATATTCACATACTTATACTTTGGTATTATTGTACATGTTGTGTTATCTCCCCACTTTTAGCCTATCAAATGCTCTATGTTTTCACCATATTGCTGATGCAAAAAATGACTTTCCTCGCATTAGAGTATGGGGAACTATATCCTGGATAATTGCAGGATTACTTGTAGGATTTAAGCACATAGAGACCACACCTATCCCATTCAAGCTAGCAGCAATGGCATCCCTTGTCCATGGAATATATTGCTTCACATTACCAAATACTCCTCCCAAATTAAATAAGCACAATACTCTTTTCCAGAATCTAATGAGTGATGAAATGAAGCTCCTACTCAAGGAGAAGAACTTCATCATTTTGATCGCTAGCATAGGATTAATCTGTATTCCCTCTTCATTTTACTATAGCTTTGTCAATCCATTTTTGAATGAAATCGGCATGCACAATGCTGCAGGTAAAATGGCCATTGGACAAGTAACAGAGATAATAATCATGTTAGCACTTCCATTTCTTTTTAAAAACATGAGATTAAAAATCATTCTAGCCATTGGATTATTTCTTTGGGGGATTAGATATGGTCTTTTTATCATTGGAATAGAAAGTGGAAAAGAATATTGGCACTTAATATCTTTAGCAATTCATGGTATTGCATTTACATGCTCAATGTTTGTCGCTCAAATCTATTTAGATACTAGAGTCCCAGTTGCACTTAAGAGTACTGCTCAAGGGTTTTATTCTTTTCTGATCATGGGAGTAATGGCACTTATTGGAAGTTATATAGCAGGAGAAACAGTATACTTAAATACTAATGCAGATGGTAGCCATCATTGGCAAGCAATATGGATTATCCCAACGGTAATAGGTGTAATCTCAGCTTTCTTCTTTCTTGTTTTATTTAAGGGGAAGGAAAAGGCGTAATAAAAGCTCAAAGTCAATAATCTTTTATCGCTGATCAAAACTTATTGCACTTTTTAACGTAATGATCCGTTTACTCTTTCAAAAAAGTATCAAATCTTTCAAAGTGACAAGTGTACCCATTAGGCTTTCTAACTAAATAATCTTGGTGATCTGGTTCAGCTGGCCAAAACGTAGAAAAAGGCTCCAAAGTTGTTACAACTTCACCATCCCACCTTTTTGATTTATTGACAATATCAACGACTTCTTCTGCAATCTTTTGCTCTGCATCATTCTGTATAAATATTGCAGAACGATAACTAGAACCTATATCATTTCCTTGTCTATCCACAGTTGTTGGGTTATGTATTCTAAAGAAATAATCCAATATTTTCCTAAAATCAGTTTGAGATGGGTCATAAATAATCTCAATACCTTCTGCATGACCTGGATGAAAGCTATAAGTTGGATTCTCATTTTTACCACCTTGATAACCCACTTCTGTAGCAATAACACCTGGTCTCTTTCTGAATAATTCTTCCATTCCCCAGAAGCATCCACCTGCGATATACGCTTTCTTATAATTATCCATAGTTTGATTTTTTTTAATCGATTAACATTACTTATTTTAAACTACATTCTTACTCAACTGAATTGCTTCGGAATTAATGCAATATCTTAATCCACTAGGTGGGGGACCATCTTGAAAAACATGACCTTGATGGGCATCACAAGTGTTACACATAGCTTCAACTCTTACCATACCAAACGATACATCTTTTTTATATTTAATGGCATTCTCTTTAATCGGTTGCGTAAAACTTGGCCAGCCTGTGCCCGAATTAAATTTAATCGTTGAATCAAATAACGGAGTGTTACAACAAATGCAACTATAAATTCCAGCATCATGAGCATGGCATAAAGCTCCAGACCCAGCTCTTTCTGTGCCTTTTTGTCTAGTAATTCTAAATTGCTCTGGTGTTAATATTTTTTTCCATTCTGATTCTGATTTTTCTACTCTTTTATCAGATGTAGGTGTTCCATCAGTGGCAAATTTTAATACTCCTTTCCAATCTAGCATAATTTATCTTGTTTTATTAATGGTATTTCAAAAGTAAGTGAGGTACAGTTTGTTTTTCTTTAAATTTTACACAAATATAAAGAAGAACAATGAGCAAAGCATTTTGTTTAATTGAGTCTCTATTCGATTTAAAATCTTTTTATTGATTTTGATGTATTCTGTGCGAAACTCTAGCTCTATATTATTATCTCGCCAACGCTATGTGCTCTCTAATAGAGTCAGTTAAAGCTTCAATTATTAAAGTGTAAAAAGCGGAGGGATTATCATCTATCTGTACTGCTGCCAAGGCATCGTAGTACTTTTGACGATCCACATTATCACCTTTTAGAATTGCAATAGGAAAGCCAAAAGTCAACAAAACTAGATTCATGACCAAGCGAGCAGTACGTCCATTACCGTCTATAAAAGGGTGAATGGATACTAATCTCTCATGCATCTCCGCTGCTAATATTACTGGGTGGGAACTATGTTTATGTATTCGATAGTAAGTAAAGTAGTCTTCCATCATTTTATCAATTAGGTATGGCTGTGGCGGAACATGCTCTGCACCTGATATTCGAACTTGCACATTACGATAAACTCCGGCATCTCTGCTATTAATACCTCTTAAAATTAGACTGTGCAACTGTAACACATTGTATTTAGTAAAACTCTCTTTCTGCCCTACTAGATCATATAAAAGATGTATAGCCTCTGCATGATTAATTGCTTCTAGATGGTCGTGAACAGACTTACCAGCTATTGTCATACCGTCCTTAACCACCACCATAGTCTCTGAAAGTGTCAAAGTATTGCCTTCTATCTTGTTGGATTGATATGTGTATTTCATGGAAAAATACTCCTCCATCTTCTTCTTGCGAATGCCTTGAATGCCTTTTAGCTTAGACCACTCTAACTTAAGTGTATCTAGCTCGTCCAGTGCCTTCAAAATCACATCATCCAACACTACTTTATCCAATACATTATTACTGGCCAAATACTCTATCCTCGGCTCTAATGCCATCATCACCTCAACTGCCATTTCCTCATCTTTTAGTAAAAAATATACTTTCTCAGTCAAGAAATGTTTCCTTAACTCTTGATACTCAATACCCAACCCTTGTGCCAGAGCTACTAACTGCTTATCTGTAGGCATACGCCCTCCATTCTCAAACTTACTGATAAGTGCCTGATCTATATCTGTAATCGCTGCAAGATCTTTTGTCTTATATCCCAAGATTATTCTTGCCTCCTTGATGTATTGCCCAAATAATTGTGCCATGATAAATACTATTTACCACAAATTTACAAATATTATTGATATATTACTTTATTTGTCATGACTTTTTTTGTCATACTATATTGTTTGTAAAAAAATATACCGGTAACCTGAGTTCGGTTATTATCGCGAAGTACGAATCTTAGAAAACTCCCTAAGTCAAGGCGAATTAGCGAAAGTTTAGCGGGCTTATACCAATTCTGTTTGAAATTGTCGGTTAATTTCGTTTCTTCTTAGTACTAGCTTTGTTAAAAATGCTCGTGAAAGCTAGGCTATCTTTGTGCTTTTTGCCTCGTTGCACTTTGAAAAACTCAAAATTCTATTCCACGATCCCAAAACAGAATTAGTATGAATCTAGCTGATCCAACGAAGGAGGGGGAAGGATACTTTGATTTCCTTTCTGAAACAGATACTTACATTGCAAATTATCAGTCAAGAAAGTATAACAAAAGAACTATAAACCCGGATTATCAATAAAATAATGTAAAAGTTAGAATAGTCGAACTCAGGTTAGTAATATTTTACAAAAAAAGCCCCGAGAAATACTTCCCAAGGCTTATATTTATTATCAATTAAAAGTTGCGATCTCATATTATAGATCGAATCTCTTGTCTTCATTTTACCACCCCAATATCCAAGCAAATACCAATGGTGCAACAATGGTAGCATCACTTTCAATTATAAATTTAGGCGTTTCTATATTAAGTTTACCCCAAGTGATTTTTTCATTGGGCACTGCTCCAGAGTATGAACCATAACTTGTAGTACTATCACTGATTTGACAGAAATAAGACCACATAGGCACTTCTTCCATTTCTAGGTCTTGGTGAAGCATTGGAACTACACATATTGGGAAATCCCCAGCAATACCACCTCCAATTTGGAAAAAACCTACGCCGTTTTTACCTGCATTTTCTTGATACCATTTAGCTAAAAAGATCATGTACTCAATACCACTCTTCATTGTTGATGTCTTAATATCACCATCATAACAGTATGATGCGAAGAAATTACCACAAGTGCTATCCTCCCAACCTGGAACTATAATCGGTAAGTTTTTTTCTGCAGCAGCCAATAGCCAACTGTTTTTTGGATCGATTTGGTATTTATCTTCTAACTCTCCACTCAACAAGATTTTATAAAAATATTCATACGGAAAGTATCGCTCCCCTTTTGTGTCGGCATCCTTCCACACTTTGTATAAGTGGTCTTCTATCCTACGCATTGCTTCCATTTCTGGGATACACGTGTCAGTAACTCTATTAAAATGGTTATCTAATAAATCTTTTTCTTCTTGTGGAGAAAGCTCTCTATAATTAGGAATTCTTTTGTAATGATCATGAGCTACTAAGTTAAATACATCTTCTTCAAGATTGGCACCTGTACATGTAATAATTGCAACTTTATCTTGACGGATCATTTCTGCTAGTGACAAACCCAACTCCGCGGTACTCATAGCACCTGCAAGTGTAATCATCATTTTATTTCCTTTCTCCAATTGCTCTACATAAGCCTTTGAGGCATCAACTAAAGCTGCAGCATTGAAATGTCTGTAATGGTGTTCGATAAATTGAGATATTGGTCCTTTTGTCATTGTATTTTATATTTTAAGCTGATTAGCTAAATTAATCAAATTTGTATGAAAGCATTTTATAGTAAAGCTTAGCAGCAAGAAATTGAGGTGCCTTCATTCCTGGAATTGGAGCTAATTCTACAATATCCATTCCGACAACATTCTTACTATTAAAGGTTTCTCTTAGGAGGGTGGTAACTGTTGTCCAGTCAAGACCACCAGGCTCAGGAGTACCTGTAGCTGGCATGATAGATGAATCAAAAGCATCCAAATCTACAGTAATATAAACATTCTCAGTCATTTGGCTTACCACTTCTGGTATCCACCCTTTACGACCAATGATATCGTGAGAGAAATAAGTCTGCTCATAATTCATGTGTTCTTTTTCGATGATGTCCATGCTTCTGATCCCAACTTGTATCAAATTACAGTTTTTGCTCGCATCATATACTGCACAAGCATGATTGTATAAAGTGCCATGATACTCTGGTCTTAGGTCTGCATGAGCGTCTATTTGCAGTACTGTTAGGTTTTTAAAATGCTCGTAATGGGCTTTAATCAAACCAATGCTGATAGAGTGTTCGCCTCCAAAAAAAGTAAGAAATTTATTGTCTTTTAATAACTCTTTGGTGTTTTGATAAGTATACTCAAACATTTCTTCTGGTGATTTAAAACTACCAGGAGAGTCGAGCAAATAAATGCCTTTTTTATATACTTCGCTATCTGTTTCGATATCGTATAACTCCATATTTTCAGCTGCATCCATAAATGCACCAAATCCATCGTCTGCTCCTTTACCCCAAGTACTCGTGCCATCATAAGGTATGGATTGCAAGTATATTGAAGATTTATCTTTCTGTGCAAATTCTTCTGGAATGCCGCCAAATGTCTGTTTGTCCATTATTCTGATTTAATATTATAACCTAATATTTCGAGCATTTCCTCAACTGTCTGCTCATTACGATATACAGTGTCTACAAAGTTACCAGTTTCGTCCCTGTCTATCACAATTAATTTAGGTGCTGGAATCAAACAATGCTTTATACCACCATATCCACTAATCGAATCTTGATAAGCTCCTGTATGGAAAAACCCAACGTATAGAGGTTCTTTGTCTTTTTCGTCATAGGCTGGCAAGAATATTTGTTGGTTCATATCTTCAGAATTGTAATAATCTGAATGATCACAACTTATACCGCCAATATTGACTCTGACGTATTCATTTTTCCACTTATTAACAGGCAGGAGTATGAATTTTTCTAATATAGACCAAGCGTCAGGAATGGTGTTCATCAAACTATTGTCAACCATATACCAAAGTTCGGCATCATTTTGTTTCTTTTGCTCCAACACTTTAAATATAATGGCACCACTCTCTCCTACAGTATATTTTCCAAATTCTGTAAAAATATCTGGGTCTTCTATCTCTGCATCCGTACAAGCAGATTTAATATTGCCAACTAACTCATTGATTATATATTCAAAATCATATTCAAAGCCTAAATTATTACGAATAGGGAAACCTCCTCCTAAATCAATTGCCTTCATCTCTGGAGCCAACTTTTTTAAGTCAACATAAAGTTTTATTGCTTTTTGAAATTCACCCCAATAGTACATGTTGTCTTTGATCCCAGAATCTATAAAAAAGTGTAACATTTTTAAAGACACCTTACTATCGCCTTTTATTTCGGCTTTATAGAAATCAAGAATTTCTGCTGCCCTAATACCTAACCTAGAGGTATAGTATGCCGATTGTGGTTCTTCATCAATTGCCATCCGAATGCCTATCTTGATGGGAGAAGTCAATGTTTTAGCGTACTTCTTTACTCGAGCTAATTCTGATTTGGAATCTAATATTAATATAGAATTTCTAAAACCATCTTTATTTAATCTGACTATTTTCTGAAGATAATCTTCTGTCTTATAACCATTGTGTATGATGATTACCTTTTTGTCAATTTCTCCTTCTTTAAACAACTCATATATCAAATCAATATCGAAAGAAGATGAAGTCTCTAGATGTACTCCTTCTCTTACAGCTGATTTTACGACATGAGAAAAGTGGCAACATTTTGTACAGTAACAATAATAGTATTTACCCTTATATTTGTGTTTTTTAATCGCTCTATTAAATAAATTTCTGGCTTTCTTAATCTGTTCTCCTATCCTAGGCAAATACATTAATTTAAATGGGGTGCCATATTTTTCTATTAAATACTTTAATGATACTCCGTGAAACCTGAGCTCATCATCTTTAATATCAAATCCTTCTTGTGGGAAGTAATAACTTTGATCAATCAGATCAAAATAGGTGTTTTTCATTCAATGAATTTTATAGTGAATAAAACCAAATGACTTTAGATAACTCTCAAATAGAAATCTTCCCCAAAGGAAATGATAATTTTACTATCTCTAAAAAAAAGGAAGAAGAATTTGAAAAATAAGCTAAAAGGAGACTAATAATTATCAGTTGTAGATTCATCTGCAATATCAAATTCCTCGCCGTCCATATCATCTATTGAAATCTCTTCTACAAAATCTGTAGAGTCATCATCATCTTCATATTTCTCTTCAAATAACCTTTTAACTTTAGGTCTTAAATTACCTTCATCATCAAAGTCATCATCTTCTTCTACCAACAGTTCAGCTTTAGCTACTGTCATTCTAATAAGATAATGTTTTTCTTCAGTTTCAAATGGAAGAGCTTGTATTATATTACCATCAATATTGGTTATTGATATCAAATGCTCCGAAAACCCTGTTGGGTATGCTAACTTTATCTGCTCGATAATTTCTTCTGTGAGCTTTTCGTAGTCTTTAATTACTTTAGGTTTAGACATTACACTAATTTTTGCTAAATTATAATATATTTTTATTTATCCATAATCCCAAGATGCAGTATTCTACCTCCTGACTGATTAACTGGACTTACACTTTTACCAATAACTATTCCATCTTCTGGAGACGTATATTCTTTTACTTTATTGCCAAAGATATCTCTAAGTGTAGCAAGAACCTCGCCTTTTTTGACAATGTCTCTTAATTCTACATTAATTGATAATAATCCTCCCATATCTGTGTATAACCAATATGATTTATTGCAAATTACAGTTTTTTTATCAGTTAATATTAATTCGTCATCAATCATTTTAAGATAACTCAACACATTGTGTATTCCGTCAACTCCACTCCTAATCATTCTTTTTTGAAAAGTATTTGGATTACCGACTTCTAACGTAATGGCTGGGATATTCATCTCACCAGCTGCACCTCTAAGTGTTCCATCTGATGGAGGGTTATGTACTATGATGTCTGCATTATGAAGCAACGCCAACTCTTTTACTATTGGAATATTCATATCTGCTCTTAAGTAATAGCTATTACTCCTCCCAACACTGGCTGTATGCAAGTCTAAAAGGTAATCAAATTGCTTCACAACTCGATTTACAAACCTATAAGCATATACTTCGCTGATGTTACCATTTGGTTTACCAGGCATAATGTGATTGAGATCGACATTGTCATTAAATCGTCTCGTACCTCTCGAAAAACCTGGTACATTTGCAACTGGTATACCCATGATAGTCCCATTTAACTCTTTAGGATCTATCTCATTAAACAGTCGTTGGATTACAGAGATCCCATTTAATTCATTTCCATGTATCGCAGCAGTAACTCCTACAGTAGGGCCATCTCCCATTCCTCTTGCCACCATTAACGGAATGCAAATTGGACTATTAAATCCATCTGTTATGATCTTTAACCAATAGTTTCGAATACATCCTTTTGGTGTATTTTCTTCAGTAATATCTAAAATCATTGGTATCTTACTATCAGCTTTTTTCGTCTGCATATATAAATATTCTATCTATTGTGTTTGCCAAAATAGGCAATCCCGTTTGTTTTTCAGATTGTGAAAACCCACCTATACTTAAGGTGTTTATTTCAGACAATACTCTTTTGTTAGTATCATCCTCTAAAGTATCAATGCCATAAATCAAGATTCCTTCTTCCTTCATAAAAGGTGCGATGACTTTTACTATTTCTACTTCTTCTTTTGTGATTTCTGTCTTTACAGACTTACCCCCTTGTGCTACATTACAAAGCCAACTATCTTCAGCTGGCAATCGCAAAGATGCAGCTAATATTTCACCCCCAACTACTAGTATTCTCTTGTCTCCATTAGATACATTTTTCAAGAATTTCATAGCTAGATATCCATCTTCTATTTCTTCCTGATGATCTTTGAGATATTCTATACAGCCATAAGTTTTACCTTCACATTCAACTTCGTTCCCATCTATTTTTAATATACCAGCACCGCCATATCCACGTAATGGCTTTAGTACAACTTTACTGTGCTGTAAAACAAACTTGATGATTTCATTTGAAGTAGAAACAAATTCAATAGGTGGACAAAGTTCTTTTACCTTTAATAAAAAGTGTTTATTGCTAGTATTAATAATACCAATAGGATCATTTATAAATACTGCTTTGTTATTTTTTGTTTTTATCCAAGTTAGAAACTCGTCAGAAATAGGTCGTGGCATTCTCAAAAAGATCAGGTCATATGACCTGAAATCAACCTTTATTAATCCTTGATTAAAGTAAGATCCACTTTCTTCATAACAGAAATCATTTGCAATAGATACTGCATACAACTCATTTGAATCTTCATTGTAGAAAAAATCATCATTATGAGCGACTCCTCGGCTAGCAATATCTATACTGCCACATTGAGGATGAGCTAACATAGTATTGATTAGATCATAAAGCGAGTTCTCCTTAGAATGATTGCTATGGTCCGTTAATACAAGTATCTTATATGTTTTCTTTGATTCCAAATTAACCTAATATTTCTTTTAACAATGCTTCATCATCATTTAGAGACTTGAATAGTTTACTCCTAAACTTACCTTTACTATTGTATAAAGCAATACACATCTTATCAATGGCAATAGTAGAAAGCACCGTTTGGATATATGCTTCAATAAGGTCATCTAATCCCAAACCCAGCTTGTTAAAATCCCTTCTATCTGTCAATAAAAGTCTATGGGTATCTGAACTCCATCTATTTTCACCTTCTTTGACAGATAAATTAGTACCTAACATACTCCAGCTATCACTTCCCGTTTCAATTTTGTCAGTAAGTGGTTTGTCTGCTCTTCTTGCATACACTACTAATGGTTTGATCCCGCTATCTGAACTGCTCACCATCAGTCTGATATCTGTGACAAATGTTTCTCCTTTTGCATTGGGAATAGTACCTACATGGTAAAACTTACCAGAACTACTCGTCGAACTCCAGTTGTAATTGCCAATCAAACTTTGGACAATAAAACGGTCATATTCGATATCCAACTCCATAAATTTTTGGAGTTCTTTATCATTAATAATCGTATAAACTCCTTGACCTGCATTACTATAAGGGATCTTGATAACAGCTTGGCCACCCATCTTCTTTACCCAAAGCGGTATTTCTGCTTTACTTACATCCCAAATGGTTTCAGGTGTCGTAATTTTAAGGCCAAAATCATGTATCTCTGTATTGTATATATCGTAGGCTTTAGCTGCTACCATTTTATTTCTACCACCTGCTAAACAAGCAACTAGTGGGTTTAGTATTTGTGTTTTTGAATGCAAAGGAATCCTATTCCACGGCTTTTGAGTTACATATCTAAATATTGCTCTTAGCTTGACCCATTCACCATTATTTTTTGCATAAAAGGTATCATCTTCTATCTTGATATGATCAGTATTCTCACCATTAAAATAAGGAATTTGCAATACGTCTTCATTCATGACATCTGCTATTACTGCTGCATATCCAGAAGCTTCTACAAAGTTTTTATCATAAAGTAATGCCAGTTTACCAGTATTGTTCTTACCTTTTAACATTGGTTTGAATGTTCGCTCAATCAAAAGCTTGTATGAACCTTGCTCTTGATTATCATCCAAAAGTGGCATAGATTTCTGGCCAGAAGGACAAGAATTGTTTTCGATTACCACCATCTGCCTTTTACCGCCAGCAGAAGTAGAATTGATCAAGTCTGCGCCACCCCACAAAAAGTACTTGCATTGATAATCAAGTATTTCTGTAAGCTTAGCCTTGTTAACCTTTGGATGTAAATGACAATACCTATTGATAATTCTTTCCTTCGATAGATTTAAGAAAAAACTTACCATCGGATGAATCGTAGCATTTAAAGCCTTTGGATACCAATGGTTTTCGCTTTCAAATGAACCTGGTTTAATAGTTTTTATAGGCATTATGTACTAATAATTGTTTAACAATGAATCAATGCTCTCATTATCCTTCTTATGATTAAAAACGCAATAACCGACATTAATTAAATATAATTTCATTAGATCAGATAAAAAATAAATTATTTTTAAATATCCCGAAAACTTCAAAATTAATACACTGAAAACATTACGATACACTTACCTCTCCATTTTCATAACAAATATCAAACCTTCTAGATTCTATTTTAACATTTACTTTAAAAGGAGCCATTTCTATTCTATCATTGGTAGGAAACCAGATTTCTTTAATTTGAGGATTCACTTGTAAAAATATACCATTTTCATCGCCTTGGGTTCCGAATCGAGTTGTATCACCCTTCCAAGGTTCAATCGTAGTTTTTGAGCTTAAATACTCTTGAGTCATTCCTATATCAATGACAGGCATACCAATCTCATTAAGGCAAATTATTTCAGTAGAATCAAAATCATTATTAGAATCATTTTGGAGGTTATGCCTAACAATAAACTCAGCTATATTGCCATCACCGTCGTAAAAATAGATAGAATTTGCATTCCAGCTTTCAAAACGTTGTTCGTCTTTTCCATCTATTATGATCAAAGGTATATCTGCCTTTTTACACCATAGCTTTGCTTCTGCTAATTTATTGCAAGGTATAAGAAAACAATAGTGGTATCTTTTATATTTATCCGATTTTATAAATGATATTCGAGTAAAACCAGCAATAAAATGAAACGATCCTTTACCCAATTCAACTTCAAAACCCATTTTATTCTGAAAGAAGTCTATTTGGCTTTCTATATCATTACAAAGCATCTCGATTGATCTGATTTTCATATTATCAAATGTAAGGTAACTTGTCTAAAATTTAATGAGATTTTAGAAAAATAATATCAAATGAGAAAATTTAATTTCTTATTTCAAAGAAGAAGTTTACTTGATTTATTGTCACTCTAATTACTAAAAGACAATATTTAATATCAATCTATGCTAAATAATATTAAATCTTATTAGTTTTAATCTAAATACTAAGTATGTACCTAAACGATATAAAGCGAAACCCTTATGCGGCAATCTCCGAGAGTATGTACTTAGAGCTTACAGGGCTAAGGGTGGATAAGCCTTTTATACATCTTAGCAATGTAGCTCCTCGAAGTAAAACAGATCCAAAGAGTAGCACTAAAGTACTGCAGGCTTACCCAAATCCTATCCAAACAGGAATGCTTACTGTAGATTTATATCAAGATGGTACTCTAGACTTAATAGGCATCAGTGGCAAGCAATATTTTACAGAATATTCCGAAAAAGGAAGCGAAAGCATATCAATAGAGGATATTAATGAATCCATAATCTTGTTAAAATTTACCGATGATTTTGGAGAGGTTAGTTTTGACAAAGTAATCAAAATATGATTTTTTCTAAGATTTTCTATAAAATTACTTGATGTAAGCTTATCTCTTGCATAGGTCAGGTATAATCCCTAATTTGTCCTCACAAACTAAACAACGAAACAAGATGAATACCACAACAAACTCACTACCTATCACATTTTGGCTTATAGCAGGAATAGCCTTGCTCTGGAATTTGATGGGTGGATTCGCATTTTATACAGATATTACAATTACTCAGGAAGCGATTTCTTTACTACCATTAGAGCAACAAGCCAGATATCTCGACAATCCCATTTGGATGAAAATTATGTATGGTATTGCCACAATTGGAGGCATTATCGCTTCAATAGGGTTACTAATGCGTAAAGCTTGGTCAGAAAAATTATTTTTAGTATCCTTAATCGCAGTTTTAGTCCAAATGGGATCTGTAGTATTTACTATGATGGGTGAGATGACTATGAAAGACATGATGTTGCCTCTTATGGTTATCCTGATAGCTATGTTTCTTTGGTATTACAGTAAGAAGTCTATTGCTAGAGGTTGGATTTCTTAAGAAATTTGATATTTTACTTATCAAAAGATTTATAAAAGTGCAATAGTCTAAAAATGCATGATTGCTTAATCTTTTATTTGCTTCCTTATTATAAAAGTCCTTAATGGTAAAAAAAATAAGGAATATTACCAATAAAGATTGTAAAAGTTGATCATTGATTATTTTTTATTTTAAAAAAAATGTACTGGCTTAACTGTTAATCAGCATAGTATAAACGAATAAACAAGTGGTCAAAGACCATATAAACCAAGGCGTAGCCGCTAAACAAAAAATGCTTAAGCTATTCACTTAGTATAATGTGCAACAATAGTAAGTTTTTAGATGGCTAAATACTATATATTTCTTTGTATTTTTTAGTGGCATACTTCACAAAATAATCAATATTTAAGACCTCACCAGTTACTTTCTTACACAACTCTTCGGCTTCATATAATCTGCCATATTGATGGATATTGTCTCTCAACCAATCTAATAAAGGTTGATTTTTGCCCTTACTTATCTTCTTACCTAACTTAGGAATATCTTGCTTGGCTTTGGCATAAAACTGTGCAGCATAAAAACTACCCAAGCTGTATGTAGGAAAATACCCAAAACTACCATGTGACCAATGTACATCTTGCAGTACCCCATTTAAGTCATCCGGCACATTGACACCCATATAGTCTCTGTATTTTTGATTCCAAACTTTAGCCAAATCAACCGTAGCAATTTTACCTTCCATGATTTCTTTTTCGATCTCATACCTGATCATTACGTGGATGTGATAATGGAGCTCATCTGCTTCAGTTCTTATCAAATTTGGTTTTATCTTATTGATTCCTTTGTAGAATTCAGATAAACTTACATGCTCCAAGTTTTTCTTAAACTGCTTTTGTAGGTATGGGTATTGGTGTTTCCAAAATGCCAAACTCCTGCCGACGTTATTTTCCCACAATCTAGATTGAGACTCATGAATACCCAAACTGATGGCATTCCCTGTAGGCAAGCCATAGTCATCATGATTTAACCCTTGCTCGTACAAAGCATGTCCACCTTCGTGAATACAACTCCATGTCATATTACCAAGGTCATGCTCATCTACCCTGGTAGTCACTCTAACATCTTCTGGCGAAAAACTTATGGTAAATGGATGGGTAGAAACATCTTGCCTGCCATGATTAAAATCGTAGCCCATCGAATCTAATACATGTAGTCCAAAATCCCATTGCTTATAATGATCATACTTTTTAAACAAGAACTTGTTATTGATCTTTTTACCCTTTTTAATCGCTTTGATCAAGGGTAGGATTTTTTCTTTTACATCGTCAAAAACAACATCTAATTTTTCGACGGTTAGATTTGGCTCATACATATGCAGCAACGCATTATATGGATGTGTAGGGTTGTTCAATATTTTGGCTTCTTCCTTTACTATTTGGATAAGTGGATCCAAAGCAGGAGCATATACAGCAAAATCATTAGCTGCCCTTGCCTTCTCCCAAGCCTGAAAGGCCTCCGATACAGCCATAGATTTTTTCATGACAAAGTCTTTGGTAAACTTTGTTGCTCTTTGGTATTCTTCTACAGTTACCTTAACGTTTTTGGACTCTGCCTTACTCAGCGAATTCATTCCTGACAGCTTTTTAAGTAATTCACCCATTTCTTTGGAGGTAAATTCCTCATGGACAATACCAGATAATGTGGCAATTTGTCTAGATCTAAATCGGTTTCCGCCTTCCGGCAGGTATACTTCTTTATCCCAACTTAAGACTGCTATCGAGTGATTAATGTCTGCAATCTTGGCCATTGCATCTTTATATTTATCGTAAATTCTTGCCATTTCTGTTTTTAATTTTCTTATTGAATGGCAAATTTAATCAATTCATCAACTTATTGAAGATTTTTGATTGGCACCTATAAATAGATAGACCCATCCAGCAATGAAAAGCAAACCACCAATCGGTGTGACAGGACCAAGAAAAGATAAATTTATATTAATCACTTCTTGGATAGCCAATAAGTATAATGACCCACTAAAAAAGACAATTCCTGCTAAAAGCAAATAAAATGCTCGTCGAAAACGATTTTGACCAGAGCCTTGCTTGTATAAAATTGCTATACCCAACATGGCTATCAAATGATAAAATTGGTAACTAATCCCAGTCTGGTATGCCAAAAGTCTTTGCTCAGAAATCATGGCTTTTAGACTATGAGCCCCAAATGCGCCCAATATTACAGCCAAGGCACCTAAGATAGTCACTATCTTGATCATTTTATTAAATTCGTTTTGTGTATTCATGATATTTGCCAGTTTATAACGGTCTTCCCATTTGCTACCAAGTACTCGTTAGCTTTAGAAAAATGATGATTGTTAAAAAAAGCCCCTCCAGCTAAAGGGGAAGGATGCGCTGATATTAAAACTAAGTGTTTGTTGCTATCAATTAATGTTGATTTTTTCTCAGCAAACTTTCCCCAAAGTAAGAAGACAACATTTTCATTCAGATCAGAAATGGTACTTATAACAGCATCTGTAAAATCTTGCCACCCAATCTTACTATGTGAAGAAGGTTTATTTTGCTCTACTGTTAACATAGCATTGAGTAAAAAAACGCCTTGTTGCCCCCACGAAGTAAGATCTCCATGGTCTGGAATATCACAACCAACATCAGCAGCTATTTCTTTAAAAACATTCTTGAGAGAAGGTGGTATTTTTTCTCCTTTTGGGACTGAAAAACTTAAACCCATCGCTTGCCCCGGATTGTGGTAAGGGTCTTGCCCCAAAATAACGACGTTTACCTTATTTATCGGGGTTATATTAAATGCATTAAAGATATCTGAGCCTTTAGGGTAGATTGTTTTACCATCTTTCTTAGCAGTTAATAAAGTTTGTTTTATCTCCTTAAAGTATTGCTTCTGAAACTCAGAACTAAGTGCAATTTTCCAACTTTCATCTATCTGTACTTCTACTTTTGGCATATTTATTTTAGTTGGTAATTGTTGGTTTAGTCATATTAAAAGTAAAAATACGATAATTATATTCTACCAGTATAATGTAATTCTAAAACAACTTTTGAAATCATACCGAATAACTCGAAACTGAGATCAACAGTCATTTAATGAAACCAAGATTCAAAATTCAAAATCTTTGCATTTTAATAAAAATATTTTCTTTCGAACAGCACTTTATCAAAATACCTTATCTTTCTAAAAAGATTAGATAAATGAGTCGAATTTCTACAATTATTATCCTTGTAATCACAATTAGCCAACTGGCTTTTGCAAACACATTCTATATTGACCCTACCAATGGCTCTATGGCCAATGATGGTAGCATTCTTTTACCTTGGTCTACCCTCGAGGAAGTAATAAATGCTAACTTAATCCATACCAGAGGTTATACCTTGCCTTATGATGTGACAACGAGTACCTTCATAGATAAAAATACTAACGGACCGATTCATGCAGGAGACACACTCATAGTGTTAAGTGGACTACATGGTAAGTTTTTTCAAAGAGGATCATTTAATGAATCTTATATCACGATTAAAGCTATGGATGGCCACCAACCAATAATCAGTGAAATAAATCTTACTGCAGGCAGCAATTGGAGATTTGAAGGATTGACCATAAGCAGTGAACCTTATGGAGAATATTTGACCTCAAATCTTATGTATTTGCAATCTCATGGATGGCATGGTCCTATAAATAATCTGCACATCAAGGATTGTAACTTATACTCAACTGCCAACTCCACTCCTTGGTCCAAAGACGACTGGTTGTCTAATAGTCGGACAGGGATGTCAATAGTTGGTGATAGTGTACTTGTAGAAAACTGTCATCTTTTAAATGTCAATTTCGGAATTTCTTTGGTAGGTAAAAACCTGATAGCCTTAAATAATACCATTGAAAACTTTGCAGGTGATGGAATGAGAGCACTCGGGCCAAATATCGTAATCGAGGGTAATACAATCAAAAATTGCTACAAAATCAATGATAATCATGATGATGGAATTCAGTCATTTAACTTGGGCACTTATGATACTAGAAATGTAATCATACGAGGCAATACCATTTTAAATTATGAAGACCCAAATCAGCCACTACTTGGAACACTCCAAGGGATAGGCTGCTTTGACGGCCCATTTAACAACTGGATCATCGAAAATAATGTGATATCTGTAGATCACTGGCATGGGATAAGCCTTTATGGTGCTTTTGATTGTATTATTAGAAACAATACTGTCATAGATCCCACGCCTGATATTACTCCGGGTCCGTCTTGGATTAGAATCAACCCTCACAAGGATGGAACAGAAAGTAAAAACAACATTGTCGCAAATAACATAACTAATACCATGGTTGTGACTGGTACTAGTACATTTAAAAATTTGCTTATAAAAGATTACCAGTCTTATGATGAAAATTTTGTGGACTATACTATTTATGATTTCAACTTGATACCCAGCAGTAATGCTATTGATCAGGGCGAGGATTCACAAGCTTCCACTTTTGATATTCTTGGCACATTAAGGCCTCAAGGTGTTAATACTGATATGGGTGCATTTGAATACATTTTCCCTTCTAACACAATGGATTTAAAACCATCAAATAGTTTTGGATACCCAAATCCTACATCAGGGCAATTTTTTCTAAATGAAGAAGCATCTAATTTGAAAATTTACAATACTCTAGGGTTGCTAATCTATGAAAACAAAAAATCATGCACAAGTATTGATCTTAGTCAATATCAAAATGGCATATATTTGGTGATTGTAGATGATAGCAAGGCAATTAAAATAGTTCGATATTAAGAATCAATCAGATTAACAGCAAAACCAACAAAACTGAAGAGAATCGGTGGAGATGATGGTAGCTGTTTATAAAGTTGTTTATTGCGATTCTAAAACCAAAATAGTAATCAATTCCATCGTTTGGAGTACACATTAAATACCATACCAAAGATGATTAATCCCATAGACAATAATGCTCCAATGGTATAGTGTTCGCCTAATAAGAAAAATCCTATTGCTACCGCATAAATCAATTCCATGTATTTGAAAGGAGCCAAAGTGGATGTTTCTTCTAACTTAAAAGCTTGTGTCATGAGTACTTGCCCAAAGAGGCCAAATACTCCAATGCTACATACATAAAACCATTCTCCAGATACTGGCCACCTCCAATATGGTACAGAAAATAAACTACCTATGATGCATACTACCATGAAATAAAATATAATCGTCAATATATGCTCCTTAGCAGATAGATATCGTATCAAAACAAAAACAATGCCCACCATCAATGCAGAAAACAACACTAGAAAAAAACTAAACATATCAAGGCTCGTATCTACACCTTTTAGAAACAATACCCCAGAAAAAGCGATTATAAAGCTTAGCCATTGCCACCGATTGACTTTTTCTTTTAAAAAGTAGTACGATAAAAGAGCTGCAAAAACAGGCCCAACATATCTTATGGAAATGGCAGCTCCAACTGATATCCGTTGTACTGCCCAAAAAAAAGCGGCCAGAGACAAAAAGCCCGTGATTGCCCTTAAAAATAATAATTTCGGCTGTTTCCCAATTAATGACACTTTCTGGATCAACATGTAAGGTAATATAAAAACGAAAGTGCCAATAGCTCTAAAAAAAACAACTTGAAGAGGATTAAAATTACTTAGATTCTTGGCTTGAATATTCATCCATGCAAATGCAAATGTAGCAATCAGTATGTAAATAATTCCTGTTTTTGGCATCAACAAATATCATTATTATAAGATGAAACACAATGAAATTGATAAATTAATTAAGTTGAAGATATATAAAAGTAAAATTAAACAAGAACATACTGCTTACAACTGGCTGATAGTCTATGATTTGTAATATTTATTTACAATAAATTATAGACATATTATTATTAATTATAATATTAGTATCTTTGCTTGGAAAAATAATCTCTTTGAAACACTCAAACGCTTCACATTCAAAGAGAAAGCAACTAATATAAAATGACGTTTAAAGAATTAAATATTATAGAGCCAATACTAAAAGCTCTTAAAGAGAAAGGATATACAGAACCTACTCCAATACAAGCAAAAGCCATTCCTGTAATTTTAAATAAGAGAGACATTTTAGGTGTAGCTCAAACTGGTACGGGTAAAACAGCAGCATTCGCCATTCCTATCATCCAAATATTGAATGAGAATGAGCATGATAACAATGCCAAACCAAAAATCAGAACATTAATCGTAACTCCTACTAGGGAATTAGCAATACAAATTGATGACAATATTAAAGAATACAGTAAGCATACAAAAATCAAACATACTGTCATATATGGAGGTGTTAAGCAAGGTGCTCAAGTAACAAAGTTAAACAGGGGAGTGCATATATTGACAGCAACCCCTGGTAGGTTATTGGATTTAATAGATCAAAACATCGTTTCGCTTGCCGACATTAGTTTATTTGTATTAGATGAGGCAGACAGGATGTTGGACATGGGTTTCATTAATGATATTAGAAGATTAATTAAAATCATCCCAAAAAATAGACAATCACTTTTCTTCTCAGCGACTATGCCTGATAATATTGTGGAATTGTCAAGTACAATACTAAACAAACCAGTTAAAGTTGAAGTGACACCAGTCTCATCTACTGCAGAAAAAATAACTCAATATGTTTATTATACCAATAGAGATTCTAAAAGTGATTTGTTAGAAAAACTTTTGAGAGAAAAAAACATTGACCAAGCATTAATCTTTACTAGGACCAAACATGGTGCGGATAGAGTTGCTAAAAGACTTAATAAGCAAAATATCAAGTCTTCTTCTATACACGGAGACAAGGCTCAAAATCAGAGACAAAATGCTCTAGCAAAGTTTAAAGATGGAGATCTGAGAGTACTGGTTGCAACTGATATTGCAGCAAGAGGGATTGACATTGATAAGTTGAGTTATGTAATCAATTATGAAGTACCAAATATGCCTGAGACTTATGTCCACAGAATTGGTAGGACTGGTAGAGCAGGCGAAGACGGAGTAGCAATATCACTATGTGAACCAGAAGAAAATGCATTTATCAAAGATATCCAAAAGTTAATCGGAAATCAGATAGAAACTGCTACAGATACAGAATATCCACAGACGGAGAAGCCAATGACAGACGCTGAAAAGAAAGAGTGGGAAAAAGAAAAGCAAAGAAGAAAGCAAGAGTTTTTTGCCAACAGAAAAAATGGTAAAGGCAATCAAGGTCGTGGACAAGGACAAAAGAAAGAAAAAAGAGAGGATAAGCCTAATAATAAGCAGAAGCCTAACAACAGAAGAAGTGCCGACAGTCAAGATGCCTCTAAACAACAATCTAAAAAAGTGCATCCAAAAAAGACTTCTAATAACGAGCAAAACAACACAAATCAGGAAGCTAAACCTGCTCATAATCCTAATAAAAAACGCCACAGTAATAAGAAAAAAAGTGATCTTGGTGATAAGATGCAAGGCTCTAGATACAAAGGTATGTCTGACAATTTGAAGAGCAAGTTTATGTGGCCATTAGAGTAAATTAGACCATATTTATTATGGGAATATAAGTTTATACATCTTTTATTATCATATTTAATTTTTCAATGAATTTAACTACAGAGCTGACTGAAAGAAGTGGATTAAAATGTGAATTGTGTTCAAATGCCGAATCACTAATTGCTCATACAGTTGCTCCAAAAACTGGAGCGAGTGACGACGAAAATATCGTTATATGCAATATATGCAGTGATCAAATCAACAACACCTCCAATTTAGATACAAATCATTGGAGGTGTCTAAATGACAGTATGTGGAGTCCAACCCCAGCTGTTCAGGTCATGTCTTATAGACTACTAAAACTCTTATCGGGTGAAGGGTGGGCACAAGATGCTGTAGGGATGATGTACATGGATGAAGTTACTACCGAATGGGCTCAAGCCAGCGCTGGTGGACCAGTAATTCATATCGATAGCAATGGTAATGTGCTAGAAAACGGAGACACTGTTGTTCTAATTAAAGATTTGGATGTCAAAGGATCTAGCCTAATAGCCAAAAGAGGAGTGGCCGTAAGAAAAATCAGATTAGTTCATGATAATGCTGAACACATCGAAGGCAAAGTTGAAGGACAACAAATTGTGATTTTAACCAAATTTGTTAAGAAGTCCTAACAAAAGATTATAACATAATATCAGGTTGAATGCTTCTAGTTTTAATAATAAAGCATTCAACCTAATGTCTTAACAACCCCTCAAGACCTCAATCTCGTGATGTGTCAGTGCTATAGATTTATCAACATTTAGTATGATGATTTTATCATCTTTTTTGCACTCATTTAAGACGTCCTCTAGCATGATTTCTTCCACAGCAGATTTTGTGTACATCCACATATTATTAGTGTTTTTATTCAAAATCGCTACATGGAATTTCAATTTTCTTTTAGGTGTACCACCTTTATCGGACAAAGTTACGGTGTATAGGTTAAGCTTTCCCTTCATGCCTACATTGACCTTACATTTGCCTTGTGGTGAGTACTCATCAACCAACATTTTGCCATTGTATAGGATGGCTGCACAATCACTATAATCCGTATCCCATTCAAGTAATTTTGGAAGTCCCGTTTGTGAATGAGCAAAATAAGAAGTCCCAAAAAAAGCAATCAATAGGAAAGAAAATTTAAAATGTCTCATAGAATATTGATTTTAGTAAAAAAATGAAGTTATTTAATACTGCTAAGATCAACCATAGCACATGTTTTATCAAAAATAAACTGTAAAACTATGTAAAGGATATGTAAAAGCCTGTAAAATAAGAAAAAATAGGTATATTTTTGTAAAATGAAATTAAGGCTATTAATATCAGTATTGTTTTACTCGACAGGATGTTTATTTCTTGGATGTCAAGTTTTTTCTCCATACGTTAGTGAAATACCACCTTTGGATGAAGAAGAAAGTGTTAATCTAGCTTTGAGACAAACTGCTCATAACCTATATTTCATTCAAGGTGATAGCACCTCTAGAATACCTCCAGTGTCAAAGGAATCAAATAATAAATACTCTATTAAGGTAGAGCAAAGAATTAGGTATGATACAATGCCCGTCTTATTAAATCAAGCAATCTTAGATTACAAAATCAAAAATGATTATCATGTAACTATCAGTTCATGTGAGAAAAAAGAAATCTTACTTGGTTATAATTTACTTTCATTTGAGAATAGACAGATCCCTTGTTTAAGTAGAGAGCATCAAGCATTATGTAATATTATAACTTTGACATTAAAGAAAGCCCAAACTTCATCTGGTATATTTGGATATTTATCTGTACTAATGGTATTCATCGGATTTGTGAGCCATCTTTACCCTAAACTATCTCTTAAAGAAGATGTACCATCTAAACTTGATCCACAACAATCTTTTGAAGTTTTACATCTTGGAGGGTCTGACTTCACCCCTACAAATCTACTTTTAGTTACAAATGGAGATGAAAAAATCTTAACCTTTAGAGAAGGCAAATTATTAGAATTGTTTTTTAGGAATCCAAATCAAGTCCTAAATAGAGATGACATTCAAGATCAAGTATGGGGAGAAGAAGGTGTGATCGTAGGAAGGAGCATAGATGTATTTGTCTCTAGACTTAGAAAAATACTAAAAGAAAATGAAAAACTAAATATCAAAACCGTACATGGTATCGGATATCGTTTGGAGGTAAATAGTTAGAATGCGATACTTTTCTTTTTTACAACTTATGGTAAAATAAGCATTATTGATTATATGCCCTTGAATTGGATCTAAATAGAAAAAGTAATTACCTCAATTAGTTTTTTACCAATGATTTTCATAAAAGTCAACTCAGTGAGCACTTCATCAGTCTTAGGTACTTCTTTGACTTCAGATTCTATTTCGTTAAGTGAGATTTGCTCGTTATTTGGGACAAGATTATAATTTAGATACAAGTACGAACTTAAACTAAAACAAATTACAACAGCAATAGTAAGAGATTGGATAGTTTTAGTTTTCATGTCTTGATATTTTTTGACTGTGGTTAGCCATTCTAAAAATTATAATCTTGGTGTTCAGAATTTCAATAATTGAACACACAAATATATAACGGACTGTTCTAAAAAAAAGTTACAACAATGTTAAAGCAAAATAAATTATTGTTATAAGAATCATAATATATTTAAATCCTGGACCTTTAAAACCATGCCTATTAAGTTAGTTTGGACAAATTCTAATCAAATAAATTTTTAAACCCGGATTATGCGATAGGGCTTCGTTATGAGGGTTGAAAGAGCAACCTGCCAGCCGGTCAGGCTGGTAAAATATG